>JAIUOX010000015.1 GCA_020160955.1 Pseudomonadota bacterium
CGACGGCGCCGGCGCCGCCCATGTCCCACTTCATGTCTTCCATGCCGCCGGCCGGCTTCAGCGAGATGCCGCCGGTGTCGAAGCACACGCCCTTGCCGACCAGCGCGACCGGCTGCTGGTTCTTCGGCCCCTTCATGTAGGACATCACCAGCAGCTGCGACTCGCGCTCGCTGCCCTGCCCGACGCCCAGCAGCACGTGCATGCCGAGCTTCTTCATCTCGGCCTCGCCCAGGATCTCGACCTTGATGCCGAGCTTGGCCAGGTCCTTGGCGCGGCGCGCGAACTCGACCGGGTAGAGCTCGTTGGCCGGCTCGCTGACGAGGTCGCGGGCGAAGAACACCGCGTCGATCGTCGGCTCGAGCTTGTCGTAGCTGCGGCGGCCGTCGGCCGGCCCGGCGAGATGCAGGGCGATCGCTTCCAGCGAGTTCTTCTGCTCCGGCTTGTCCTTGGTCTTGTACTTGTCGAACCGGTAGGTCCGCAGCCGGGCGCCCAGCGCGATGCGGGCCGCGACCTGGCCGGGCGTGAGGCGGCTGCCCTTGACGCCGTCGACCCACACCGCGAAGCCCTTGAGGCCGGCCGCGTTGGCCTCGCCGGCCAGCGTGCCACCCAGCGTCTCGGCCGCCCGGGCGTCGAGTTCGCGGCCCTTGCCGACCCCGACCAGGGTCAGCCGATCGATCCCGGCCTGGCCGAGCAGCGTCAGGGTCTGGCCCTTGGCGCCGGTGAAGCGGCTGGCCGCGATCGCCCGCCCGATCGCGCCACCGAGCTGCTGGTCGAGGGTCTGCGCGGCGGCCAGGAGTTGCTTGTCGGCCGCCACGAACACCGCGACGTTGCCGGTGAAGGCCTTCGGAAAGGCCGAAAATTCCACTTTCATCCGCTTTCCCTCGCTCCAGACGCGCAATCCAGCCGACCTTTTCGCCCCTGCGACGGTACGGCGCAAGACGCCAGTTGCTCCCGGAACCGGGCAAATTCGGGGTGGCGTCGGGCAGTCCCGGACAGTATCAGTACCGGCCCCCAAAACGGACCCTGGAAATGACTGCTGCACCTCTCCCCCGCGTTTCGGTCGTCGGCCTCGGCAAGCTCGGAGCGCCGCTGGCGGCGGTGCTGGCCAGCCGCGGCTTCACCGTGATCGGCCACGACGTCAGCAAGGTGCTGGTCGACGCGCTGAATGCCGGCAAGATGCCGATCGTCGAGCCGCAGCTGAACGAGCTGATCGCCGCCAACCGCGAGCGCCTGTCGGCCACCATGGATGCCAACGAGGCGATCCAGAAGAGCGACGCCACCTTCGTGATCGTGCCGACCCCGTCGGACAGCACCGGCTTCTTCTCCAACCGCTTCGTGCTGCAGGCGATGGAGACGCTCGGCAAGGCCCTTCGCACCAAGAAGGGCTACCACATGATCAACATCACCAGCACGGTGATGCCGGGCAGCACCGGCGGCGAGATCAAGGCCGCCCTCGAGGCCGCGTCGGGCCGCAAGGTCGGCGTGGATCTCGGCCTCTGCTACAACCCGGAATTCATCGCCCTGGGCAGCGTCGTGCGCGACATGCTGTTCCCCGACTCGATCCTGATCGGCGAGAGCGACACCAAGGCCGGCGACGTGCTGCAGACCATCTACCTGCAGATGTGCGAGAAGAAGCCGCCGGTGCAGCGCATGAACTTCGTCAACGCCGAGCTGACCAAGATCTCGGTCAACACCTACGTCACGACGAAGATCTCGTACGCCAACATGCTGGCCGACATCTGCGACCGCCTGCCGGGCGCCGACGTCGACGCGGTGACCAAGGCGCTGGGCGCCGACACCCGCATCGGGCCGAAGTACCTCAAGGGCGCGATGGGCTACGGCGGCCCCTGCTTCCCGCGCGACAACGTCGCCTTCGCCGCGCTGGCCCGCAAGATCGGCGCCCGCGCCGACGTCGCCGAGGCGACCGACCGCATCAACAACCACCAGATCGACCGTCTTGCCGCCCTGGTCGCCAAGTTCGCCAAGCCGGGCACCCGGATCGCGCTGCTCGGCCTGTCCTACAAGCCGCAGACCCCGGTGGTTGAGGAAAGCCACAGCGTCAAGCTGGCGGCGCGGCTGGCCGATGCCGGCTACGTCGTGACGGTGCACGACCCGCTGGCGCAGGACGCGGCGCTCGCCGTGCTGGGCGACAAGGTGGTCGGCGCCTCGTCGATCGAGGGCGCGGTGCGCGAGTGCGACATGCTGATCGTCGCCACCGGCTGGCCCGAGTACAAGGCGATCGAGCCGACGTGGTGCAAGCGCAACGGCCAGAGCCTGACCGTGCTCGACCTGTGGCGGACGCTGCCGGCCGACAAGTTCGCCGACGTCGCCGACATCCTCTACCTCGGCTCGGGCCGCTAGGCCCGGCACCACCGGCCGGCCCCTGCCCGGGGCCGGCGTCGGCGCGCCGTCAGATCGAGTGGCGCGCCCGGAACTTCAGGACCTTGCCCTTCATCGAATCGTCCTGGCGCGGCGGGCCGGCCAGGACCTGGCTGCAGAACGGATTGATGTTCGCGCCGACGTGGTTCGTGAAGGTCGTCCAGAACTTGTTGTAGATCACGTTCACGCCGATGAAGCGGCGGGCCGTCCGGCGCCCCTCCGGTCGGCTGTCGCCCTCGCGCGCCGCGGCGCGCTTGAACAGGCGCTCGACGACCTTGAGTCGCTTGCGGTCCAGCGGGGCGATGCCGCGGCCGGTGCGCACCGGCTCGGTCGGCGTCTGGGTCGCCAGTCCGAACTCGAAGACGAACAGCTCGGCCTTCGCCAGCTGCACATCGAACGGCGCCCGCTCGACCCCCGGCAGGCCGGCGGGAATACCCTCGCATTCCTGCGGAATCAGCAGCGGTCCGGTGAAGCCCATGCCCTGCCACGCCTTGGCGAAGCTCTCGACGAAGTCGGCGCGGGCCGCGACCAGCATCAGCGAGGTGTTCCGCGGATAGGTGACGACCTGGTCGCAGACGAACGGCAGGGTGTGCGGCAGGTCGTAGGTCAGGTCCTCGTAGAGATGCCAGTCGAGGCTGCTCTGGATGAACGGCAGCGTCGCCGGCTCGATCGCCCGGTCGAGGCCCGCGGTGAAGCGCTGGTAGGGCGTATCGCGGTCGAGCCGGATCTCCTCGATCTCGACTTCCGGCCAGCCCCAGCTATCGGCCTGCTCCGGGATGTAGGGCGTGGCGACGTTCCAGATGTAGCGATCCTGGTCGTTCATCCGGGTGGCGCGACCCTTGTTGTTGGCCGCGGCGACCCGCGTGTGGTCGCAGTGGTAGCCGAACACCTTGTCGACCAGCGTGTCGACCCGGCCGCGGTACAGCGCCAGGCGGGCCGCCAGGTTGGAATCGCAGTGCCAGCCGAGGATCATGCTCTCGTCGAAGCCATGGATGGCGAACATGTCGTCGCGCAGCGCCGCCTGGAAATCGCCGAGCGCGTCGTACTTCATCGGCATGTAGTTGTGGACCACCTGGTTGAGGTGGAAGCGCACCGACCAGTCGCGCAGCTTCTCGAGGTTGCCGGCCGGGTCGCGGCGATCGAACGCGGCTTCCCACAGCATCTCCGGGATCTCGAAGCGCGGCACCTGGTAGAAGCCGTCGGGCACGCCGCCGAGGATGTCGCTCAGCGACTCGCCCTTGTTGCGCGGCACCAGCAGCATGTCGGTGTTGGTGTAGAGGATCCAGCGGTTGCGCGGGTTGGAGCGGCGCAGCGCGATATTGCGCGACTGCGACTCGAGCGCCACCAGGTGGGTCTGCAGGCGATGCCGGGCATGCTCGTCGGGGCGCACGCGCAGCACCCGCATGACCTTCTTGGCCTTTTCGGTCAGCGTGTCGTGGATCGCCTCGGGAAAGGTCGGGTGATCGTCCGGCGTGTTGTAGTCGACGAACAGGATCTCGTCGTCGGGGTCCGACATCACCTCCGCCAGGGCGTTGAAGCTGATGGCGGCGCGCTTGTGCAGGTTGTAGCCGTGACTGTCGTTGCGGCCGTAGAGGATGACGGAAAACATGGGCTCCTCGTCCGGGCGCCCGGCTCAGGAGCCGAGGCGCGCCAATGCGTTGCTGGCGGCGGCGACTTCGATCAGGGCGGGATGGCCGCGTTCGACCACGTCCTTCCAGTGACGGCGGGCCACCGCGGGATTGGTGGCGGCGGCCGCGACGCCCATCTGGAAGCGCGCCTCGGCCTGGCGGTCCCCGCTGATCGCCTGCTCGAGAAGGCTGTCCTCGCCGACCTGGCCGGCCAGGTAGCCGAGCAGGAGCGACGTCCAGCGTCCGTCGCCCGGCACCGCCGGGGCATCGATCACCATGCCCGCCAGCCGGCCGGCGGCCAGCCGGTAGAGCGGCCAGTAGCCGTTGTCGGGCTCCTTGGTCCGCGCGACCTCGAACTCGGCGTAGGCGACGCTGTGGTTGCCCAGCCTCATGGCGACGCAGCCGCGCGCCGCCGAGCTGCTGGCCGGCAGCAGGTTGAGCTGGGCCTGCCAATCCTCGTTGGCCTCGGCCAGCCGGCCGCTCGCCAGCCGCGCGATACCGCGCGCGTTGAGCGTCTCGACGTCCTTCGGGTTGGAGGCCAGCACGCCGTCGAACAGGGCGATCGCCTCGGCGTAGCGGCCGAGCGCCGACAGCGCCTCGCCCTTCAACGCCAGCGCCTCGCGCTGCTTCGGATCGACCTTGAGGGCCCGCTCGTAGCTGTCGAGCGCCTCGGCCGCGCGGCCGCGGGCGAGCAACGCGTTGCCGTGCGCGAGCTGCGGCAGGATCTTGCCGCGCACGTTGCTGCGGACCACGTCGTAGGACTCGATCTCGAACGCGAACTGGCCGCGACGACGGAAGAGGTAGCGCCGGTCCGCGCCGCCGCACGGCATCGCCGACCAGAGGTCGCGGGCGCGCTGGTAGCCGACCCGCGCCTCCTCGACCCTGCCCAGCGAATCGAGCAGTTCCGCACGGGTCATCACGGCATCGGCGAGGTCGGGATGGAGCGCCAGCGCGCGGTCCAGGTCGGCCAGCGCCCCGGCGGAATCGCCGCCACGGAACTTCGCCAGGCCGTCGCGGAACAGCCGGCGCGCCTGCTCCTCGGGGGTGCCGCCCGTGATGGTCGCCTCGACGGCGGCCGGCCGCCGCCACAAGCGCGACACCGGTCCGATGGCTGCCTTCAGGATGCCGATGTCAGCCAACGCAGAGGGCTCCCGGAAGGCGGCCGCGGCGGGCTCTCGATGGGTCTTGGGAAACAGGCAAGAAAGGCACTTTCACCGCGCGTGAGGTCCCGGAAGCGGGATTCCCCCCGGGAGGCGTCCCGCTAGCCTACCCTGAGAACAGCGTCAAGTTCATGGCGAAGGCCCGGCGCGCCGGTCAAGGTGTGGAAACTTCAGGCAAAATTCCCCCATTTTCACGAGGGATGGCCACCTTCCGGGGAGGCGGACACTACCTCTGGCGGGACCCTTGTGCTATGCGACCTGCGCATCAGCCGGTCTGCGGCGTCCCGTACCTCGTCCCGCGAGTCCCGTTCTGCTAGTCGTTCGCCCCCAATGACCAACCTGATCAACCGCCAGCCCTCCCCCGAGGCGCGCGTCATGCACATCCGTGACGGCGAGGTCGTGGAGCCGCGTGACTACAACTGGTTCGAGCGGCTGGCCCGGTTCCTGGTGCGCCCCTTCACCGATGCCTGGCACCACCGCGACCTCATCGAGGCGATCCTGCGCCGCGAGCTGCGCGAGCGCTTCAAGGGATCGATGGCCGGCTGGATCTGGGCCATCACCGCCCCGCTGATCTCGCTGATCACCTACACCGTCGTGTTCGGCGGCGCGGTCAAGCTGCCCAACAACGCCGAGTCCCACTCGCCGGTCGACTACGGCCTGTTCATCTTCGGCGGCCTGGTGGCGTTCAATTTCTTCACCGAGATGGCCTACCGGGCACCGTCCCTGCTCCACGAGTATTCCCACTACATCAAGCAGACCATGTTCCCGGCCGAGATGCTGCCGATCATCTCGACGCTGCGGGCCATGACCTACGCCTCGATCGGCCTGGCGCTGATGCTGCTGTGCCAGGCCATCTTCGGGTCGATGTCCTGGACGGTGCTGCTGCTGCCGCTGTGGATCGTGGCGTTCCTCGCCTTCCTGGTCGGCATCACCTGGATGCTGTCGGCGATGGGCGCCTTCACGCGCGACACCGCCTACCTGATGATGACCATCGCCCCGGTCCTGATGTTCGCGACGCCGGTCTTCTGGTCGACCGAGTCGCTCAGCCCGGACATGCGGCTGCTGATGTACGCGAACATCCTGACCGGCTACATCGAGATCATTCGCGACCTCGTCGTCGAGGGCAAGCTGCCGAACGGCTGGGTCGTTGCCTGGACGGCGTTCATCTCCATGTTCTTTTTCTGGTTCGGCTACTGGTTCTTCCGCCGCCAGCAGGATGCGATCGCCGATGTCATCTGAGCTCGACGACGACGTCGTCATCCGGGTCCGGCACCTCGCGAAGGCCTACAAGCTCTACGACAGCCCCAAGGACTGGCTGAAGCAGCAGCTGATCGGCTCGGCCACGAACCCCTACTACAAGTCGTTCTGGGCGCTGAAGGACATCAGCTTCGACGTCCATCGCGGCAAGAGCGTCGGCATCATCGGGCGCAACGGCTGCGGCAAGACCACCCTGCTCCAGATCGTCTGCGGCATGACCCGGCCGACCAAGGGCGAGATCATGGTCAAGGGCCGGGTCGCCCCGGTCCTGGCACTCGGCGCGACCTTCGATCCCGAGGCGACGGGCCGGGAGAACGTCCTGATCGGCGGCGCCGTGCTCGGCCTCAAGCGCCACGAGGTGCGGGCCCGGCTCGATTCGATCTCCGACTTCGCCGGCATCGGCGCCTTCATGGACCAGCCGCTCAAGCACTACTCGTCGGGCATGCAGATGCGCCTGGCCTTCGCGATCTGCGCCCACATCGAGGCCGATATCCTGATCGTCGACGAGGCGCTGGCGGTCGGCGACATGGCGTTCCAGAAGAAGTGCACGGACTGGATGGACAATTTCCGGCGCACCGGCACGATGCTGCTGGTCAGCCACTCGCCGAGCTCCCTCACCCAGCTCTGCGACACCGGCATCTGGATCGACAACGGACGCGTGCGCGAGGCCGGCAGCGTCGCCGATGTCACCCATGCCTACCGGCGCGCGACCTTCCTCGAAAAGGAAGACATGCGACGCTTCTCCCACTCCTAGCCGGCACGGCGTCGTGACGGTCGTCGTCCTCGGCGCCACCGGGCTGGTCGGCAGGCATCTGGTCGATGCGCTTGCGCGGATGCCCGGCGAGGACGTGGTCGCGACCTATCACCGCCGTCCCGCCTACGAGAGCCAGCGTGCCGCGTGGCGCCAGTGCGACCTGCGGCAGCCCGGCGCCGCCGTACCGCTGCTCGAGAACGCCTCCTGCGCGATCCTGTGCGCCGGCCAGCTGGCCACCAGCAGCACCCTGAAGATCGACCCGGTATCGCCGATCGTCGACACGCTGCGCATCGCGACCAACGTGCTCGAGGCGGCCGCCGCGGTCCGCCTGCCGAGGCTGGTGCTGGTCAGCTCCTGCACCGTCTACCCGTCGGTGCCGGGCCACCACGCGATCGAGGCCGATGCGCTGGCGGGCAACCCGCCGGACCAGTGGTTCGGCGTCGGCTGGATGCATCGCTACGTCGAGCAGCAACTGCGCTGGTACGTCGAGCACCTGCGCCGCATCGGCAGCGCCGTCACCATCCGGCCGTCGCTCGTCTACGGCCGCTACGGCGACTTCTCGGGCACGACCGGCCACTTCGTGCCGACGCTGGTCGCCAAGGTGGTCGAGCGGGAGCGGCCGATCGAGGTCTGGGGAAACGGCGAGCAGACCCGAAACCTGCTGCACGGCCGGGACCTCGCCCGGGCGATCCTCGCGGCGCGCGATGCCGCACTGCCGGCCTATTGCGACTTCAACGTCACCTCGCCCCGGGACTCGTCGGTGAACGAGGTGCTGCGCGAACTGCTGGACCTCGACGGCTTCACCGACGCCGATATCCGCCACGACCTCGCCAAGTCCTCGGGTCCCGTGTCGCTCCAGGTTTCCGGTGCCGCGTTCCGGCAGGCCACGGGGTGGGAAGCCACGACCAGCCTCCGGGAAGGTCTCGCCGACGCCATAGACTGGTATCGGACCGTGCGAAAAGCCTGAGGCAATCGGCAAAATCCGCCGCAGCAAACTCCGCTTGCGCCCCCTCCCTCAGTCCATAAACTGCCGCGCGTGCTGATCGAGCCCGTCCACATATTCGTGCCGAAAGGCCGCTCAGCACTCAGGATCTCCTCCCGGAACCGCTCGTCCGCGACTTTCCTCGTTCGCTGCTGGGCCAAGCTCGCCCCGACGAAGACCGCCAAGATCTGGTCGAGCCCGTCCGTCGAGCAACGGCCCAACCGGGGCGAGACCGCGGTCGACAGTTTCGCGCTCGACGGAATCGACAGCTACTGGCTGGCCATCCTGGTGTTCCAGTACAGCGACGATCACTGGACCCGCGCGCCGGTGCTGGGCGAAGCGACGGAGACGATCCCGGTGCGCGGCCTCGCCTTTGCCGACAGCCGTGTCGCCCTCGACGACCCGGCCCGCGAGGCCGCCGTCCTGGTCGACGTCGACTACTTCCAGTAGGCGCGCACGTACTCTTCGTAGTTCGTTTCCGTCCCCGTCATGCCGCGCACCAGCAGGTCGAGCAGGCGCCCGGTATCGACCAGGCTGTCGACGTTCTGCCTGTTGTCGAGGATCAGTTCGGCGGCGCAGTCGCCCAGGGAGTAGATCTCCATCAGCGACGCCAGCTTCAGCACCTGGAGCGGGTCGAGGTTCTTCTGGCCGACCAGGTCGCGGAAATACAGCGCGTCGCCGTCCTGCAACTGGCCGTGCCGGGTGTAGGCGAAGAACCGCTCGCCCGAGGGCAGCCGGTAGTCTTCCTGCTGGGGATACGGCAGGGCGACGCGGCCATGGTGGTTCACGGACATGTCGTAGAGCCGGAACCCGTGCTCCTGCAGGTAGCCGTCCAACTGGTAGAACGGCGGCGACCCGTTGATCTCCCGGTGCAGCCGGAATTCGCTGAGCACGCCGAGGCCCCGGCCGTTGGCGAAGGCCGACGCGCCGCCCTTCAGGATATCGAGTTCGGCACCCTCGGCGTCCAGCTTGATGAAATCGAGCGGCGGGATCCCGTGGTCGCGGATCGCGTCCTCCAGCGACTTCACCTGGATCACGTGCTCGCCGACGATCTCGCCGTTCCGCCAGTTCACGAAGCGCTTGAAGTAATCCATGCGCGTCTCGTACAGGCCGGAACTGTACTTCAGCTGCGCCTCGTAGATCGTCGCCGGGCCGGTCTTCACGCCCAGCGCGGTCGGAATGTAGGTGACGTGACCCGGTCCTTCCGCGTTCAGCCGGTTGCACTCCGCCTCGTCGGGCTCGAAGCAGAACATCCGGGCCTGGTTGCCGAACACGCTCCACTCGCTGTTCACCCCGCCCCGCCCACCGACATCGATGATCGTCAGGGGATACTTCGAGAAGACGCGCTCCACCTCGACGAGGTAGCGCGTCATTCGCGGGTTCTTGGAGACTGTGATCGGACACATGGGTGAAGGATGTCGCCTCTGCTCTGGTTACCGTGGAAACGCCGCGCTGGCGCGATGAAGTACCCTACGCGACCGGCACCTCTTCCAGCATCCTGGTGAAAGCCTCCTCCAGACGCCTGGCGAACCGCTTGGAATCGCCGAGCCCATGCTCCACCGACATGCGGCGCAGGTTGGTCCGAAGATACACGAGCTTGTCGGGCTCGGCTGCAAGCTTCGCCGCCACGGCGACGTACTCCTCCGGCGAGTTGCCGACCAGTTCCGGGCAGCCCGCCGCTGCCAGCAGGGATGCGCCGTAGGTGCTCGAGAACCGGTCGCCCCGGTAGGTCACCACCGGCACGCCGTGCCACAACGATTCGGCGATCGTGTTGCCGCCGGCATAGGGCCACGTGTCCAGGCTGATGTCGACCAACCCATAGTTGCGGATCAGCTGGCGCCTCTCCACGCCGGGCTCGATGATCAACCGGTCGGGCGAGACGCCCACCATCTTGAAGCAATCGCGCAGGAACGTCCGGTCGACTTCCAGCGACAGCTGCGGATTCTGCAGGTAGAGCTTGGAGTTGGGAACGCGCCGCAACAGGTCGGCCCAGATGGCGACCAGTTCACGGCCGATCTTGCCGCCCGTCCCGAAGCAACCGAAGGTGATGAACCCGTTCTTCAGGAACGGCGGCTCGGGCGTGAAGGGCTCGTCGAACTTCGTGTAGTCGAAGCAGAAGAAGCAATCCGGCAGGCGCCACACCTTCTCCGAGTAGAACTGTTCGGCCGGCGAGCCGGTCGGCAGGCAGATCTCGTCGGCGATGACGTAGTCGACGTTGGGGACCATGCTGGTCCCGGTGTGATTGAGGAAGCTGATCTGGACCGGGGCGCCGCGCAGCGCCATGGCGCCGAACCGGTGGCCCGGAGAGTAGCCGCTCAATTCCATGAACACGTCGATCTCGTCCGCCTTGAGAAGGTCGGCGAAGGCCTTGTCCGAGACGTTTGCCTGCGGCGTGTGACGCTGGGCATCGAGGTGCACCGCGAGATCCGGCGGCACTTGCTGCGGGCCGTACCCATAGACCTCGAACCGGGTCCGATCATGAGCGGCGATCACCTCGCGCATCATGTTCCGCATCGTGTCCGAGTCGAGGAAGGAGCAGTGGTAGCCGATGCGGATCTTGCCGTTCGGTCGAGGCACCCGCCGCGGCGCGATGGGCTTCGAACCGGGCGCATGGTCGCGCACCCAGTCGACATGCCGGGCGGCCAGCGCCTCGTCGGTCGCGTAGGGGCTTTTCAACATCGCCTGGCAAGCCATGCTGTCGAGATCGGGATCGGCCGGCGGGCGGGCGCGGTCCCACATCTCCAGCGCGATATCGATCTGGCCCCGCGCTTCGTACCGCGCCCCGGCGAGGCGATAGAGGTCGGCGTACATCGATTCCCACGACGGGGCCTCGGGATGGAACGCCACTTTCGGCGACGTGCGCGCGATGAACTTGCGGACCAGCCACGGTCCGCCCACCGGAAAGGTCCAGATCCTGTAGCCCCGCCGGATCTGCTCGCCCATGTCCAGTTGGGCCATGCCGGCGAGCGATTTCTGGAGGGGCGCCTCGAGGTATCCCAGGTTGTGGCTGCGGCAGCAGAACAGCCGATGGAGGCTGCGCAGCGTCCTGTGGTCGTACTTGAGCTGCTGGTGGATGCCGTCGGCGACCTTGAGCATCGCCTGGAAGCCCTCCAGCTCGAGGGCCCCGCCGCCAACCGCGGTGTACTGCTCGATCACGGCGACGGTCTGGTTGACCCTGGCTTCCCACGCCAGGGCGTCCCAGGCAGGAGCGAAGAACCCCCGCGCCGAGAAGAGTTCAGCCACCAGCGCCAGCCGGTCGGCGATGATCGCCGAGACCGGGTATTCCAGCCCGTCGACCTGCAGGATCCTGCGCGGCTGCGTGAGGATGGCCTCGCCCAGGCAGAACAGTCCCCGGCTCGTCGCCACCCGGCAGACGAGGTCGAGACCCAGGGAGTTGGAGAACCAGCGATCCTCGTGCAGGCCAACCTCGTTGAGGGCGGTCCGACGGAACGCGACCGCAGGCAGGTTGAGGCTGTAGGACGTGAAGAGCAGCGTGACGATGTCACAACGCTCGAGGCTCTCGCCGTCCTTGTTCACCAGCGTCCCGGAGGTCGCGATCGCCCCGGTCCGGGGATGCTCGGCGAAGGCGGCGGCGATCTTCTCGAGGGCCGTGGCCATGAAGACGCCTTCGCTCGGGCAGAACAGGATGAACTCGCCCCGCGCCCGCCGCGTCGCCGAAAGCAGCGCATCCGCCCGCTTCTGCCAACCGCGCGCGTAGACCCGGATGCGCGGGTCCCGTTCCGCCGCTTCGCGGAACACCTCGACGGTGCCGTCCGACGACCCACAGTCCTCGACGAGGACCTCGAAGTCGCCGAACGCCTGCTCCTTCAACGCGGCGACGGTCTCCCGGGCGGAGTCGACTCTATTCTTGCCGTACCAGACGAGCGAGAAAACAGGTGGCTTAGAAGCGGGCACAGTTCACCTTTGTGGGCAAAGGGGTCGCCCCCTACGCCGGCTCCCACACGTGCACGGAATAGCACTCGTGGAATCGGCTGCCGCAGTTCAGACGCTTGGAGTGGAGCAGCTTGATCCGGCCCTCCGCCGCCAGCTTGCGCAACGCCGGCAACAGGCCGACGAGGTACTTGCGCTGCGTGTGGTACTCGATCGCCACCCGGTCATGGCTCGACGACGGATCGTACAGTTCGACCGTCGGCTCGATGTGCACGACGCGTCGCGGGCGTTGCTCGAGAAGGAAATCGAGGAACGGCCCGAAGCGCGGGCCGACCTGCTCGAGCGCGCAGAAGGTGAACACGCCGGCGCCAGGGCCGAGCTTCATGTCCTTCGTCGGGTTGAAGAAGTCGAAGCGCTCGCCCCTGACCTTCATGCCCAGCTTCTCGCGCAGCAGCTCGGCGATACGAACCGCCGCCGGCGCCCAGTCGAGGGCGCAGACCGGAACGTCCGGGAAGATCTTCGCGTAGGCCGCCACGTTGAAGGCGCTGCCGCTGCCGAACTCGTAGAGGCTGTCGACGTCGGCGAGGAACAGGCGGAACACCGCGTCGCGCAGGATCTCGATCACCCGCAGCTCGAACTTGTCGCTGAGGCTGCGGATGTAGCCGCCCTGCCAGCGCAGCACGACCGAGCCATCGACGAATGCCGGGTTGAGCGACTCGACGGCGAAGCCGGCCGCCTCGAAGCGATCGAGCTGGTCCTGCCACGCGTCGCGCCAGATGCCGGCCCGCTGCTCGCCGACCACGGTGAAGCCCTGCTTCACCCGCTCCATCGCCTCGGCCTCGAGCTCCGCCTGCTCGGCCGGGGTCGTCCGGGCGTAGCGCAGGTTGGCCTGCCGCAGCATCTCGACGGTGTGAGCAGGCAGCTTGCCCGGTGCGATTCCGAGCGCGGTCTCGAACTGCGCTGGCCCGATCGACTCCTCGACGCTCATGCCGAAAACCCGAGAGCCCGGCGACGCGTCGCGCCGCTCCGCTGCAAGACCAAAAACATCACGAATCCCTTTTCAATCAAGGCAATAGCAGCCTATCGCCAGCATAGACATGACCGTCCGTATAGCAAGGTTTCTCCCCGCCCGCGCTACCCGGCCGCATGCTCCCAACGCCCCGCACAGAGCGTCCTGACGTCGAGCGGTTCGTCGGCCAGCCCCCAGTTCTCGGGCTGGGTCTGCGAGGGAGTCGCACCCCTCGCCCAGGTCGTGGCGTCGCGCAGGAAATTCCGCTCGATCGACGGGCCGAGCACGCTGTCCACACCGTGCACGCGACGTCGCGGATAGTCGAAGGCGGTTCGCAACCGGAACACCGTGTCCCACGCGCCCATGGCCACCAGCGGCTGCTCGAGCGCCCGCTGCCAGGGGCGCCAATGCTGGGAGACCCGTTGACCGTTCATGGCCTTGTGCCGGGGCTTGTAAACCCGGCACTCGGCGGGCCACCGGCATTCCTTCACACCGAAGGCCGCGGCGGCATGCATCGCGATCGAATCGACATCGAGCGACAGCACGCTGCGGTCGAGCGCGTGCCCGCGAATCTGGTGCCACCGTTGCGTCGCCATCAGGGTGAAGTCACCGCAGGCGTTGGTATGGAGGTCCCTGATCTTCCAGTACGGCGACTGCTTGATGTAATCGTTGCACTCGACCTCGGCCGCCGCGAGCGAAGCGAGCAACTCGGGGTCCGGCACCGCGAAGGCGCTGGCATCGATGACGTCGTAGCGGTTGACGCGATACATGCAGCCCGGATCGAGATCGCGGCGTGCGAGCCGGCTTATGATCTCGTTCGAGAAAATGGTGTCGCTGGCCTTTGGCGACGAAAAGGCACCCCGCGCCCGGCGCAGGCCGACGTTAGCCGCTTCGGCGACATGGATGCCGCGCTCCTGCGAGCCCTCGTAGCGTTGGTGGTAGCGCCCGTCGACGACGATGCCCTTGACCGACACGTAGCGCAGGGACGTCGGCACCTTGAATTCTTCGATCAGCAGCGGCTTGCCCGGCACCGGGTTCCACTCGACGAAAATAAGCTCGGATTCGAGTTGAGCGGCTTCGAGCTGATTCGCCAGGAACGTGATGCCACGCCGGACGCGCTGGCCGTACTCTGGCGTGTAGCTGTCGTTGCGACCCCAGGAAACGAAACTCACATAAGGTGTCATCAAGACGGCCGAATCCTGCCTCCAGTTGGTATCTCCTTAGACGGGGGACCTAGCGTACGCAAGCGAGCCCCCCGGCACCGGCGGGTCGCGACTATCGCCCTCCCTTCGGCGTGGGCTAATCTGGGCCATCATGATGACCAGACAGGCTGTTTTCCTCGTGGGCGGAATGGGCAGCCGGCTCAAGGAATTGACGTCGGGCACCCCAAAGCCCGCCCTAAGGGTCGGGGAGCGCCCCTTCCTCGACTACCTGCTCGACGAGGCCGCCCGCCATGGCATCGAGGAGGCCCTGCTTCTCTGCGGTTACCTGGGGGACGGGCTCAGCCGGGCCTACGACGGCAAGGTGGTGCGTGGCATGCGCGTCAGGACCCTGGTCGAACCCCGTCCCGAGGGAACGGGCGGCGCCCTCGCCTTCGCCGCGGAGCACCTCGACGAGACGTTCTTCCTGGTCAACGGCGACTCGCTGTTCGACGTCAACTGGCTGTCGCTGGTCCCCGAGCCGGGGACCCCGTGGACCGGCCTGGTGCGCATGGCGCTGGCCAGCGGCATCGAGGGCGCCCGATATGGCCGCGTGGAACTGGAGGGGCAGCGCATCCGCCGCTTCGACGCGGCCGGCACCTCGAACGACCCGATCAATGCCGGCATCTACCTGATGCGGCGCGAGATCGTTTCGCGCATCGGCGCCCGCCCCGCCTCGCTCGAACGCGATGTCCTGCCGACCCTGGCGTCGGAAGGACTGGTCGAGGGCGTCGTGCACCAGGGCGCGTTCATCGACATCGGCATCCCGGAGGATTTCGAGCGCTCGCAACGACTCGTGCCGGCGATCTGCCGGCGGCCGGCCGCCTTCCTCGACCGCGACGGGATCCTCAACGAGGATACCGGCTACGTGCATCGCTCGGACCAGGTGAAATGGGTCGACGGCGCGCGACAGGCGGTGCGCCTGCTGAACGACGCCGGGTACCTCGTCTTCCTCGTCACCAACCAGGCCGGCGTCGCCCGCGGCTACTACACCGAGGACCATGTCGTGTCGCTGCACGACTGGATGTGCGGACAACTGGCGGCATACGGCGCGCACCTCGATGGCATCGCCTACTGCCCGTTCCATCCCGAGGGGACCGTCGAGCGCTACCGCCAGGCCTCGGACCATCGCAAGCCGGGCCCCGGCATGTTGCGGCAGTTCATGGCGGACTGGCCGATCGACCTGTCGCACTCGTTCATGATCGGCGACCGCCTGACAGACCTCGAAGCGGCGGCCGCGGCCGGCGTGCCGGGCCACCTGTTCCGCGGCGGCGACCTGCTCGCCTTCGTCAGGAAGCTGCTGCCCGCGCGACGAAGAATTGCCGGTTACGATTGATCTCGGCGACCCGCTCGAGCAGTGCCGGCGCCAGCGGGCCGAGGTCGCTGGCCGCGGCGTTCTCCTCCGCCTGTTCCGGGGTCAGGATGCCGGGGATCGTGCACGACACCTCGGCGAAAGACAGGCAGTAGCGGATGGCGGCATGCACCGCCTCCAGCCCGGCCCGTGCCTCGACGGCGGCCAGCAGATCGCTCGCGCCATCGATCCAGTTCTCGAGCTGCGCCCGCGGCCAGCCCAGCCGGTGATCGCCGTCCGGGTAAGTCGTCTCGCGCGTGATCGTGCCTGTCAGGAAACCGAAGCACAGCGGTGTCCGCGCGATGAAGCCGACGCCGCGGCGCGCCAGCTCGGCGAACAGCCCGCCGGTCAGCGCCCTGAGGTCCATCATGTTGAAGTTGGCCTGGATGACCGCCAGGTCGTGCTCGGCCAGCGCCGCGAGGGCGTCGGCCGGCGACTTCGCCGACAGGCCCCAGCAGCGGACCTTGCCGCTGCCGACCAGCGCCGCCATCGCCTCCTGCACATCGGGAGTCCCGAGGACCTCCAGCGGCGCGTTGTGCAGCATCAGCACGTCGATCCGGTCGGTCCGCAGCCGTCGCAGGCTGGCCTCAACCGAGCCGACGATCGCCGCCGCCGAGAAGTCCGGGCGGCGATCCCAGGCCTCGTAGCCGGCCTTGGTCGCCAGCACGACGCGATCGCGCCGGCCGGCGAAGGCCTCGCCCAGCAGGTCCTCGCTGTGGCCGCTGCCGTAGGCCGCCGAGGTGTCGAACAGGGTGATGCCGAGATCGTGCGCCCGCCGCAGCGCCGCGATCGAGACCGCGTCGTCGGTGTCGCCGTACGAGGTGTTGGCGACCGTGCGGCCGCCGATGCCCCACGCGCCGAAACCGACCTCCGAAACCGACAGGCCGGTCCGGCCGAGCGCCCGGTATCTCATCTCGGTCAGTAGTGGCCGGCGAGTTCCGGGGAAATGGCGGCGACCTTGGTCGAGTAGAGGTAGGCGCCCTTCTTGTTGCCCCACCACACGATCTCGCGGCACCATTTCTGGAAGTCGTCGTAGGGCCGCGCCGAGCGGTCGATCTGCACGACCGACGGCGCCTCGCGCAGGGTCGGCTGCTCGCCGTCGCGCACCTTCTGCCAGTACTCCAGGAGGTTGTAGCGCAGCTTGATCGAGGTGTTTTCCTTCACGAACGGTTGGTGGACCAACGCGTGGTTCAGGCGGATCGCCTCGTCGAGGATGTCGACCGGCAGGTCGGAGGCGCGGGCCTTCACGGTCTCGGCCAGCAGGCGGCCGGCTTCCTCGTAGAAGGCGCTAAACTTGCCCTTGGCGGTCAGCTCGACGAAGATGAACTCGTCGGCCGGCCAGTAGATGTTCAGGTACTCGCGCGAGAACACGTACTCCGCCCCGCCCTGCTGGATCGACTCGGCCTCCTTCTCGAAGAAGGCATTGATCTCGGCGATCAGCGGGAAGCGCTTCGGATCGGCGGCCATGAAGGCCTCGATCATGTCGCGGTAGCCGATGCCCGAGATGCCGTGCGCCAGGATCAGCGGGATCTGGAACAGCTTGTCGAAGTGCAGCAGCGCGGTCATCCAGCAGAACGACCGGGTGCGGCGCCAGTCGGCATAGGGCATCGCCGCCGTCGCGACCACGAGGTCCTGGACCTCGGGCACGTCGTCGTCGAGCTCGATGCGCTCGCCGTGGATGTTGATGATCTTCGACTCGACCGTGACCATGCCGTACTTGGCCTGGTAGGCGGCATCGCCCATCTCGGCGTTCGGCAGGATCGACAGGTTGTTGAACTGGACGCGATTGTGCTGGCCGTTCTCGATCAGCTGGTCGACGCCCTTCACGAACGATTCGTAGGTCTCGCCCGGCAGGCCGAGGATCAGGTCGGAATAGGTCTCGACCTTGTCGCGGGTGAACCGGCGCTGCAGTTCCATGTAGGTGCTGAGCGCGATGTTGTCGCGCTTGATCGCCTCGAGCGTCGTCTTGTCGACGCTCTGCATCGACAGCGCCACGCCCTTGTTGAGGCCGGCGTCCGACAGGATCTTCTGGGTCTCGTAGGCGCGCTCGGTGGCGTTCTTGGTGTTCTGCACCGACAGCGCGACCGGGAATCCGGTCTTCTTCTTCACGTCGGCGACGTAGTTGGCGATGTCGACGTCGCGCTTCTGGATGCCGAAGTTGGCGTCGCAGCAGAAGATGTACTCGATCTTGTTCTTCGCGAACCAGTCGACCTCGCGGTACAGCCGCTCCTCGCCGAACTTGGTGACCTTGCCCGCGGTCGCCGAACCCCAGTCGCAGAAGGTGCAGCGGAACGGGCAGCCGCGGTTGGTTTCCCACAGGCCGATCCAGCTCTCGCCCGGGTTGGCCGTCATGATGGCGTCGAACGCGCCTTCCAGGAACGGCGACGGGATCTGGTCGAGGTCGCGGACGCGGTCGATGTTGGCGTTGCGCACGAACTTGCCGTCCGGCAGCACCATGCTGATGCCGGGCAGCGTCGTCCAGGCGGCGCGGTCGCGGAAGACCTCGAGGAACTTCAGGAAGGTGCGCTCGCCCTCGTTGTGGACGGCGAGATCGATCTGCGGGTTGGCCCGCAGGAACGCCTCGGGCTGGTCAGGCACGTGCGGGCCGCCGAACACGATCACGATGTTCGGACGGATCGCCTTGAGGCGGCGCGCGATCTCGAGCGAGATGCGACCGTTCCAGACGTAGGTGCTGAAGCCGACGAGGTCGGCGTCCTTCAGCGCCTCGACGGCGTCGGCGATGCGCACGCGCTTGTAGAGCGGCGGCATGAAGTCGTAGAGGCTCGGATCGGCCGCCATCTTCTGCACGTAGGTCTGCAGCAGCGCGACCGAGTACGGCAGGTAGTTCTGGCCCGAGAAGGAGTTGTTGATCTGCACCAGGCCGATCCGGATCGGCGTGCTGCCCGTGGCCTTGGTTGCCGATCCACCGGCGCCTGGAGTTGCGTGTTGATTGGCGGTGACCATGAGAATAGAAGTAAGGCGTAGTTTGCTGCAACGCAATGCCGATTTGTGCTTGCCGCTCGCTGTCCGGGGGCTGCTTTGCGGCCCCTTTTCAATCACTTAAATCCTGTTGGGACGAATGGACTTTAGCGGCAAGAAGGTGCTCGTCGCCGGTGGCGCGGGCTTCCTTGGAACGAACCTTGCTTTGAACCTTGCCCGGCGCGGCGCCCACCTCCGTCTTACAACGCACCGCAATCCCCTGCAGGCCGACTTCGGCGGCGCCGAAGTGCTGACGCTGGACCTTCGCGACGGCGCCAATTGCCGGCGCGCGGTCGAGGGCATGGACTACGTCTTCCTGTGCGCGGCGCACACCTCGGGGGCCGCGGTGATCCGCGCCAACCCGCTGTCGCACGTCACGCCGAACGTGCTGATCAACACCCAGATGCTCGAGGCCGCCCACCAGGCCGGCGTGTCGCGCTTCTGCTTCATCTCGACCGGCGCCGCCTACCCGCCGACCGGCAACCGCGCGGTGGCCGAGGGCGAGATGTTCGACGGCGACCCGCACGACGTCTACTTCGCCGCCGGCTGGATGAAGCGCTATGCCGAGGTCCTCTGCCGGACCTACGCCGAGAAGATCGTCAACCCGATGCCCACGGTCGTCGTAAGGCCTTCCAACGTCTACGGGCCCTACGACAAGTTCGACTTCGCGGTGAGCCACGTCACGGCCGCGCAGATCCGCCGCGTCGCCGAGCGCCAGAAGCCGCTCGAGGTATGGGGCACCGGCGAGGACATCCGCGACCTGATCTATGTCGACGACTTCATCGAGGGCCTGCTCGCCGCCTTCGCGACCAGCGACCCCTTCTACACCGTGAACATCTGTTCAGGCCGTGGCCATTCGGTGCGCGAGATCCTGCAGACGATCCTCGCGGTCGACGGCTTCACCGACGCCGACGTGCGCTACGACCCGTCACGGCCAAGCACGATCCCCGTCCGCCTGATGGACGACGGCAAGGCTCGCCGGGACCTCGGCTTCGCGCCCAAGGTCCCGCTCGAGGAAGGGATCCGTCGAACCCTCGCCTGGTATCGTCAGAACGGTCCGCGGAACCGCTTGTAGCCCTCGGTCATCGACTTCTCGGTCGGCAGGGCGAGGCCATGGCCGGCGCCCTTCGCCTGCGTCATGATCGCGTCGACCGTCTCGCGCTGGCTCGGGTAGTAGATGTCCTCGAGGCTCTTGGCGGTCGGGCACGGCGCCGGCGCCATGCCGAGCATCGCCGGCGGCTTCTTCAGCAGCGCCGGGTCGCGCATCACCAGCTGGCGGCAGACCTCCGAGGCGACGCCGTACTCGAGCCACGACGTGTCGGCGATCACCAGGCTGCCGGTCTTCTTGACGCTGGCCGCGACGAGATCCCAATCCGGGTGGCTGATCGAGTTGAGGTCGATGACCTCGGCCGAGATCCCCGCCTTCTCGGCGACGTACTCGGCCGCGCGCAGCGCCTCGAGCACCATCACCGACGTCGCGACCACCGTCACATCCTTGCCCTCGCGCGCCACGTAGCTGGTCAGCGGCACGGGCTTCGCCGACGACGACACCGTGAAGTCGAGGTTGTAGAGCAGGCGGTGCTCGATGCTGATCACCGGGCCCGGGTGCTTGTTGATGATCTGCGGGTACATGTCGAGGATCGCCTGGCTGGTCGACGGCATCACCACCGTCAGGCCCGGGTAGTGGGCGAACGTCGACTGCGGGCTCTGCGAGTGCTGCGCGCCCTGCCCCCAGCTGCGACCGACGACCAGGCGGATCAGCATCGGGCAGCTCATCAGGCCGCCGAACATGTAGCGATACTTGGCCGCGAGGTTCACGATCTGGTTCATCGCCAGGAAGGTGAAGTCGGCGCGGATGTGCGTCGTGATCGGGTAGTCGCCGACCAGCGCCGCGCCGATCGCGATGCCGGTCATGCCCTCTTCCATCAGCGGCACGTCGAACACGCGCGACGCGCCGTACTTCTCGGCAAGCCCGGTGGTCGAACCGAAGATGCCTTTGAAGTCGTCGACACCCTGACCCATGATGAAGACGTTGGGATGCTCGGCGAGGCCCGCGTCCATCGTCTCGAGCAGCGCGCCGGCGTACGACAGCACGCGCGTGTCCGCGGCGGGTTTCACGGCAGTCTTGGTGCTCATCAGATCACGTCCGTCAGAAGTTCAGCGCGTCCCGGCGCGGGGCTCGCTTCGGCGAAGGCCACGGCAGCGTCGATCTCCCGCATGATCTCCGGCGTCAGCGCCTCGACCAGCTTGGTGTCGACCAGCAGCGGGTCGCGCTTCTTGAAGGCCTCGACGCTGTCGCTGCTGCGGTAGTTAAAGTGGAAGTCCTCGCCCACGCCGACATGTTCCTTGTAGCGCGAGGTGACGATCTCGAGCACGAACGGCTCGCCGGCGCGGACCTTTTCCGCGGCCTCGAGCGTCGCCTGCCGGACCGCCATGATGTCCCAGCCTTCCTCGAGGCGGCGCGACTTGATGCCGTAGGCCGCCGCGTGCTCGGGCAGCCGGTAGGACTGGCGCACCGGGCGATGGCTGTGCACCGCGAGGCCGTTGTCCTCGCAGATGAACAGCACCGGCACCTTCATGACGGCGGCGAAGTTCAGGCTCTCGTGGTAGACGCCCTCTTCGGTCGCACCGTCGCCGAAAACCGTCACGGCGATCCGCGACAGGCCGCGCCGCTTGAAGCTCAGCGCCGTGCCGACGGCGTGCGGCAGCGAGCTGGCGACCACCGCCGACGAGCCAAGCAGGCCGACCTCGGGGGCCGAGAGGTGCATCGAGCCGGCCTTGCCGCCCGAGATGCCGCCCTTGCGGCCGTACAGCTCGGCGAACATGGCGTCGAGCGGGCCGCCCTTGGCGATGTAGAAGCCGTGCGACCGGTAGGTCGCGAACATGATGTCGTCCGGGCGCAGGCCGTCGCACACGCCGACCGCGACCGATTCCTGGCCGATCGAGAGGTGCACCGGGCTCTGGATCCTGTCCGACGGGTAGAGGTCGATGATCCGTTCCTCGACCAGCCTGATGAGCAGCGCCGTGCGGAACAACCGGCGGTAAATCGCTTCTTCCTTCACCAATCGAACTCCCCGCGGCACGTAAGTTTCCCGGCCCGGGGATAGCTAACGGAGACGGTCGCCTCTTGCAATCGACTATCGCGGGGTTTCGCCCCCATCCCCGGCCCGCTTTTGCCGGCTCCCGGGGCCCCCGGCAGCGGTCCGGGTCCGGGGTGGCAATCCCCTCGCCTTTGCCTTAGAAGGCACCTCGCAAGTTAGCACGACGGAAGAATAAATGGCGAAGCCGCGCGCACTCATCACGGGTATCACGGGCATGGTGGGTTCCCACCTTGCCGAGTACCTGCTTGAGCACACCGACTGGGACGTGATCGGCATGTGCCGCTGGCGCAGCCCGCTCGACAACCTGGTCAACGTCGCGCCGCGCATCAACGCCAAGGACCGGGCTTCGCTGCTGTATGGCGACCTGCGCGACACGCTGTCGATCCAGAACGTGGTCGCCGAGGCCAAGCCGGACTACGTCTTCCACCTCGCCGCCCAGAGCTTCCCCCGCACCAGCTTCGACTCTCCGCTCGACACGCTCGACGCCAACGTCCAGGGCACGGTGCGCGTCCTCGACGCCCTGCGCCAGCACGCCCCGAAGTCGGTCATCCACGTCTGCGCCTCGTCCGAGGTCTTCGGCCGCGTGCCGAAGGAGAAGCTGCCGATCGACGAGGAGTGCACCTTCCACCCGGCGTCGCCCTACGCGATCTCCAAGGTCGGCACCGACCTGGTCGGCCGTTTCTACGCCGAGGCGTACAACATGACCGTGATGACGACCCGGATGTTCACGCACACCGGTCCTCGCCGCGGCGACGTGTTCGCCGAATCGACCTTCGCCAAGCAGATCGCGATGATCGAGGCCAAGCGCATCCCGCCGGTCGTCAAGGTCGGCAACCTGCAGTCGCTGCGGACCGTCGCCGACGTGCGCGACGCGGTGCGCGCCTACTTCATGCTGGTCACGGTCAACCCGGTGCCCGGCGCCTACTACAACATCGGCGGCACCCATTCGTGCACCATCAAGGACATCCTCGACACGCTGATCTCCTATTCGACCGCGCGCGACGCGATCCGCGTCGAGGTCGACCCGGACCGGCTGCGCCCGATCGACGCCGACCTGCAGGTGCCGAACACCGCCAAGTTCCACGCCCACACGGGCTGGAAGCCCGAGATCCCGTTCGAGAAGACCCTGCGCGACCTGCTGGACTATTGGCGCGAGCGCGTTGCAACCGAAGGCGACCGCTTCCTGACGCGCTGAGGCCGGACGGAAGAGAGCGAGAGTACTGGATACCGCTATGCTGATGGCCATCTCACGCACGCCCTACCGCGTGTCGTTCTTCGGGGGCGGAACCGACTATCCCCCCTGGTACCGGCAACATGGCGGCGCCGTGCTGTCGATGGCCATCGACAAGTACTGCTACATCGGCGCCGGATTCCTGCCGCCGTTCTTCGGCATCCGCCACAGGGTCATCTGGTCCCACATCGAGACCGTGGCCTCGGCCGCCGAGATCCAGCACCCGGCCGTGCGCGTCGGGCTCGAGTATTGCGGCTTCGACGACAGCCAGGGCATGGAACTGTTCCACCAGGGCGACCTGCCGGCCCGCTCGGGCATCGGCTCCAGTTCGTCCTTCGCGGTCGGCCTGATCAATTCCCTGTCGGTGATGAAGGGCAAGCGCCTCGACGCGAAGGCGCTGGCGCTGGGCGCCATCGACCTCGAGCAGAACAAGCTCAAGGAAGCGGTCGGCTGCCAGGACCAGATCGCCAGCGCCTACGGCGGCTTCAACATCGTGCGGTTCGAGCGCGACGATTCCTTCACCGTCACGCCGCTCGGCCTGAGCGACGGTCGCCGGCAGGAATTCGAGAGCTGGCTGATGCTGTTCTACACCGGCAGCAGCCGCCTCTCGTCCGACTACGCCAAGCGGCTGATCCGCAACCTCGATTCCAACGCCAGGCACATGCAGCAGATGCACGAGATGGTCGACGAGGGCGCCGCGCTGCTCCACGCCGGCAAGCTCGAGGAGTTCGGCAAGCTCTTGCACAAGGGCTGGACCCTCAAGCGCGCGCTGGCCAACGGCACCAGCAACAGCGCGATCGACCGCGTCTACGACGATGCGCTGCGCGCCGGCGCGATCGGCGGCAAGCTGCTCGGCGCCGGCGGCACGGGCTTCATGGTCTTCGTCGTGCCGCCCGACCGCCAGCCGGCGGTCGCCGCCGCGCTGTCGGACCTGATGACGGTGCCGATCAGCGTCGACTTCACCGGGTCGACGATCGTCTACGACCGGCAGGAAATGCTCGCGGCCGGCAGCACGCCCCGCTGAACCCCCAGGAGGACGGCATGGAAGTTTTCACGACGAAGCTCGAATCGGTCCTGCTGATCAAGCCGCCGACCATCTTCGAGGATTTCCGCGGCCACTACGTCGAGACGTACAACCGCAAGGCCTACTTCACGACGGGAATCCCGATCGACTTCATCCAGGATGACATCTCGGTGTCGTACCGCAACGTGCTGCGCGGCATCCACGGCGACAGCAAGACCTGGAAGCTGATCTCCTGCCTGCAGGGCAGCTTCTACATGGTGGTCGTGAACAACGATCCGACCTCGTCGCAGTATCGCCAGTGGGAGTCGTTCACCCTGTCGGAGACCAACCGCCTGCAGGTCCTGGTGCCGCCGAAGTTCGGCAACGGCCACCTCGTGATGAGCGAGCAGGCGATCTTCCACTACAAGCAGAGCACCGAGTACGACCGTGCGGGCCAGTTCACGCTGCGCTGGAACGACCCGGAACTGAAGATCTGGTGGCCGATCTCGAACCCGATCACCTCGGTCCGCGACCAGTAAGGGCGCGTCCCGCCCCTCTTCCCCGTCGATCCGCGCGCGGCCGTCTCAGTTGACGAGTTCGCGCGCGGTCCGCAGCCCGGCGTACCCCGCCAGCTCGTCGATCGCGCCGAGCAGGTGGTACAGGCTGCTGGCCGGCATGAAATCGGTCGCCGGACCACCGGCGGCATCCAGCCGGTCGACCCAGCCCCCCGCGGGCGTCAGGAAACGCGACGCCAGCCGATCGGCGAGCGCCGCGGCGCGGGCCTGGGCTTCCTCGCGGGCCCGTCCCGCCGCCGCCATCGCGACGTTCGCCTTGATCGCCTCGGTCATCGGCCACAGCC
The DNA here is from genome assembly GCA_020160955.1 of Pseudomonadota bacterium. Classification (GTDB taxonomy): domain Bacteria; phylum Pseudomonadota; class Alphaproteobacteria; order Reyranellales; family Reyranellaceae; genus Reyranella. The sequence continues at coordinate 24,784 of JAIUOX010000015.1, forward strand.
GGTGAGTCGTCGTATGCGGCGAACCGTCGACCAGCACCTCGTCGAAGATCAGGCCGCTCTCGGCATAGCCGTAGCGGTCGGCATGGTCGAAGAGCGCCTCGGGGACGTTCGCCAGCGTCCGCCCGGAAGCCTGCTCGAAGCGCTTGAGCAGCCACGCCCATTCGAAGTGGTGCCCCGGCTCGACGATCTTGCCGCGCGTCCCGGGCGCCGGCTTGAGGTCGGCATCGAAGTGCTCGATCACCACGCCGTGGGCGGGCTGGAAGAACTTGCCGACGAACAGGTCGGCGATCTCGCCCGCCCGCGCGAGGTAGCGCGGCTCGCCCGATGCCGACCACAGCCAGAGCAGGCCCTCGAACAGGTGCATGTGGGGGTTCTGGCTGCGCCCGCTGCCGGTGGGCGGCACGACATCGAGGTATCCCCCGGCCGGCGCGCGCATCGCCTTGTCGAGGTAGGCCAGCGTTTCGTCGGCCAGCGCCAGGGCATCGCTGCGCCGCGTGACCAGGACGTACGAGGCGACCGCGAGCAGCACGAAGGCATGTGCGTAGAAATCGCGACGCGTGTCGGCGACCGTGCCGTCGCGATGGACCGCGAAGACCCAGCCCTCGGCGCCGTCGCGGTGGTGGTAGTCGCGCCGCATGCTGGCGAACGCGGTCTCCACCAGGGCGGCCCCCCCGGGATGCCAACCGCGCCGGGCAGCCATCGCGTAGCAGAAGATCTGGCGCGCCTGCACCATCAGGCGAATCGGCACCTCGGGCACCAGTCGGCCATCCATCGTCAGGCGTTCCTCGAACCGCCCCTGGGCGCGATCGAAGCCGCGCTCGGCCCACAGCGGAAGCGCCTGTCCGGCAGCCCAGTCGACCAGGGCCTGTGCGGACGTTCTGAGGCGATCAATTGACACGAGCCGGTACCTTGTCGAGCGATTGGGGCCTTGAGGAAAACTAGGCGGACGGCGCCAGCTCGGCCACCCGCTGCTCGGGAATGGCCACCACGTTCGATGACAGCGGGTTGCTGCTGGGCCACGCCTCGAGCAGGCCGGTCGCCGAAGAGAACACGAACACGCGGTATCCGAACTTGTCCCGCAGCGTTTCCAGCAGGGTGTCGGCGCAGTTGCCCTGGGCCCGCAGGGCCTTGTCGTTCACCTCGAGCAGCAGGATCGGCCGCATCTTCTCGAGCACGGTCGTCGCGCCGTCGACCACCCGCGCCTCGGCACCCTCGACGTCGATCTTCACGAAGTCGACTTGGGCCAGGCCGAGCCGCGTCACCACCGAGTCGAGCGGTTCGATCGCGACCCGCTCCAGGCTGGCGCGCACGACGTCGTCGTGGGCGAACGCACCGAGCGTGTTGTGGCCGGCATGGACGCCGTGAGCGAGGTGGAGGTCGGCCAGGCCCGAGGCCGCGCCGATGGCGGCGGGCACTACCGTCACGTTGTCGAGGCCGTTGCGCCCGAGGTTGCGCTGCAGGTGGGCGCGCTCGCGCGAGCTCGGCTCGGCGGCGACCACCAGCCCGGTGGGACCGACCCGGCGGGCGGCGAACAGGGTGTAGTACCCGTCGTTGGCCCCGACATCGATGAACACCATCCCGGGCTTCAGCACCCGGTCGAGGAAGGCGAACTCGTTGGGCTCGAACGATCCACAGACATAGAGGCAGAGGCTGTTGTCGTTGCCCAGGGTGAGGTCGACGGTGGTGCCGCTGTGCCAGCGCACGGTGATCGGCACCGCGAGTTCCTTCTCGCGGGCGGCTTCCCACAGGGCGCCGCGGCGGCAGGCCAGCCAGCGCCGCTCCTCGTAGTACTCCTCGGCGAACATCCAGCCCGGGCGGGGCCGCAGCCGGGGCACGCCCGGGGCCAGCAGGGCGGCGTAGGCGGACCCGATGGTCGGCGCATTGACGATCAGCCAACGCCCCAGGTTGTCGAGGTGGTAACCCACACCGGAGCAGATCCGGTCCCAGGCCGTGGGGGGGCTGATCGATCGCCGAGCGGTCGTCATTCGTCGATTCGATGCCTCTTCTGCCCAAGCCCCTGTAGGGTTTCGGCTAAACTACCCTCCGTCGAGCGTCAAGCACGCCCGCATCTTGCCATAGTCCACCACTAAGGCATTGCCCTCCGTTGCAGCCGATCTGTTGCGGAATATAATGCTGGCCCCTCTTGCAAGAACCGGTGCAATGCGCGCGTTGATTCTCCGCACCCTCCTCCTCGTCTGCGTCGTCGTGGCGCCCAGCGTCGGCTCGGCGCAGGTCCGCGTGCTGGCGCGCGTCAACGATGACGCCATCACCGACTTCGACCTGCAGCAGCGCGTCCAGTTCGCGATCCGGACCACCGGCCTGCAGGACAGCCCCGACCTGCGGCAGCGCATGGCGGCCCAGATGCTCCGCCAGATGATCGACGAGCGGCTCCAGCTGCAGGACGCCAAGCGCCTCGGCCTGAAGGCGACCGATAACGAGATGCAACAGCGGCTGGGCGACATCGAGCGCGCCGCCGGCATGAGCCGCGGCCAGTTCCGCCAGTACATCCAGAGCACCGGCGTGTCCTACGACATCGCCGTCCAGCAGATCGAGGCCCAGATCGCCTGGAACAAGATCCTGCGCCGCAAGGTGCGGCCGCAGGTCGACGTGACGGACGCCGAGGTCGACGACGCTCTGGCCCGGGCCCGCGCCAACGTCGGCAAGACCGAGTCCCGGGTCGCCGAGATCTTCGTCCCGATCGACCGCGCCGACATGGCGGACGGCGCCAAGCGCGCGGCCGACCGCATCGTCGAGCAGCTGAAGCGGGGGGCGCCGTTCGGCGCCGTGGCGCAGCAGTTCTCGCAGGGCGCGACGGCTCAGGCTGGCGGCGAGCTCGGCTGGGTCCTGCCCGGCTCGCTCGACCCGACGCTCGACTCGGCGGTCGAGAAGCTCCAGCCGCGACAGTTCTCCGACCCGATCCGGACGACCGCCGGCTACCACGTCATCTACGTCATCGACCGCCGCCCCTTCGCCTCGGCCCGGCCCGACGACGTGCGCCTCAACCTGACCCAGATGACCCTGCCGCTGCCGGTCAACGCGACCGACGCCGAGGTTGCCAAGGCCAACGGCGATGCCCAGAAGGCGATGGCCGGCGTGCGCAATTGCGCCGACCTGCACGTCCGGGCCCGCGACCTCAAGGGCGCGACCTCGGGCGACCTGACCGGCGTCCGGGTCGGCGACCTGCAGGGCAATCCCCAGATGTTCGAGCAGATCCCGAAGCTCAACGTCGGCGGCACCGCCGGTCCGTTCCGAGTCGCCGAAGGCCTGCAGGTGGTCGCGCTGTGCGGCCGCCAGGGCGCCGACGGCATGCCGACGCGCGATGCGCTGGGCCAGCAGCTCCTGCTGCAGAAGGTCGAGGCCGCCGGTCGCCGCTACATGCGCGACCTGCGCCGCCAGGCGACGATCGACGTCAAGCAACCCTCATGAGCGGCGCCGCGCCGCTCGCCGTCACGATGGGCGAGCCGGCCGGGGTCGGCGGGGAACTCAGTCTCAAGGCATGGTCGACGCGCCGGCCGGGCGATCGGCCGTTTTTCGTGCTCGACGATGCGGCCCGCCTGGCGGCGATCGCCGCGCGGCTCGGCCTCGACATCCCGCTGCGCGAGGTCGACCGGCCGGCCGATGCCGCCGCGGTCTTCGCCGACGCCCTGCCCGTGTTGCCGATCCGCCTGCGCGCCGCCGTGCAGGCCGGCCGGCCCGACCCGGGCAACGCGCCCGCGACGCTCGAGTCGATCGAGCGGGCGGTCGAGCTGGCGCAACGCGGCGAGATCGCCGGCCTGGTGACCAACCCGATCCAGAAGAAGACGCTGCAGGACGCGGGCTTCGCGCACCCGGGCCACACCGAGTACCTCGCCGAGCTCGCCGGCGGCGTCGACGTCGCGATGATGCTGGCCTGCCCCGCGCTGCGCGTCGTACCGGTGACCATCCACCTCTCGCTCGCCGACGCGGTGCGCACGCTCGACACCGAGGGCATCGTTCGCGCCGGCCGAATCACCGCTGGAGGACTGAAGAGCCTGTTCGGCATCGCCCGGCCGCGCCTCGCCGTGGCGGCGCTCAATCCGCACGCCGGCGAGCAGGGCGCGATGGGCGACGAGGAACGCCGCATCATCGTCCCGGCGATCGAAATCCTGCGTCGCGAGGGCATCGACGCCACCGGCCCCGCCCCGGCCGACACGCTGTTCCATGCCGCCGCGCGCACCGCCTACGACGCCGCGATCTGCATGTACCACGACCAGGCCCTGATCCCGATCAAGACGGTCGACTTCGCCGGCGGCGTCAACGTGACGCTCGGGCTGCCGTTCGTCCGCACCTCGCCCGACCACGGCACGGCCCTCGACATCGCCGGCACGGGACGCGCCGACCCGACCAGCCTGATCGCCGCGCTGCACGTGGCCGACGACATGGCGCGGCGCCGCGGCGCCTGACGGTCGCCGTGAGCGACGGCCCCGCGAGTGACGGCCCCGTCATCGACAGGCTCGCCGGTCTGCCGCCGCTGCGCGAGGTCATCGCCGCCCACGGCCTCGACGCCCGCAAGCGCTTCGGCCAGCACTTCCTGTTCGACCTCAACCTCACCCGCCGCATCGCCCGCGCCGCGGCACCGCTCGACCAGGGCACCACGATCGAGGTCGGTCCCGGCCCGGGCGGCCTTACCCGCGCCCTGTTGCTGGAGGGCGCCGGGCGCGTCGTGGCCGTCGAGATCGACCCGCGCGCCATCGCCGTGCTCGAGGACCTTCGGGCGGTGGCCGGAAATCGCCTCGAGGTCGTTGCCGGCGACGCCCTCGACATCGATCCATCCAGTCTCGGCCCGGCGCCGCGCCGCATCGTCGCCAACCTGCCCTACAACGTCTCGACCGTGCTGCTGGTGAACTGGCTGCACCGGGTCGATGCCCTGCAGGACATGGTCCTGATGTTCCAGAAGGAAGTCGTGGACCGGCTCGCCGCCTCGCCCCGGTCCAAGGACTACGGCCGGCTGTCGGTGCTCACCCAGCACGTCTGCACCGTGCAGCGGCTGTTCGACATCGCCCCGTCGGCCTTCGTGCCGCCGCCCAAGGTGGTGTCGTCGGTGGTGCGGCTGCGCCCCCGCCCGGCGGCGGAGCGGCTGACGGACCTGCGGCCGCTGGAGCGGGTCACCGCGGCCGCCTTCGGGCAGCGACGCAAGATGCTGCGCAGTTCCCTCGCCGCGGTCTTCCCCCAGCCCCAGGCCGTTCTGGAGCGGTTCGGGTTGCCCCCGACGGCCCGGGCGGAGGAACTCGCGGTGGGCGACTTCGTCCGGCTCGCCGAGGCTCTTGACGAGTGAGCACTCACTCAATATTCTGAAGCCATGATCCGCTCCCTGGCCTTCAACATCTTCTTCTACGCCTTCACCACCCTGACGGCGGTTGTCGGCATCCTGCTGGTGCCGATCCCCACGCCGGTCGTCCTGCGCGGCCTGCTGCACCGCTACGCCCAGGGCGTCGTGTGGGGCATGCGCTGGATCGGCGGCATGCGGGTCGAGATCCGCGGCCGGGAACACCTTCCGGTGCGCGGCCCCGCCCTGCTCGCCAACAAGCATCACAGCGAGGCCGACGGCCTCCTGCTGGCGGCCGAGATCCCCGGCATCGCCTTCGTCGCGATGCAGGAGCTGTTCCGCTATCCGCTGATCGGCGCCATCCTCTACCGCCTGCAGATGATCCGGGTGGACACCTGCGGCGGCGGCAAGGAGCGCGCCAACCTCGCGCAGTTCGCCAAGCGCGCCTACGACAGCGGCCGCCACATCGCGATCTATCCCGAGGGCAACCTGATGCAGCCGGGGGAGCGCGAGCGCTACCGCTCGGGCATCTTCTACCTCTACCGCGACCTTGGCCTGCCGGTGACCCCGGTGGCGACGTCGCTGGGCCTGGTCTGGAATCGCCGCGACTGGCGCAAGCGGGCGGGACGCTGCGCCATCGAGTTCCTGCCGGCGATCGAGACCGGCCTCGACAAGGAAACCTTCATGCGACGCCTCGAGGACACGATCGAAACCAACAGCGACCGCCTGATCGCCGAGTTCTCGGGCCGTCCCTACGCGCCCTCGCGCCTCGTCCTGCGCTCCCAGGGCGAGACCGGCAGCGGCTCGGTCAGCGCCCCTCGCGCAGCCCTTTGACGAAGGTCGACATGCCGACCTGGCGCTCGCGCTTCAGGCGCTCCGCCGTCAGGATCGACTTGAGGTTGTTGAGGCTGGTGGCGATGTCGCGGTTCACCAGCACGTAGTCGTACTCGGCCCAGTGGCTCATCTCGTCGGCCGCCTTGGCCATCCGCTGGGCGACCACTTCCTTCGGATCCTGGGCACGCGTCAGCAGCCGCTTCTCGAGGTCGCGCGTCGACGGCGGCAGGATGAACACGGTGACGAGGTCGGCGCGCGACGTGTCCATGTCGCGCAGCTGTTGCGTGCCCTGCCAGTCGATGTCGAACAACACGTCGCGGCCGCTGCCCAGCAGTTGCTCGACCGGCGCGCGCGGCGTGCCGTAGTAGTTGCCAAACACCTCGGCGTACTCGAGGAACTCCTGGCGCTCGATCATGCCGCGGAACGTCGCCGTGTCGATGAAATGGTAGTCGACGCCGTCGCGTTCGCCCGGCCGCTTGTGCCGCGTCGTGCACGACACGCTCAGCTGGATCTGCTTGTCGTTGTCGAGCAGCTGCCGCGACAGGGTTGTCTTGCCGGCGCCCGACGGCGACGACAGCACCAGCATGAGACCCCGGCGCAGGATCGCCGAGGAGCCGTTCTCATTCGACATTCTGGACCTGCTCCCGCAGACGCTCGATGGCGCCCTTCAGATCGATGCCGATGCGCGTCAGCTCGATGTCCGCCGACTTCGAGCACAGCGTATTGGCCTCGCGGTTGAACTCCTGGCAGAGGAAATCGAACTTGCGGCCGACCGGGTGGTCGGCCCGCGCCTCGCCCAGCAGGGTACGCGCCTGCGCGATGTGGGCGGCCAGCCGGTCCAGTTCCTCGCGCACGTCGGCCTTGCCGACCAGCAGGGCGACTTCCTGCGCGAAGCGTTCCTCCGACAGCGCCGGCGCCCGCTCCAGCAGCTCGGCCAGCTGCGACGAGAAGCGATCGCGCAGCGTGCCGACCTGCGTCGCGGCGCGCTCGGCCGCCCGGCTGCACAACGCCTCGACCTCGTCGACCAGGCGCTCGATCACGCCGGCCAGGGCACGCCCCTCGCCCGCCCTCGCCGACGCCAGCGCGCCCAGCACCTCGTCGAGCGACGCCTGCAGCGCGCGGTCGAGCGCGGACAGCTCCGCCTCGGTCTCGGCCCGCTCGTCCTGTTCCTCGATGACGCCGCGAACCCGCAACAGGCCGTCGGCCGACGGCGGCGCGGCCCCAGTCGTCTTGCGCACTTCCTCGACCAGCGCGGCCAGCTCGGCCAGCAGCGCGCGGTTGATGCGCAGCGGCTTGCCCTGCTGTTCGCTGGCGATGGTCAGCGTGAGATTGACGTTGCCGCGCTTGAAGCGACCCGAAACAGCGGTCCGGGCGGGATTCTCGAGCCGCTCGAAGCCCTGCGGCACGCGGCACCGGACCTCGAGGTTGCGACCGTTGACGCTGCGCGCTTCCCAGACCCAGCGCCGGCGATCATCCGATCCCTGCGCCCGCGCGTATCCCGTCATGCTTGCGATCAAAAAGCTTCCCCCGCTCCCGTCTTCGCCGTCCCAACCACTGGTCGCGCCGCGGCGAGGCACTCTAGTATCCACGCCGGACCCAGACAACGCGGTCCGGCCGAAGGTTATCCCATGAAGACGTTCTCCAGCATCGTGATCACCGGCGCATCGAGCGGCATCGGCGAAGCGCTCGCCCTCGACTACGCCGCCGTGCCGGGCGCCGCGCTGGCCCTGACCGGCCGCGATGTCGGCCGCCTGGAGGCCGTCGCCGCCGCCTGCCGCGCCAAGGGCGCGACCGTGGTCGCCGGGGCGATCGACGTGGTGGAACGCGAGCGGCTCGCCGACTGGCTGCAAGCCTTCGACGACGCGCACCCGGTCGACCTCGTGATCGCCAATGCCGGCATCTCGATCGACAAGGACAATTCCTCGCTCGACGACTTCTCGATCATCCGCCGGACGATGGACGTCAACATCGGCGGCGTGCTGAACACCGTCGAGCCGCTGCTGGCGCGCATGATGGCGCGGCGCCGCGGCCAGGTCGCGGTGATGGCCTCGCTCGCCAGCTTCATCGGCCTGCCCTACTCGGCGTCGTACAACGCCAGCAAGGCGGCGGTCCGGGTATGGGGCGAGAGCATCCGCTACGTGCTGAAGAAGCACGATATCGGCGTCAGCGTGATCTGCCCCGGTTTCGTCGTCAGCCGCATGACCGCCGACGCGCCGTTCCCGATGCCCTTCCTGATGACCTCGGCGCGCGCCTCGGCGATCATCCGCCGCGCCCTGTCCCTCAACCGGCCCCGCATCGCCTTCCCGATCGGCACCAAGGCCGCCGTCTGGCTGGGCCAGACCCTGCCGGCCCGCTGGACCAACCGCCTGCTCGGCGGCGCCTGAGCTCAGTCGACCTGGCTGGTCAGCAGCGCCGCCGCGCCGCCCTGCTGGCGGCCGTACTTCACGAGCGCCGCCTTGCCGCCCGCGGCATAGGCCGCCACCGCGCCCAGTAGCCGCTTCAGTTCGCCGGGGCTGGTCCGGTCGAAGCGGCAATAGGCGCCGCGCGTCAGGCGCGCGATCTGCGGGAACAGCCGCGACGCCGTATTGTCGTGCCCTTCCTGGAAGACGAACACCGGCAGGCCGAGGAGCCCGAGCTTGCCCGCCTCATGGCCGACCTCGTCGACGTCCTCCTCGCAGCAGTCGCCGACGAACACCACGGCGTCGAGCCGGCTCTCGCGCTTCTGGTCGGCGGCGTAGCGCAGCAGCCGGGCGACCTGGGTCCGGCCGGCGAGGCAGCGGACCGCGCCCATCAGGCGGGCCAGTTCGCGGCCGTCGGACGTCCAGCGGCTCACCTTGAACTCGTCGAATCCCCGGTAGAAGGCCAGCCGGACGTCCAGCCCGCCGACCTCGTGCGCCGCCACGAACATCTCGCCCTGCTGCGTCGTGGCGGCATCCCAGGTCGGCTCGCGGCTCGCCGTGGCGTCCATCGCGAAGAGCAGCCGGCCGCGTCCGCCGGCGGCGGGCCTCGGCGGCAGCCGGGCGACCTCGCGGGCGAAGGCCTCGGCGGGCGACGTCGCCGCCCCGGCGGGGCCGGTGGGCTCGATCTCGGATTTCCTCGACATGGCGCCATGCAAGGAGGGCCCGCGCCCTTTGTCAAATGATCGCGCCGGCGGGCCGCATTTCACGCGGTGACGCCCCGGTCCGGAAACGCTATGAGAGCCGCCGTTCCCGATACAGAGATCCCCGCGCGCTACATGAAGGCTGCATTCAACCTCCTGCTGGTCCTGGTCACGTCGCTGCTTTGCCTGGTCGCCGCCGAGGCGCTGACCCGCACCATCCTCGACGACGGCATGCTGTACGAACTCGAGATGTGGAAGTACGCACGCGAGGTCAAGGTCCGCGACCCGCGCCCCGACCTCGGCCACCGTCACCGGCCGGGCGCCGAGGCGCAGCTGATGGGCGTCGATGTCCGCACCAACACGCAGGGCCTGCGCGGCCCCGAGATCGCCGCCGCGCCAGCGCCCGGCGTGGCCCGCATCGCCTTCGTCGGCGATTCGACCACCCTGGGATGGGGCGTTGCCGAGAAGGAAACCTTCGCCCACCAGGTGATCGCCGAGCTCGCGAAGGCCGGGCGCAAGGTCGACGGTTTCAACCTCGGCGTCGGCAACTACAACACGACCCAGGAACTGTCGCTGTTCCGCGAGGTCGGCGCGCGGCTGAAGCCGGACATCGTCGTGCTGACCTACTTCATCAACGACGCCGAGCCGATGCCGTCCTACACCGACACCGGCTGGCTGAGCACCCATTCGGCCGCCTGGGTCGTGCTGGGCTACCGCGTCGACTCCGTGGTGCGCCAGTTCGGCGAGGCGCCCGACTGGAAGCGCTACTACCGCGAGCTCTACGAACCCGACGCCGCCGGCTGGCAACAGACCCAGAAAGCGCTGGGCGGATTCGCGACCACGGCGCGCGACATCGGCGCGAAGCTCGTGGTCTTCAACCTGCCCGAGCTGCGCGAGCTCAAGCCCTACCCGTTCGGCGACATCACCGCCAAGGTTCGGGCGGTGGTCGAGAAGGACGGCGTGCCGTTCTACGACCTGCTCCCGACGGTCGAGAACCTGCCGCCGCCCAGCCTCTGGGTGACGGTGCCCGACCCCCATCCCAACGGTAACGCGATGACCGCCTTCACCACCGGCATGGTTCCCCGGCTGCTGCCGCTGCTCGACGAGTTGTGCCGCACCAGCGGCCGCGGCTGCTGACCGGGCCGATGGACGTCCGGCGGCTCTTCTGGCCCGTCTTCGTCACCGTGCTGGCGGCGGCGACGCTGGCCGGAAGCGAGCTCGTCGCCTCGCTCCTCGTGCCGTCGTGGCCGGCCCGCGACATCCGGCCGATCGCCGTCACCTCGGCGCCCGGGATCGCCTACAACGACTGGTCGCTGCGCGACCGGCCGCGCCAGTTCGAGCGGCCGGCCGACATCCGCTTCCGCTCGGTGCTGGTCGGCGACAGCTTCCTCGAGGGCGCCTTCATCCGCGCCCCGCTCTCGGCGTTCGTCGAGGAGCGCATGGCCCGCGCGGGGCAGGCCGACGCCGAGACCATCAATTTCGGTGTCTCCGCCACCGGCCCGCCCCAGTACCACTACCGCATCCGCGATGTCGCGCTGAGGCTCAAGCCCGACGCGATCGTGCTCGCGGTCTATGCCGGCAACGACTTCGTGATGCGGCCCTACGGCAGCCTGCTGCCGCCGGTGATCGCCGAGCGTCCCCTGCCGTCGCTGCTCGGTGCGGTGGCGCCCCGCACCACCTGGCTCGCCGTGAACCGCCTCGGCCTGTCCGAGTTCGGTCGCGCCAACAAGGCGATCGACCACGAGTTCGAGGACCTCAATGCCTGGCTGGCCCTGCCGCCGGCCGAGCGCCTCGACCGCGTCGCCGCCCACATGCAGCGGCACTACTTCCCGAAACTCGACCCGGCGACGATCCGCCAGATCCTGTCGCGCGGCGACGACCGCTTCTGGACCGCCTTCGCCGACCGGCCGAGCGACCGCGAGATGCTGGCCGGCTGGCTGCTGTACGGCATGATCGACTGGGAGACCGGGACCTGGACGATGCCGCGCGACGCGGCGGAAGCCGACCGGCTGGACGGTGCGCAGATGGTCGACGAGACGCTGAGCTGGATCGTCGCGACCGAGCGGCTGGCGCGCGACAACGGCATCAGGCTGGTCGTGTGCCTCATCCCGGTCGGCACCGTCGACCCCGCCTACGTCGCGTTCTGGAAGCCGTGGCCCAAGTACTTCAGCACGTCGCTGTCGGCCGATGCCCGGCACCTCCGTCTGGCGGTCGCCTTGCGCCAGACCGGCGTGCCGTTCTTCGACCTGCGCGACGACCTCGAGGGCGTGCCCGGCACCTACCGCCTGACCGACGGGCACTGGACGGAGCGCGGCACCGAACTGGTCGCCGACCGGGTGACGCGCGAACTGAACCGGCTGCGCCGCGCCAACTAGCGCGGCATCGCCACGATGTTGGCGGAGAGCGGCGCGCCGGCAGCGCGCGGCTCGACCTCGCCGGTACGGTCCGAGAAGACGTGGATGGCGAAGCCCAGGCTCTCGAGCAGCGCCACCACCTCGGCGCTGCTCGCGCCCTGCCCCTGCAGCGCGCCCTCGTTGGCCTCGATCAGCAGGATCGGCCGGGTCCGCCGCAGCAGGTCGGCCGCCCCCTGGAGGACCTTCAATTCCGCTCCCTCGACGTCGATCTTCACGACATCGACCCGCTCGATCGGCAGCCGCGCGGCCAGCGCGTCGAGCGTCTCGACCGGCACGTCCTCGAAATCGACCGCGTTGACGTCGGCGTAGGTGAAGGCGCCCAGCGTGTTGTGCCCGGCATGCACGCCGGTCGCGATCTGCAGCCGCGCCGAGCCCGGGCTGTCGCCGATGGCGTGCGGCACGACCGTCACGTTGGCGATCCGGTTGCGCGCGAGGTTGGACTCGAGGCGGCGACGCTCGCGCGAGCTCGGCTCGGCGGCCACGACGCGCCCGGCCGCGCCGACCCGGCGCGCCGCGAACAGCGTGAACAGTCCCTCGTTGGCGCCCACGTCGACGAAGGTCATCCCCGGCTTGAGCACGCGGTCGAGGAAGGCGAACTCGTTGGGCTCGAAGGAGCCGGCGACGAACAGGCAGAGGCTCATGTCGTTGCCCAGCGTGACCTCGACCCGCGTCCCGCCATGCCATGGCACGACCAGCGGCACCTCGAGACCGCGCTCCTGCGCGAACTCCCACAGCGCGCCGCGCCGCAACGCCCGCCAACGGCGCTGGATGTAGTACTCGTAGCCGAAGCTCCAGCCCGGGTAGAGCCGGGGCTCGCCGCAGCGACCGGTGAGCAGGCCGGCATACAGGCGCCCCAGCACGGGCGCGTTGACCAGCAACCAGCGCCCGAGGCGGTCGAGGCGGTCGCCGGCTTTCCAGGCACGGTCGGCCCGCCACTGGCGAAAACGGGACGAGGAAGAGCCGGTCGTCATCGAGTGGCTAATTAATGAGAATTTCCGCCAGGCACCAGCCGGCTCTTTGACGCCCGAGCGACGCTGTGCATAAGGTGCGCCACGCGCCCAGCGCCAATGCAAACATAGTCGATGACCGGAAACGCCCCGACCTTTGCCGTCCTGCTCCTGCGGGTTTTCCTGCCGTTCGCGCTGGCGTACTTCCTTTCGTACATCTTTCGCGGCGTCAACGCGGTCATCTTTCCCTACCTCGAGCGCGACATCGGCATCACGGCCGGCGACCTCGGGCTGCTGACCTCGGCCTTCTTCCTGTTCTTCGCCGGCTGCCAGCCGGTACTCGGCGTGATGCTCGACCGCTACGGTCCGCGCCGCGTGCAGGCGGTGCTGCTGGCGCTGGCGGCCGCCGGCTCGGCGCTGTTCGGGCTGAGCCTGTCGCTCGGCGAGCTGATCGTGGCGCGCGTGCTGATCGGCCTGGGCTTCGCCGGCGGCCTGATGGCCGCCATCAAGGCGATCACGCTGTGGTACCCGCCGCATCGCTGGGGCCTGATCACCGGCTTCCACATGATGGCCGGCGGAATCGGCTCGATGGCGGCGACGCTGCCGATCGAGTGGTCGCTGTCGGTGATCAGCTGGCAAGGCCTGTTCTTCTGGCTGTCGGGCGCCTGCCTCGCGACCTCGGCGATCCTGTTCCTCGTCGTGCCGGAACGCGGCGCCCCGCCGGCCCGCGACAGCCTCGCCGACCAGTTCCGCATCACCGGCCGGGTACTGACCAATCCCTTCTACTGGCGCATCCAGCCGCTGCTGGCGCTGCAGCAGCTCGCCTTCATCGGCTGCATCACGCTGTGGATCGGGCCGTGGCTACGCGATGTCGGCGGCATCGCCGACAAGGCGGCACGGGCCGACATCCAGCTCTGGACGACCGCGATCATGACCGTCGGCTTCGCGATGAGCGGCATCGTCACCAACGCCTTTCGCCGCATCGGCGTCAGCGACTTCGCCTCGGCCGGCTTCACCTCGTTCCTGTTCATCCTGGTGTGCGGCTGGCTCGCCTTCGTGCCGTCTTTCCACCCGGCGGTCGCCTGGATGCTGTTCGGCTTCATCGGCGCACTGCCCATCCAGTACATGCCGCTGATGGTGCAGTCGTTCCCCGCGCACTACGCCGGTCGCGTCAGCACCTCGAGCAATCTCGTGGTCTTCTCGGTGATCTTCGCCGGCCAGTGGGCGATCGGGAAGATCGTCGACCAGTTCCCGCGCACCGCCACCGGTTACGCGCCCGACGGCTATACGTGGGCGATCGGCGCCCTGTTCATCCTTCAGCTGGCGGGGCTGGCGTGGCTTCTGCTGTCGCGGGCGCGTCCGATGGCGCAGCCCCTGCCCGCGCCGGCAGGTTGAGGGCGGCCACCAGGTCGCGCACTTCCTGCCGCGCCGCGACGTGGCTCAACGTCAGCGACGGCCCCTTGCCGCCGCGCTTGAGGTCGAACAGCGTCAGGCCGTTCAGGAAAAGCTCGCGGTAGATCACGCGCTCGCTGAGGCCGGTGGCGACCCGGAAGCCGATGCGCTGCGCCAGCGTCTCGATCACCGTGCCCATGTCGCGCTTGTTGCGCGCCGCCAGCGACGACAGGCGGTTGCGCATCACGATCCAGTCGACCGGCCGGCCGCCCTGCACGGCGCGCAGCTGGCGCTGCTTCCAGACCGCCTCGGCGTAGATCGACGGCCGCACGATCTTCAGCGTGTCGGGGTCGACCCGCGCCAGCAGGTCGAGGTCGATGAAGCTGTCGTTGAGCGGCGTCAGCAGCGTGTCGGCCCAGGTATGGGCCAGCCGCGACAGGTAGGTGTCGCTGCCCGGCGTGTCGATGATCACGTAGTCGACCGCGTCGACCACCCGCGCGAGCGCCGCCTCCAGCCGGCCGCGCTCGTCGGCCTGCGCCTCGCCGCGCTCGCCGAGTGTCGACAGGTGGACCGCCGCGTGGTCGGGCATCGGCAGCTCGACGTCCTTGCGCCGGGCATAGGCGGCGCGGTTCTCGACGTAGCGGCCGAGCGTGCCCTGCCGGGCGTCGAGGTCGAGCGTCGCCACCCGGGCGCCGTCCTGCATCAGCGAGACGGCGATGTGCATCGCGGTGGTCGACTTGCCCGAGCCGCCCTTCTCGTTGCCGATCACCACGACATGGGCACGGTCGGTCGGTCGCGGGGCCTGGGCCTGGGCGATGCTGGGGTTGGGCGCCGGTTCGAAGCTGGTCACCCGATGGGTTCTGGCCTAACCGGCCTTGCGAATCCAGACGGCGGTGTCGTGGAAAACCGCACCGCCGTTGGGCCAGCCCGGGTCGGCCGAGGTCAGCGCGTTGATCCCCATGCCGGTCTCGAAGTTGCGGTTGGGCCAGATGCCCTCGACCACCACGACGCCGCGCTGCTGGCCGGCGCGCGGCCGGCAGTGGACGATCGTCTGGCCGCGATCGTTGCCGATCTCCAGGCGGTCGCCCTCGACGATGCCGAGCGCGGCGCAGTCCTCGGGGTTCATCATCGCGGTCGGCCGGCCCTCGCGCTTCTGGCTGCTCGCCGTCTCGGTGAAGGTCGAGTTCAGGAAGGTGCGGGCCGGCGCGGCGACCATGCGGTACGGCTTGTCCGGCGTCGGGTTGTCGATCACGTCGAAGTGGTCGGGCAGCGCCGGCATCTCCTTGCCGCGCGGGCCGTAGGCGGCCCAGTCCGGCTTGAAGCGGAACTTCTTGTCCGGCCAGGCGAAGCCGTCGAGGAAGTGCGAGGTCTCGAAGCCGAGGTGGAAGTCCTGGCCGCCCTTCTGCCAGTTGGTCTCGGCATCCCACATGCCCGACTGGCGCAGCGACTCGTCCATGATCTCCCACGCCGTCATGTCGAAGCCGCGGTGCGTCGCGCCCAGCCGCTTCGCCAACTCGGTGATGACGAAGTGGTTCTCGCGGCACTCGCCCGGCGCCTCGATCACCTTGCGCGTGACCTGGAAGAAGGTGTGACCGCTCGCGGTGTAGAAGTCGTCGTGCTCGAGGAACATGGTGGCCGGCAGCACGATGTCGGCGAACGCCGCCGTCTCGGTGAGGAACTGCTCGTGCACGCAGGTGAACAGGTCGTCACGCGCGAAGCCCTTGTGCACCAGTTCGAGCTCGGGGCAGACCATCGCCGGGTTGGTGTTCTGGATCAGCATCGCCGTCACCGGCGGGCCGTCCTTCAGGGCGGCGCGGTCGCCGGTCAGGATCGGGCCGAGCCGCGACTGGTCGAGCTCGCGGATCGACGGATCGACCAGGTCCAGTCCCTCGATCAGCGTCTTGCGGATCGGGTACATGCCGGTGTGGCCGTACAGCGCGCCGCCGCCCTTGTGCTTCCAGGCGCCGGTCACCGCCGGCAGGCAGCTGACGGCGTGCATGTTGGCGGCGCCGTTGCGGCTGCGGCTGAAACCGTGGTGGCACCGGATGAACGACGCCTTGCTGCGGCCGTAGAGCCGCGCGAAGCCGACGATCTCCTCGACCGCCAGGCCGGTGATGCCCGAGGCCCATTCCGGCGTGCGCGTCGCGACGTGCGCGGCCAGTTCGTCCGGCGCGTCGGTGTAGCGCCGCAGGTACTCCCAGTCGGCCATGCCCTCCTTGAACAGGACGTGCATCACCGCGACCGCCAGCGCGCCGTCGGTGCCCGGCCGCACCGCGAGGTGCAGGTCGGCCTGCTCGGCCGTGCCGGTGCGGTAGGGATCGACCACCACCACCTTGGCGCCGCGCTTGCGGGCGCGCATGGCGTGGGTCATCACGTTGACCTGCGTGTTCACCGGGTTGCCGCCCCAGATCACCACGAGGTCCGAGTGCTCGTCGATCTCGCGCAGGTCGGCGCCGCGCTTGGCGCCGACGCCGGCGATCCAGCCGGTGTCGGACAGCGTCACGCAGATGGTCGAGAACCAGCGCGAGTACTTCATGGCATGGCGCAGGCGGTTGATGCCGTCGCGCTGCACCAGGCCCATCGTGCCGGCGTAGTAGTACGGCCACACCGTCTCGCTGCCGTGCTGGCGCGCCTTGGCGATGAACTGCTCGGCCACGATGTCGAGCGCGTCGGTCCACGAGATCTCGGCAAACTGCCGCGAGCCCTTGGGTCCGACCCGGCGCAGCGGCTTCATCAGCCGGTCGGGATGGTGGATGCGCTCGGCGTAGCGGGCGACCTTCTCGCAGATCACGCCGGCGGTGTAGTCGTTGCGCATCGAGCCGCGCACCCGGCCGATGCGGTGACTGTCCAGCCGCTCGACCTCCAGCGCGCAGGTGCTGGTGCAGTCGTGCGGGCAGACCGACGGAACGATGGTCACGCCGGGCTCGGCGTGCCTCGCCCGGGCGGCCGCCGTCGAGGCATGGTCGTCGGGTGACATTCTGGACGCTCCGTGAAAACTGCCGCAGCATACCGCGCGCCACACCATGGGAATACCCCGCCCCCGACATGCCACGGCGGCCGATGCCGAAGCCCTCGCGTCGCTGCTGCCCGGCCTGGCGCGGTCGGACGATCCCGAGCGCGCGGTGTTCGTGCTCGACGGTCCCGGCGGGCCCGGCAGACCGGCCGCGGCGATCGCGCTGCAGCGCGCCGCCGACCACATCCGGGTCGAAGGGCTGGCGGGCGATGCCCGGCAGCGCCGCCGGCTGCTGGCCCACGCCGACCGCGCCGCGCGCGCGCTCGGTGTCGCGGAGTTGCGCGGCGCGGGCTTGCCCGACGGCCGGCGCCGCGTGAAGCGCGGCCCGGCGCAACGCCTGTCCGACCACCTCGAGGGCGCCGGCGTTCCACTGTGGCGCGACGGCGACGCGCCGCTGTCGCAGAGCCTCTACTACCGCGGCACCTGGTCGGCCGGCGCGCTGCTGGTCGGGCTGGGCAGCATCTCGCTGGCGGTGTTCAGCGGCAGCGACATCACCCTCGCCCACGTGCTGGTCCCCGGGCTGCTGTCGGCCGCGGCCACGCTGTTCGCGGTCTTCCAGGTCGTGCTGCTGGCCCAGGCGGCGCGCCGCACCACCGGCCGGCGCGGCTTCACCGGGCTGGCCGCCGTGGCGGCCGCGGCGATCGTCGCGATCGGCGCCCTGGTGATCGAGCGCGCGGTCCCGGCGCTATCGGAGATGTGGACGATCTATACCGGGGACGAGGCGCTGAACGACCTGTCGGTGACGGTGAGCCCGGACGGCGGCACGCTCTACGTCGTCGGCTCCTACGGCTTCGGCAGCGAAACGCTGGTCGAGCAGGCGCTCGACCGCAATCCCGGCATCTCGACCGTCGTGCTGGCCGGCCCGGGCGGGCGGGCGCAGGTCGGGTTCGATCTCTACCGGATGTTCCGCGACCGGCGGCTGGCGACCCGGGTCGACGGCGACTGCGCCTCGGCCTGCGCCTTCGCCTTCCTGGGCGGGGTCGAGCGCAGCGTCTCGCCGGGCGGCCGGCTGGGGTTCCACCGCGCCAGCTTCCCCGGCATGAGCGACAGCGACATGCACGCCAGCAACCGCGACCTGCGGCGCTTCCTGCTGCAGGGCGCGCGCCTCGCGCCGGACTTCGTCGACCGCGTGTTCGCCACGCCGCCCGATGACATCTGGGTGCCGACCCCGCAGGAACTGCTGGCCGGCCGGGTGATCAACCGCCCGGCGCCCTAGAGGACCGGCCCAGAGGACCGCCCTAGAGGGCCAGCAGGGCGGTCGCGGCGTTGGCGTCCGGCAGACCGCCCAGCAGGGCCAGGATGCCGAGCAGAGCGGCCGGCCACCATTCGGCCAGCCGGCTGAGGGGAGCGCGGTGGAAGTCCCTGGGCGACTCGAGCGGGAGGTACATGGGAAGAAGCCCTTGGTGATCGAAAGCGATTGAGAATATCAGTTAAGAATACTCGATAAGCCTCTGAAATACAAAGAGTATAGCCAATCTCTACGCCTGCTTTCTTGACGCAGCCAAGATATGGGGTGGCCCAGCCTTTCCCCATCAAGATCAAGCGGTTGGAGGCGGTTCCTAGTCCGCGGCTGCGGACAGGTTGAACTGCAGCTCGGCAAGCCGGGCGTACAGCCCGTCGCGACGCACCAGGTCGCCGTGGCGGCCGATATCGACCACCCGTCCCTGGTCGATGACGGCGATCCGGTCGGCCTTCTGCACGGTCGCCAGCCGGTGGGCGATCACCAGCGTGGTGCGGCCGGTCATCAGCCGGTCGAGCGCCTGCTGGACGGCCAGCTCGCTCTCGGCGTCGAGCGCGCTGGTCGCCTCGTCGAGCATCAGGATGGCGGGGTTGCGCAGGACCGCCCGGGCGATCGCGATGCGCTGGCGCTGGCCGCCCGACAGGCGGACGCCGCGCGCGCCCAGATGGGTCGCGAAGCCCTGCGGCAGCGCCTCGATGAAGCCCAGCGCCGAGGCCGTCTCGGCCGCCGCCCGGACCTCGGCGTCGGTGGCCTCGGGCCGGCCGTAGCGGATGTTGTCGGCGACCGAGGCGGTGAACAGCACCGGCTCCTGGGGCACGATCGCCAGGGCGCCCCGCAGGTCGGCGAAGGCGAGGTCGCGGATGTCGACGCCGTCGACCCGGACCGTCCCCGCTTCCGGGTCGTAGAAGCGCAGCAGCAGGTTGAACACCGTGGTCTTGCCGGCGCCCGACGGGCCGACGATGGCGACCGTCTCGCCCGGCGCCACGTCGAGACGCAGGCCGTCCAGCGCCAGCTGTTCCGGCCGGGTCGGGTAGCGGAACGACACGTCCTCGAAGCTCACTGCGCCCTTCAGGGGCTTTGGCAGCGCCCGGGGCGTGGCCGGCTCGACGATCACCGGCGGCTCGGCGCGCAGCTCGGCCAGCCGCTCGGCGGCGCCGGCGGCGCGCTGCAGGTCGCCGATGTTCTCGCTGATCGAGCCGCCCGAGGTCGCGACCAGCACGGCGTAGAACACGAAGGCCGACAGGTCGCCGGCCGAGATCGTGCCGGTCAGCACGTCGTGGCCGCCCATCCAGAGGAGGAAGCCGACCGCGGCGAACACCACGAAGATCACCATCGTGGTCATCACGGCGCGCTGGGCGATGCGCTGCCGGGCGGCATCGAACGCCCGCTCGGTCGCCTCGCCGAAACGCCGCGCCGCGCGCTCTTCCTGGGCGAAGGCCTGCACGGTGCGCACCGCGTCCAGCGTCTCGCCGCCTTCCGACACCATGTCGGCCATCCGCGCCTGGGCCTCGCGCGACAGGCGCCGCACGCGCCGGCCGAACACGATGATCGGCGCCACCACCAGCGGCACCACCGCCAGCACCAGGGCGGCCAGCTTGGGGTTGGTCACGACCAGCATGACCACGCCACCGATGCACATCAGCGTGTTGCGCAGCACCACCGAGGCCGACGAGCCGACCACCTGCTCGATCAGCTGGGCGTCCGACGAGATGCGGCTCATGACGTCGCCCGAGCGCTTGACCTCGAACCACGCCGGCCCCAGCCGCACGACGTGGGCGAACAGGTCGCGGCGGACGTCGCCGACCACGCGCTCGCCCAGCCACGACACGAGGTAGAAGCGGGCGCCCGAGGCGACCGCCAGCACGGCGGCGACGACGATCAGCGAGGCCAGCGCGTAGTCCAGGATGTCGCCCCGCCCCTGCGCGAAGCCACGGTCGATCAGGGCCCGCAGGCAGGCGCCGAAGGCCAGGACGGTGCCGGCCGCGATGATCAGCGACAGGGAAGCGAGCACGACCTTGCCGCGGTAGGGCCGGAGGTAGGGTGCGAGTAGCTGGAGGCCGGCGTAACGGTTCATCTTCTGGCGGCGGCTCGATGATGGGTCAGGTCTTGATGGGACATCGGGTCTAGCGCCGGTGCCGCGGACGCACAACCGGGCTGGTCAACCGGCGCCGGTGGGCGTCAGTTCCGCAGGCCCCAGGCCGGCGCCAGGGTCTGCCAGACGATCGCCTGGGCCTGCGCCGTCGCCTCGGCGCTCGGCTGGTAGCGGAACGGCCGGCTGGCGACCGTGAAGCTGCCGCTGGAACGGTTGTCGAAGCCGTGGTGAGCGCCGGGCATGACGTGGAACGCGATCCGGCCGCCAGCCAGCCGCCGGCACTGGCCGAACGTGTCTTGGTACTGCCCCCAGTCGTCGGCATCGCCGTAGAGGATCTGCACCGGGGTCGGACCATCCTTGGCGTAGTCGGTCGTGCACGATCCTGCGCAACCCGGGTAGAAGGCGAAGACCGCCGTCGGGCCGGCCGGCGCGCCGCGGAAGGTCCGGGCGGAATTGAGCACCTCGGTGCCGCCCCGCGAGAAACCCATCAGCGCGAAGCGCGTGCTGTCGATCGCCGGCTGCTCGGCCCGCGCGAGATCGAGCACGTCGCGCGCATCGCCATTGTACTGCAGGCTGCAGCCGACACCGCTCCAGTCGGCCCGGCCGCGGGCCGCCGCCGAGCGCACCTGCGCCACCGCGATGCCACGGGCGTTCAGCCAGTCGACCCAGGCGTTGCGCGCGTTGGGCCGCGTGCCGCCGCTGCCCTCGATCAGGATGACGAGCGGGGGTTTCTGGACACCGGCCGGAACGAACCACTGCACGAACGCCCGGAAGTCCTCCGGCTTGGCCGACGCCGGTCCCGGCAGCGAACCGGCGAGAACGGCCACCACGACGAGCGAGAGCTTAAGCAGGAGCCTCATGCGTGCCTCAGGTCGGCGCCCCCGACACCGGGACGCCCAGTTCAGCCGACAGGACGGTCAGGAGATCGTCCCCCTCTCGCGTGTCGCGCCACAGGCCGGCGGCCTCGTCGAAGGCGTAGTGGCGCGCCCCGCTCAGGGGAGAGCTTAGCCAAATTTGCCGGGTGGGTGCATGTTTATTGACCAGCCAGGTGCCCTGGTCGGCCTCGATGGTCAGGACGCCGCCCTGCAGGTCGGCATCCTCGTGGCGGCCGATTTCCTCTTCCAGGGCGGCCAGCAGGGCGTCGGCCCTAGCTTCGAACGCGGGTTCGCTCATGGCCCGAGGTCTACAGGCCTCCGCGGACCCCGACAACGACCACCGCCGCCGGCCTCCGGCGGGCTTGTTCTCGCCCGTCTCGGCCTGTATACCCGCCGCCTTGTCGCGCCGGCCGGTCGGAATCGGCCCCTTTGCGCTGGAGATTGTGATGAAAGAGAAGATCCACCCCGACTACCACAAGATCACCGTGGTGATGACCGACGGCTCGTCTTTCGAGACCCGGTCGACCTGGGGCAAGGAAGGCGCGAGCCTCCGCCTGGACATCGATCCGAAGACCCACCCGGCGTGGACCGGCGTGCGCCAGACGCTCGACCGCGGCGGCCGCGTGCAGCGCTTCAAGGATCGCTTCGGCGTCGGCGCCGGCACCAAGTCGTCGGGCGCGAAGCCCGAAGCGGCGCCCAAGAAGAAGTAATCGCAGCCTCCGCCGGAGGCTCTGTTACACTGCCGTCTCCCCATCGAAGGAGACGGTCCGGTGAAGTCGCAAGTTAGAGTCGTCTGTGCGCACGATTGTCCCGACATGTGCTCGCTCATCGCGCATGTCGAGGACGGCCAGGTGGTGCGCGTCCAGGGCGACCCCGACCATCCCTACACGGCGGGCTTCGCCTGCGGGAAGGTCAACCGCGACGCCGATCTCGTCAATTCGCCGGAACGCATCGCCACGCCGCTGAAGCGCGTCGGGCCGAAGGGCGCCGGCCAGTTCGCCGCCATCGGCTGGGACGAGGCGCTCGACACCATCGCGGCGCGCTGGAAGGCGATCATCGCCGAGAGCGGCCCGCTCGCCCTGCTCGGCTACGCCTACTCGGCCCACCAGGGCCTCACCAACCGCGGCCTCGTGAACGGCCTGTTCCACGCACTGGGCACGACGCGCCTGGCCGCCGGCACGGTCTGCGACTCGTGCTGCGAGGCGGCGTGGGACGCCACTGTCGGCCCGGTCGGCAGCGCCGATCCCGAGGACGTCGTTCATTCCGACCTGGTGATCGCCTGGGGCGCCGACCTCGCGGCGACCAACGTGCACTTCTGGGCGCTGGCCGAGACGCAGAAGAAGAAGCGCGGCCTGCCGATCGTGGTGATCGACCCGCGCCGCACGCGCAGCGCCAAGGCGGCCGATCTCTACCTGCCGATCCGCATCGGCACCGATGCCGCGCTGGCGCTCGGCGTCATGCACATCCTGGTGCGCGACGGGCTCGCCAACCGCGCCTACCTCGCCAGCCACACGCTGGGCTTCGACAAGGTCGAGAAGGACATCCTGCCGAACTTCCCGCCGCAGCGGGTCGCCGAGATCACCGGCCTGCCGGTCGCCGACATCGAGAAGCTGGCGGCGCTCTACGGCAAGGCCAAGGCGGCGCTGATCCGGCTGGGCGAAGGCATGACGCGCCTCACCCACGGCGGCCAGGCGTTGCGCGCGGTCGCGCTGCTGCCCGGCGTCACCGGGCACTACGCGGTGCGCGGCGGCGGCGCGGTGCTGCTCACCGCCGCCTCGTGCGACCTCAACTACAACGCGGTGCGCAAGCCGTCCGGCCCGGCCGCGACGCGCAGCGTCAATCACCTGCGGCTGGGCGAGGATCTCCTCAACCTCAAGGACCCGCCGATCCGTGCCCTGTTCATCGCCGCCAACAACCCGGCGGTGACCTGCCCCGAGGCGCACAAGGTGCGCCAGGGCCTGGCGCGCGAGGACCTGTTCACCGTGGTCCACGATCCCTTCATGACCGACACGGCGAAGTACGCCGATATCGTGCTGCCGGCGGCGAACTACCTCGAGACCGACGACCTCTACCGCGCCTACGGCGCCTACTGGATGCAGTGGGGCCGCCAGGCCGCCAAGCCGCGCGGCGAGGCGCGGTCGAACTTCGCGGTGGCGCAGGCGCTGGCCCAGCGCATGGGCCTCGCCGATCGCATCTTCACGCTGTCGCCGCAGGACGCGGCGCGCGAACTGCTGAAGGGCGCCACCGGCCCGGCCGGCGCCGCCGACCCGGACAAGCTGTTCGCCGGCGAGCCGATTCACATCGCCCACCCGTTCGAGGGCCAGAAGTTCGCGACGCCCTCGGGCAAGCTCGAGTTCCATTCCGAGCAGCTGGCGAAGCAGGGCCTGCCCGCCCTGCCCGACTGGCAGCCCGACCCGGTCGAGGCCGCCGAGGCGAAGCGCTGGCCGCTGCGCCTGCTGACCGCGCCCGGCTACTTCCAGGCCCACACCGCCTTCTCCGGCGTCGACTACCTGCGGCGCCGCGAGGGCAAGCCGTTCTGCGTGCTGCACCCCGCGGACGCCGCGGCGCGCGGCCTCAAGAGCGGCGACACGGTGCGGCTGCACAACGACCGCGGCGAGATCGGTCTCGAGTTGCAGGTGAATGACGAGATCCAGCCCGGCGTCGTGCTGGTCCCCGGCCAGCGCCCCGTCGGCGAGGCGGTCGCCGGCACGATCAACATGCTGTGCTCGGACCGCTACACCGACATGGGCGAAGGCGCGACCTACCAGAGCACGTGGCTGGAGGTCGGGCCGTGGCCGGCGTCGCGCGCCGCCTGATCCTCGACACCGATGGCGGCGTCGACGACGCGCAGGCCCTCTTGCTGCTGATCGGCGCCGGGCGCGTGCCCGACGCCATCACGACGGTGTTCGGCAACGTCGCGCTCGACGCCGCGACCGACAACGTGCTGGCGACCCTCGCGGTGGCGGGCGTCGAGGTGCCGGTCCATGCCGGCGCCGCCGACCCGCTGGCCGGCGACCGCATCCACGCCCACGCCGTGCACGGCGAGGACGGGCTGGCCGGTGCGCCGCGCCCGGCCCGCGTCGGCCGCGCTGCCAGCCGCGACGGCGTCGGCTTCCTGGTCGAGACCTTCGCGGCCGCCGCCGCGGCGGGCGAGCGCGTCGACCTCCTGACCATCGGGCCACTCACCAACCTCGCGCTCGCCCTGCAGCGTGCCCCCGGCATCGTCGCGGGCATCGGCACGCTCACCGTCATGGGCGGTACGCTGCACGGCCGCGGCAACGTCACCCCGGCCGCCGAGTTCAACATCTACGCCGACCCGGAGGCCGCCGCGGTCGCCTTCGCGGCCGACGTCGCGACCACCGTGGTGCCGTGGGAAACCTGCGTCGCGCACCGGCTGGACGGCGCCACCATTGACCGCCTGTTCGGGCCGGTCCCCGACGGGCAATGGCGGCGCTTCGTCGACGCGCTGCTGCGCAACGAGCGCGAACGTCATGTCCGCCAGGGCCTGGGCGACGTCCTGCTGTTCATCGACCCGCTGGCCGCGGCGGTGGCGGTCGAGCCCGCCATCGTGACCCGCAGCCTGCGGGCCAGCGTGGACGTGGCGCTGGCGCCCGGCCTCACCCGGGGCATGACGGTGGTCGACCCGTCCGGCCGGGTGGGCACGCCGCCGGTCACCCTGGTCGAGGCGGCCCGCGACGACCGGCTGGCCGCCCTGTTCGCCGCCAGCCTCCGGCCACCCGGATAGTTTCGCGGGCAGGCTCCCGGACGGAAAATCTTTTCCCCCTTGGCACGAAATGCGCTTATCTCTCCGGGGTTTCCGGGTGCGTGGCGAGAGGAATGGCGGGAAAGTCGAAACCGGTGGTGGGCGTGATCGGCAACGCCCAGGTGATCAATGACCGGCACAACGTGCAGCTGGTCGGCCAGCGCAACCTGCGCGCCATCGCCGAGGTCGCGGGCGCCCTGCCCCTGATGTTCGCCGGCGCCCCCGACATCACCGATATCGATGCGCTGCTGGGCGCGGTCGACGGCATCCTGCTCACCGGCGCCCGCGCCAACGTCCACCCGACCCGCTTCGGCCTGCCGCCCGACCCGCGGCACGAACCCTACGACCAGGATCGCGACGCCATGGCGCTGGCGCTGATCGAGGCCTGCGTGGCGCGCGCCATCCCGATCTTCGGTATCTGCCGCGGCCTGCAGGAAATGAACGTCGCCTTCGGCGGCACGCTCCATCCCGAGATCCGCGAGATCCCCGGCCGCATGAACCACCGCATGCCGCGGCTCGCCAACGGCGACATCCATCCCGACCCCGAGGTTGTGTTCGCCGACCGCCACGACGTCGACCTCGCGAAGGACGGCGTGTTCGCCCGCCTGCTCGGCTGCGAGCGCATCCGCGTGAACTCGCTGCACGGCCAGGGGATCGAGCAGCCGGGCCAGCGCGTGACCGTCGAGGGCATCGCCGAGGACGGCACCATCGAGGCGATCAGCATCGCCGAGGCGCCGGGCTTCGCGCTGGGCGTCCAGTGGCACGCCGAGTACGATCCGCAGATCAACCCGATCAACCGCACGCTGTTCCAGGCCTTCGGCAAGGCGCTGCAGGAAAGCGCCCGCCGCTAGGACGCCGGCCGGCGTCGCGCCAGCGCGACCAGCCGCCACGCCGCCACGCCGGCCAGCATCGCCGCGACCGCGAAACTCGCCGGGACCCAGACCGCGGCGGTGGCGAGACCCTCGCGCGACACGCCGTGGGCCAGGCCGGCGGCATTCGCCACGGCCCCGGCCAACGCCGCACCGAGCGCGAACCCGGCCTGCTGAACCGTCGCCACCGACGACGCCGCGAGGTTCTCCTCGCCGCTCCGGGCGCCGCTCATCACCCGCTGGGCGATGAAGGCCCAGCAGCCGCCCATGCTGGCGCCGACCAGGGCGATCGGGAGGGCCAGCAGGAGGACGGGCCCGACCGGCAGGAGGAGCGCGAGGCCCGCGAGGCCGACCGCCAGCGCGACGGGCCCGGCCAGCAGCAGCCGGTCGCTGCGCGCTGCCGACGCCCCGGCGACGACCAGCGACACCACGGTCCAGCCGAACGAGGCGCTGGCCACCATGTAGCCCGCGCCGAGGGCATCGAGACCGTGCAGCCCCTGCAGGAAGATCGGCACGAAGATCTGCAGCGGGCTGTAGGCGAGGCACATCAGCAGGCACAGCCACAGCCCCACCCCGGTCACGCTGCCGACCGCGAACGCATCGGTCGGCAACAGCGGGCGCGTCGCCCTTCGATCGACCGCGAGGCAGGCCGCGAGGAACCCGAGCGCGACGACGAACAGGCCGGCCTTCGCGGCGCTTCCCGTCACCACGGCCATCAGCGACATCGCGGCGATGGCGGCACACACGAGGAGGGCGCGCAGGACAGGGAGGCGCGTAGCCTCGCCGCCCGCGGCGGCGCGCGGCAGGACGCGCAGCGACACCACGGCCAGCGCCAGCGCGATCGCCGTCACCGCGACGAAGGCGCCGCGCCAGCTGCCGAAGCGCGCGAACAGCCCGCCGACCAGCGGGCCGACGACGATCGCCAGGCTCCACGCCCCCGACAGCAACGCGAACCCGCGGGCCCACAGGCGTTCCGGGAAGGTGACCCGCACGAGGACGTAGGCCATGGCGATCAGCAGGCCGCCGCCGAAGCCCTGCACGAACCGGCCGGCGACGATCATCTCCATCGACCCGGCCAGCGCGCAGGCGAGCGCACCGAGGCCGAAGAGGATGGCGCCGGCCGAGAACACCGTGCGCGCCCCGAGCGTCGAGGCGAAGTAGCCGGTGGTCGTCGCCGCGACGATCGACGACGCGAGGAAGGCCGACGACGTCCAGCTCATCAGGGCCGCGCCGCCCAGCGCCTCCACGACCGTGGGCAGGACGGTGGCCAGCATCAGCACGTTCATCGAGTGCAGCAGCACGCCGCCGACCAGCACGGCGACCGCCGGCAAGGCGGCGGGGCTCAGCAACGCCCGCCAGCCGTCGTCCTGTTCCCCCTTCGACATCGCCGCGACTGATCACGCCGCCCCCCGGCGGTCAACAGTCCCCCGCCCCGCCCTTGGCGAAAGGATTCCGCGCGCCAGGCCTCGGTGCCATGCCGTACGATCGCGCCATGCCCCAAGCCCGGCCAACCCGCCTCGCGATCGAGCGCCTCGCCACGCCGATCGGCGACCTGCTCGTCGTCAGCGATGACGACGCCGTGCTGCGGGCCGTCGACTGGAGCGATCACCTGCCCCGCTTTCATCGGCTCCTGAAGCGACACTACGGGCGCACCGACCTCGTCGAACGAGACGCCGGCAGCGTCGCGGCCCGCGCCCTGCAGGCGTACTTCGCGGGCGACCTCGCGGCGATCGACGCGCTGTCGGTCGCGACCAACGGCACCGACTTCCAGAAGGACGTGTGGCGCACGCTGCGCGGCATCCCGCCGGGCACCACGATCACCTACGCCGCGTTGGCCCAGCGCTGCGGCCGCCCGGCGGCGGTGCGCGCCGCCGGCTTCGCCAACGGCCAGAACCCGATCTCCATCGTGGTCCCCTGCCACCGCGTGGTCGGCAGCGACGGCACGCTGACCGGCTACGGCGGCGGGCTGCATCGCAAGCAATGGCTGCTGCGGCACGAAGTGGAAGGTCCCTCGCTGCGCTCGGGATGACAAGAACGGGCACTCGGGATGATGTTCCTCGTCATCCCGAGCGCTAATCCTTGTCATCCCGAGCGCTAATCCCTGTCATCCCGAGCGCAGCGAGGGACCCTTCACCACGCCCGGCGCGCGCGACGACAGGAAGCTGAACACGCCGTAGCGGCGGCCCTGCCGCACCGGCAGGACCTCGTGCAGGAGCGCGGTCGAGAAGACCAGCGCCGCCCCGGCCGGCGGCCGGTACAGCTCGCGCCCGAACTCGGGGAACCAGACTTCGCCGCCCTGGTACTCGTCGTCCGGGTTGAGGTTGATGCTGAGCGCGAACTGGCGATGCGCCGTGAGGCTGCTGGTGTTGTCGCGATGCCGGCCGAACCGGCCGCCCTC
Source organism: Pseudomonadota bacterium (assembly GCA_020160955.1). GTDB lineage: Bacteria > Pseudomonadota > Alphaproteobacteria > Reyranellales > Reyranellaceae > Reyranella. Next base: position 53,005 of record JAIUOX010000015.1, read on the forward strand.
GTCGGCGTCGTAGCAGCCGACGATCGGCGCTTCGATCACCATCACGCCGATCTGGAAGGCCCGCAGCACCGCCGGCACGACGCGACGCCCGATATCCTCGCGCAGGCGCGCCAGCAGGCCGGGCTCGTCGACCTCGACGTCGAGGCGGCGCTTCACGTCGCTGTTCACCACGTTGCCGCCCGCCGTACCCACCCGGTTGGCCAGCTTGTCGCGGCCCCTCCAGTAGTCGAGCAGCGCGCGGCGCAAGGGCGGTTCGACCACGCGCTCGAGCATCAGCACCGGCGCCTGGGCCTGCACGAGGTGCGGTGTGCTGGCGTCGTGCAGGCGGGCGACCTCGCCCAGCACGGCGGCGACGCCCGGCGGCGCGAGCACGGCCGCCACGCGGTCCGCCGGGTCGACGACGACGGCGGCCGGCGGCGCCACGCCGAAGGCCGCGGCGAAGTCGCCGGCGCGGTCCACCAGGGTCGTCGCATGGCCCGCGACCGGCAGCGCCGTCACGACGATGAGGTCCGCGTCCTGCACGGCCAGCGCGTCGGACAGCAGGCTCGCGGCGCCGTCCGACAGCACGCCCAGCCAGTAGACGCGAACCCGGCCACACGCGGTGGCGTCGAAGGAATCGAACAGGCCGCCACCCGCCACCGGCAGGGTGATGCGCGGCATCCAGTCACCGACCTCGACCTTGGGGGCGCTGCGATTTCCAGCCATGGCATCCATTGCTCGCTGGATGCCAGTATGACGGCCGCGACCGCCGGCCGGGTTTCAGGTTGCTGACACACACGGTGTGCGCCGGCACGTCGCCGGCACACCGCCGACACACCGGGTGAAGCGTGCCTACTCGGCGGCGGCGCGGTGCCGGGTCGCCAGCCGGCTCATGCCCGCCGTGACCCGGCCATCGCCGGTCGGCTGGTAGACCACGCTGTACAGCGACGACGCCTTGCCCAGCGCCTCGCCGAAGCCCTTCTGCTCGCTCTCGAACGAGTCGAAGCCGCAGCGCAGCAGGAACGGCAGCTGGTCCTGCAGCACGCCGCCGGTGGCGCGCAGTTCGCCGGTGTAGCCCAGCCGCTCGCGCAGCAGGCGGGCCTGGCTGTAGGCGCGGCCGTCGTTGAACTTCGGGAAGTGCAGCACCACCAGGCGCAGCGCGCCGACACGCTCCGCGAGCGCCTCGACGTCGTCGGTGTTGGCCAGCGCGACCGCCGGCCAGGCCGGCCGCTGCCGCCACTCGTCGAGTGTCAGCGGTTCGAGGACGGACGTGCTTTCGCGTTGGCTATACAGCGGCATAGACGCGCTCCTTGAAGGGCTGGAGTCCGACGCGACGGACGGTGTCGACGAAGCGCTCGCCGGCGGTCCGGTTGTCGAGGTAGGTCGCGACCAGCGCATCGACCGCCTCGACCACGCGGTCGGCGCCGACCGCCGGGCCAAGGATGGTGCCCAGCGCCGTCTGGCCGAAATCGACGTCGCCGCCCAGCGTCAGCTGGTAGAGCTCGACGCCGTTCTTGTCGACGCCGAGGATACCGATGTGGCCGACATGGTGATGGCCGCAGGCGTTGATGCAGCCCGAGATCTTGATCTTGAGGTCGCCGATGTCGTGCTGCCGCGCGATCTCCGCGAAGTGCGTCGACAGGCGCTGCGCCACCGGGATCGAGCGCGCGTTGGCCAGCGCGCAGTAGTCGAGGCCCGGGCAGGCGATGATGTCGGTGATCTTGCCGACGTTGGCCTCGGCGAACCCCAGCCGGTCGAGCGCCCGCCAGACGTCCGGCAGGTCGGCGACCGCGACGTGCGGCAACACCAGGTTCTGCTCGTGGCTGACCCGGATCTCGGCCTGGCTGTAGCGCTCGGCGATGTCGGCGACGCCTTCCATCTGGGCCGCGCTCGCGTCGCCCGGCGGCGCGCCGGCCGGCTTCAGCGAGGCCGTCACGATGGCATGGCCGGGCACCCGGTGCGGCGCGACGTTGGACTTGAGCCACTGCGCGAAGGCCGGGTTCTCGAGCCGGAGCGCCTCGACCGCCGGCTCGATCGCCGGCCGCTTGCGCAAGGCGGGACCGGCGAACTGGCGGGCGATCGCCTCGATCGTCTCGGCCGGCAGGCGCAGCGCGCCGTCGCGGATCGCGGCGAACTCGGCCTCGACGTCCTCGCGCATCTTCTCGACGCCGATCTCGTGCACCAGGATCTTGATGCGCGACTTGTAGAGATTGTCGCGCCGGCCGTACTGGTTGTAGACGCGCAGCGTCGCCTCGAGGTAGGCGAGCAGCTCGTCCTTGGGCAGGAAGGCGCGCAGCGTCTTGCCGATCATCGGCGTACGGCCCAGCCCGCCGCCGACGATCACCTCGAAGCCGACCTCGCCCGCCTCATTGCGCCACAGGCGCAGGCCGACGTCGTGCACGCGCACCGCCGCCCGGTCGTTCGGCGAGCCGGTGATCGCGATCTTGAACTTGCGCGGCAGGAAGCTGAACTCGGGATGCAGCGTCGACCACTGGCGCACGATCTCGCACCAGATGCGCGGGTCCTCGATCTCGTCGACCGCGGCCCCGGCGAAGTGATCGGCCGTGACGTTGCGGATCAGGTTGCCCGAGGTCTGGATGGCGTGCATGTCGACCTCGGCCAGGGCCGCCAGCGCGTCCGGCGCCTCTTCCAGCTTGATCCAGTTGAGCTGCAGGTTCTGCCGGGTCGTGAAGTGGCCGTAGCCGCGATCGAAGCGGCGCGAGATCTCGGCCAGCTTGCGCAGCTGGCGCGACGACAGCGTGCCGTAGGGAATGGCGATCCGCAGCATGTAGGCATGCAGCTGCAGGTACAGGCCGTTGGTCAGGCGTAGCGGCTTGAACTGGTCCTCGGTGAGCTCGCCCGACAGGCGGCGGCGCACCTGGTCGCGGAACTGCGCGACGCGCTCGGCGACCAGCGCGCGGTCGTAGCTGTCGTAGCGATAGAAATGCTGGCCGTCAGGCATAGCGCACCGCCTCCGCCGCGATCGCGTCGAAGGTCAGGCCCGAGGCGCGGATCTTCTCGCGCAGGCTGACCGGCTCGATCGTGCCGTCGGCCTCCTCGGTAACGGCGACGAGGAACGGATCGATCACGCCGAAGCCGTTGTCCCGCGCCTGTCCCAGCAGGCGCTCGCCGGCCTCGGCATCGCGCGCCACCGCGGCGCGCGCCAGCCGATCGGTCCACTGCCCGGCGGCGTCGAGGAACACCACGACGCCATCGACCAGGCGATTGGCGGAGACGACCGCGAGGTCGCCGGTGAGGTTCTTGGCCATCAGGACACCTTTACGAGGGGAAGCGGTTCGGCGGCGGCGAGCGCGGCGACGTCGCCGACGACGATCAGGCTGGGGCCGGCGCCAGGACCGGTATGGCGGGCGGCGAGCCGCGCGAGGTCGGACAGCCGGCCGGACGAGACGCGCTCGTCGGGTCGCGTGCCGTTCTCGATGACGGCCACCGGCAGCGCGGGATCGGCGCCGGCCGCCAGCAGGCGGTCGCGCACCGACGCCGCCTCGGCGGCGCCCATGTAGATCGCCAGCGTGTGGCCCGGCCGGGCCAGCGCCGGCCACGCGGCGGCCGGGCTGCCCTCGGCGGCGTGCCCCGACACGAAGGTCACGGCGGACGCGACGCGGCGATGGGTCAGCGGGATGCCGGCCGAGGCCGAGCAGCCGAGCGCCGCGGTAACGCCCGGCACGACCGAGAACGCCACGCCCGCGGCCTGCAGCGCCTCGACTTCCTCGCCGCCGCGCCCGAACACGTAGGGATCGCCCGCCTTGAGGCGTACCACCGTCTCGCCAGCCCGCGCCCGGCGCACCAGCTCGGCATTGATCTCCGACTGCGGCCACTGCGACTGGCCACGGCGCTTGCCGACGGACACCAGCTCCGCGTCGCGACGGGCGCGCGCCAGCACCGCCGGGGGAACCAGCTCGTCGTGCAGGATGACATCGGCCTCGCGCAGCAGCTGGACCGCGCGCAGGGTCAGCAGGTCGGGATCGCCGGGACCGGCGCCGACGATGTGGACGATGCCCGGCGCCACGGTCTCGGTGCGCGCGGCGTCGAGTTCGCCCAGCGCGGCGCGACGCGCCCCGGCGTCGTCGCCGTCGAGCACCAGCCGGGCCACCGGCCCCTCGGCCATCCGCCGCCACAGGCGGCGGCGCTGGCCGGGATCGGAGACCAGGGCATTGACCTGCGCCCGGAACGACGCGGCCAGCCGCGCGAGGTTGCCGACCCGCTCGGGCAGCACCGCCTCGATGCGGGCGCGCAGGCTGGCGGCCAGCGTCGGCGAGGCACCGCCGGTCGAGATCGCGACCACCACGTCGCCGCGATCGACGATGGCCGGCAGGATGAAGTCGCACAGCGCGGGCCGGTCGATGACGTTCACAGGGACGCGGGCGGCGCGGGCAACGGCCTGCGCCGCGGTGTCCCGCGCAAGGTCGCCGGTGGCGACGAAGGCCGCGACGGCGCCGGCGAGATCGGCCGGCGCCGGCGCCGCGACCTGCCGGACCTCGGCGCCGGCGGCACGCACCAGCGCGACCCGGCGCTCGGCGGCCGGTCCCTCGCCCACCACCACGACCGGGCGGCCGGCGAGGTCGAAGAAAAGCGGCAGGTGGTTCACGACACCGTCACGCGCAGCAGGACGTGGAAACCCAGCAGGGCCGCCGCCTGGCCGGCCGACCAGGCCCACGGGCGGGCGGCCGGAAAACGCTGGAAAATCTGGGACATGTATACGACTCCGCCGGATCCTCGGCTGACCCCTTGGATCTGGCGCTTGATCGCACATCC
>JAIUOX010000187.1 GCA_020160955.1 Pseudomonadota bacterium
ATCGAGATTGCGGAAATGGGAGTTGCTGATGTCCTGCCCGCCGACGTAGTACACGGCGCAGCGCGGGGCGACACCATAAGCGTCCTGGTAGAAGGCCGTGCGGATCACATGCTGGACCGTGCTGTTGCCGCTCACCGCACGATTCAGCACGGCGAACCGGTCTGCTCCAAGGAGCGCCTCGAGTCGCTCGGGCCAGGTCTCGCCGTCGGACAAGGCAATGTTTTCCGTCGTCGATCCGCCGAACACGGCGACGACGATGCGGTCCTTCAACTCGGCGGGTGAGCGCTCGCGCCCGCGCAAGCCTTGCGAATCGACGTGGAACCGCGTGCGCGTGCCGGCAGGCGTGGGCACATTGGCGGCCTGCAGGAGCGGATGCCAGACTCGCGTTGCGCTTCGGACGTCACGGTCGGGGAAAAGCTCGATCGCCGTGCCTCGTCCATGCTCCGCCATCACCGCGGCGCCGAGCCCGATGCCCAGCTCCAGCGCCGCCAGCGACAGCACGGCCATCGTGATGCGCGGCCACGGGGTGCAGGCGACGCCGAGTGCCAGTAGCCCGCCGATATAGGCAAGGAACCACGCCGCCGGCGACCCGGCGGCCACGTCGGTCGCCAGCCCATAGGTGAGGATGACGGTACCGGCTCCGATCGCCAGCAGGAGCGCAACGGCAACGGCGATCGTGCGCTCGAAGCGATAGGGACGCGAGAGGCCGACATGGCGGACGAGCCAGGCTTTCATTCCGCGCGGAGGATGGAGGCGCCAACCCATGCCGGCAAGCGCCGCGACCTGGCGTGTGCCGCCGGGCGTCGATTGAATGACCCGCCAGCCACGAATTCCCCTTGCATCCTCAAAATCCGGTTCATCAGTAACTCGGGGGCTCGCTTCTCACAGGAGAAAGTCCCTTGGGAATTTTTGGTGGCGGACCGGCCGCTTATCCTCCGATGTCGCCGCCGGCCCTGCCGCCGGCGCCCGAACCCGTCCCGTCGATGGCCGATCCGGCGGTGCGTGAGGCGCGGGACGAGCAGAAGAAGCGCGCCGCCGCGATGGCAGGCTATGCCTCGACGATCGCGACCGGTGGCCTCGGACTCACCGCGCCCGCCTCGACCACGGCCACACGTGGCAAGACGGTCCTGGGAGGCTGAGGGATGGCCCACGATCCCGCTCTCCGCCGTCACCTCGACGCCCGGTTCAACGTCCTGAAGCGCCAGCGCCAGTCCTGGGAGCCGGGCTGGCGCGAGCTGTCGCGCTACGTCAATCCGCGGCGCGGCCAGTTCTTCTCGTCGCCCAATCAGGGTGGCCGCGGCGCCCCGGCAAATGGTGCCATCCTCGATCCGACCGCACTCTTCGCGTTGCGCACGCTCGTGGCCGGTCTGATGTCGGGCGTGACCTCGCCGGCGCGCCCGTGGTTCCGGCTCTCCATTCCGGACCGCCGCGTGGGTTCGCTGGCGCCGGTGAAGGTATGGCTCGACGGCTGTGCCGAGCGCATGCGCATGGTGTTCAACGCCGGCAATCTCTATTCGGCGCTGCCGCTCATCTACGAGGAGCTGGGGCAGTTCGGCACCGGCTGCGCGATCGTCGAGTTCGACCGCGAGGACGTGATCCGCCTCTACACCCTGTCCACCGGGGAATATTGGCTGGGTCTCGACTGGCGCGGCCGGGTCGACACGCTGGCGCGGCGCTTCATGTATTCCTACCGGCAGATCGAGGCACGCTGGCCCGATCACGGCATCGCCGAGATCTCCGAGCGCGCGCGTGGCGCCGATGCGGATACCGAGATCGCCCTGCTGCACATGATCGAGCCCAACACGGGATACGAGCAGGGCCGGCTCGACGCGGCGGGCAAACGGTTCCGGTCCGTCTATTGGCGCGAGGGCGGAGGCCAGGCGGAAGGCGAGTTCGTCCATTGCGGCGGTTATTCGCAGTTTCCGGCACTGACACCGCGCTGGTCGCCGATCGGCAACGACGCCTACTCCAAGGGGCCGGGCCACGACGCGCTGCCCGACGTGAAGTCGCTGCAGATCCTGAAGAAGCGCGAGCACAACGCCGTCGACAAGCATGTGAACCCGCCGATGGGCGCACATGTCAGCCTGCGCGGCACGGCCTCGTCGGTGCTGCCCGGCGCCATCAACTACTTCACCACCCAGGAGAGGGGAGCGGGGATGTGGCCGCTCTACCAGACCGCTCCGGGCGCCATCGCCGAGGTCGAGCGTCTCGTTTCGCGCACCCAGGCCACCATCCGGTCGGCCTCCTGCAGGTTGACCGAGACGAGCTGGGACACGCCCCGCTCGGCCATGGTCACGCCGTAGAGGCGATCCATGCGCGCCATCGTGACGCGATGGTGAGTGATGATCAGGAAGCGCGTGTCGGTGCGGCCGGCAATGTCCTTCACCAGGCCGCAGAAGCGTTCGACGTTGAGGTCGTCCAGCGGCGCGTCGACTTCGTCCAGCACGCAGATCGGCGCCGGGTTGGTCATGAACACCGCGAACAGCAGCGAGAGCGCCGTCAGGGCCTGCTCGCCGCCCGACAGAAGCGACATGACCTGCAGCTTCTTGCCCGGCGGGCTGGCGTGGATTTCGAGGCCGGCCTCGAGCGGATCCTCGGACTCGGTGAGCCGCAGTTCCGCCTTGCCGCCACCGAACAGCTTGGTGAAGAGCTGCTGGAAGTGGCCGCTCACCTGCTCGAAGGCGGCGAGGAAACGCTCACGGCCCTCGCGGTTGAGGCTCTGGATGCCCTGGCGCAGGCGGCCGATGGCGGCGACCAGATCGTCGCGTTCGGTCGTCATGCCGGTGATCTGCTGCTCGAGCTCGGCGGCCTCTTCCTCGGCCCGCAGGTTGACCGCGCCCATCGTCTCGCGCTCGTGCACGAGGCGCTCGAGGCGATGCTCGGCCTTGTCGATCTCCGGCAGTTCCTCCAGCGAGGCGACCTCGGCCAGCGCCAGCACGCCGTCGGGCTCGCAGCGCAGCCGCTCGGCGATGCGCTCGACCACGGCCTCGCGGTCCTTGGTCGCCTGCTCGACCAGGCCCTCGCGGCGGACGCGGCTCTCGCGCACGCTCGCCAGCTCGGACTCGGCCTGGCGCATCGCCTTGTCGGCCTCGGACAGCCGGGTCTCGCCGACCGCGAGACGGTCGGCCGCTTCCTGGCGGTTGAGCTCGGCCTTGGCGATCTCGTCGGACAGGGTGACGCGCTTGGCCTCGATCTCGGCCGGCTTGGCGGCCAGCTCCTCGAGCGCCGCCACGATCTGGCCGCGGCGCTGGTCGAGCTCGAGGATCTGCCCCTCGGCGTCGGCCAGGCGCTTGCTCCAGCCCTCGTGGTCCTGCGCGACCTGGCCCAGCCGCTCGACGCGCATCGCCGCCTCGCGGGCGAGGCGGTCGCACGTGCCCTCGGCCTCGAGCAGCGCGGCGCGCAGCTCGGCGATGCGGGCGCGCAGCGTGCCGGCGACCAGCCGGTCGGCCTGCGGGTCGGCGATCGACGACAGCCGCGCCTCGCGGAAGGTGCGGCGCATCTCGACCTCGGCGATGTCGCCGGCGATCTCGGCGGCCGAGCGCTCGATGCCGGCCAGCCGGGTCTTCAGCTGGTCGATGCGGCGCGACACGTCGTTGTGGCGGTCGAGCGCCTCGCGGGCGGTGCGCTCGGCCTGGCTGATCGTCTGCTGGGCGCTGCGCTCGGCGGCGCGGGTCGCCTCGCCGGCGCCCTGGGTGCGGCGGCGGGCCGCCTCGGCGACCTGGCGCTCGTGGTTGCGCGCCTGCTCGACGCAGGTCTTCTCGGCGTCGCGCGCCGCGGCCAGCCACGTGGTCTCGGCGTCGACCCGGACCTGGGCGCCGGCCTGCTCGGCCACCACGCCCTCGATCTGCTGGCGGATGTCGGCCAGGCGGTTGCGCTGGCTGAGCTGCACGGCGGCCGACGACGGCGCGCCGGCGCGCATCGTGTAGCCGTCCCAGCGCCACACCGCGCCCTCGCGGGTCACGAGCTGCTGGCCCGGCCGCAGGCCGGCCTGCAGCGCCGCGCCGGTCTCCTCGTCGGCGACCACGCCGATGAAGGCGAGGCGACGCTCGAGCTCGGGCAGCGACTGGACGTGGGCGGCGAGCGGCGTCGCGCCCTCGGGCAGGGCCGGCGCGTCTTCCATGGCGCCGAGCGGCAGCCAGTGGATCGGCGCGCCGCGGTCGGACGAGGCTTCCAGCTCCTCGCCGAACGCTGCGCCCAGCGCCTTCTCGAAGCCCGGCTCGACGGTGACGGCGTCGAGCAGCGGCGGCCACAGCGAGTTGGCGGCCGACTTCAGCGCGGCGGCGACGCCGGACTCCTCGGCGCGCAGCTTGGTCAGGCGGGCATTGATCTTCTGCAGCGTGTCGTTGGCCGCGGCGTGGCTCGCCTCGGCGGCCTGGCGCTCGGCGGCGCGGGCCTTCTCCATGTCCTGGCGCTCGGCCTCGGCGCGGGCGACCGCGACGCGGGCGGCGTCGGACTCGAAGCGTTCGGCCTCGCGGGCCGCCTCGATCGACTCCTGGCCGGTGCGGCGGGCCTCGTCGAGCGCCTCGCGGGCGGCGGCCAGCGCGGCCTCGACCTCGGGCAGCGCCGGCAGGCGCGACAGCTCGGTCTCGACCTGGGCCTGCTGGCCGGCGATCTCGTCGCGGCGCTGCTCGAGGCGGCGCAGTCGCTCACGCAGGTCGTTGATCTCGCGGCTGACGCTCGAGCGCAGCGCCTCGTCGTCGGCGATCTGGCGGGTCAGGCGGTCGTGCTCGCCCTCGGCGGCCACCGTCTCGGCCTGCGCGGCGTCGCGCGTCGCGGCGGCGGCGGCGGCGCGGTCGTCCTCGCCCACCCGCTCGGCCTCCAGCCGGGCGCGCTGGGCGTCGAGGTCGGCGATCGCCGTCTCGGCGTCGGACTTGCGGCCCTGCTCGCGCGCGAGGTCGGTCTCGGTCTGGGCGAGGCGCGTGCCGGCCTCCTGCTGGGCCTGCGCGACGCGCTCGGCCTCGGCGGTCAGCGCGTCGTGGGCGACGCGCAGGCGCTGCAGCGCGGCGGCGGCGGCGGCCTCGTCGTTGCGCAGCGGCGGCAGCGCGGTCGCCGCCTCGGCCTGCGCCGTGGTGGCGAGGCCGACCAGCCGGGTCAGGTCGGCGACCTGCGCCTCGGCTTCCTTGAGGCGCTCGCCGGCCTCGGCGAGGTCGCGCTCGGCGGTCGCCAGCTTGAGCGCCAGCACGGCGGCCTCGGCACGGCGGATGTGGTCGGACAGGTTGCGGTAGCGGCTGGCCTGGCGGGCCTGGCGCTTGAGGCCCTTGTGCTGTTCTTCCAGCGCGACCAGCACGTCCTGCACGCGCGCCAGGTTCTGCTCGGCGGCGCGCAGGCGCAGCTCGGCCTCGTGGCGGCGGGCATAGAGGCCGGTGATGCCGGCCGCCTCGTCGATGATGGTGCGGCGGTCGGCCGGCTTGGCGTTGATCAGCGCGCCGATGCGGCCCTGGCTGACCAGCGCGGTCGAGCGCGATCCCGTGGCGGCGTCGGCGAACAGGGTCTGCACG
>JAIUOX010000188.1 GCA_020160955.1 Pseudomonadota bacterium
GCGGCCGCCGATCCAGGTGGCGACGACGCGGCCGTCCTTCTTCTCGGCCCGTGCCTCGAGCCGGCTCGGCCGGCCCATGTCGAAGCCCTGGCCGATGGTGAGCGACAGCACGAGGTCGCGCTCGGGACGGACATGGGCCAGCAGGCCGACCAGCGTGACGTTGGCGCTGCCGGTGGCCGGGTCCTCGGGGACGCCGTGCAGCGGCGCGAACATGCGCGATTGGATCTCGATTCCGTCCTCGTCCGACGCGACGTAGAGGTGCACGCCGACCGCGCGGCTCATCGGCAGGTGCTCGGCCAGCCGGTCGGTGCGGACGGCGGCGCGGGCCAGCGCGGCGCGCGACGCCAGCTCGACGTAGAGGAAGTCGTTGCCGCAGGAGGCGATGACGGGCGGATGGCGCGTCGTGACGATGTCGCCGGTGTCGAGTCCGACCATCGCCGCCACGCTCGCCGGGTCGAGCGCGTCGCCGAGGGTGAGCGGCTTCGGCGCCGCCAAGCGCGCCGACACCACGGCGCCGCCGTCGCGCGCGAGGTCGAGCGGCACGAGGCCGGCGATTTCCTCGAACACCAGTCGGTCGCCGGTGACCGGCCGGCCGTGGCAGTTGCCGGCGCGGGCCAGCACGAAGGCGGTGCCGACGTTGGGATGTCCGGCGAACGGCAACTCGGCGCGCGGCGTGAAGATGCGGACCTGCGCGGTGTGCGCGGGATCGCGCGGCGGCAGCACGAAGGTCGTCTCGGAGAGGTTGAACTCGCCGGCGATGGCCTGCATCTGCGCGGTGTCGAGGCCGGTGGCGTCGGGAATGACGGCCAGCGGGTTGCCGCCGAAGCGCGTGTCGGTGAAGACGTCGACGGTCTGGAAGGCGATTTTCATGGCGCGACCGTAGCGGTCGCCCGGGCGCGGGCGCAGCGAGAATTGCTGGCCCGCGGATGAGAAAGTCTGTGCCTTCGGCCTGCGGTCAGCCCATCGCCTCGCGGGCGAGGCGGGCGCGTTCCTCGACCGGCGTCGCGCCGGCGGGACGCAGACCGGCCAGCACCGCCAGCGCGCGCGCGAAGTCGCGGGCGAGCGCCACGCCCGGCTGCAGCAGCAGGCCGGCGCCGTAGTGGATCGCGGCGCCGACGTTGCGGCAGCGCAGCCGTGCCTGCTCGGCGCGCGACACCTGGACCGCCGAGAGGGCGGCCATCAGGGCGCCGGGGTGGCGCAGCACGGCCTCGCGCCAATGGCGGCGCACGACCTCGGCAACGTTCTCGCTGACGCCGTCGACGTCGGTCATGAGCGACCCGGCGCGCACGGCGTGCAGCACTTCCGGGCGGGTCGAGTAGGCGATCTCGCCGCGCCGCGCGAGGCGGATCCAGAGATCCCAGTCCTCGGCCTGGCGCAGGTCGCGGGCAAAGCCGCCGGCGCCGAGCAACGCGTCGCGCCGCGCCATGGTGCCGGTGGTGCACACCGGGTTCTCGCCGAACAGCAGGCCGAAGCCGTGCTCGCCCAGCAGGACGATGCCCTGCGCGTCGCCGAGGAAGCGCTGGAAGCGCGGCCACGAGGCAGCGTGGCGCTGCTCGATCGTGCCGTCGGGCAGCAGCGTCTCGTGGTCGGCGAAGCTCATCACCACGTCGGGATGGTATTCGTGCCAGGTCAGCCGGTCGGCGATCGTCGGGCGCAGCGCGTCGTCTGCATCGAGGAAGCAGACGTAGGGCGCCCGCGCCCGGCGGATCGCCTCGTTGCGCGCGGCGGCGGCGCCGTGGTTGCTGTCGCGCCGGACCACGACGATGCGCGGGTCGCGCTCGGCGAGGTCCCTCAGGAGGGCCGGCGTGCCGTCGGTCGAGCCGTCGTCGACCACGAGGATCTCGAGATCGGCCAGCGGCACGGCCTGCGCGCTGGCGATGGCGAAGTCGACGAACGATTCGCCGTTGCGCACCGGGATGACGATGCTGAGACGGGGCGACATGGTCACGACCGCGGCGCCGGAGCGGCGTCGAGCGGCAGGCTGCTCGCCGACGGCGGCGCGTCGGGCCGCACCAGCCGGCGCAGGCGGCGGCCGACGCCGCTGGTCACGCGCCGAACCTGGCGCTGCAGTTCCTGGATCTCGAGCCGGGCGGCGAGCGCGGCGGAGACGCCGGCGTGCAGGACGGGGTAGCGGTGGCTGCGCGGCCGGCCGACGGTGAGGTCGCGCACCGAGCGGCCCTTGCGGGCGCCGAAGCCCAGGATGCGGCGGTCCTCGTCGTCCATCTCGGGCAGGAAGGCGGCGTTCAGCAGCAGCGGCTGGTAGCGGCCCTGCTCGACGTCGAGCGACTGGATCGCCACGGCCGGGTCGTGGAAGTTCAGGAACAGGACGTTGCGCGGCTTCAGCACCGGTACGGTCTGGCGGTGGATGCCGGCGGTGTCGAACAGGAAGGCCGAGCCGGCCGGTCCCTTCATGTCGCGGCGCCGCGCGTCCATGGTCGCGACCTCGGCCTCGGTCCAGTGGCGCGACACGCCGTCGTGGCGGTGGGTGCCGGCGATGTAGCTGAAGTGACCGGACTCGACGTCGGTCAGGTACATGGCGAGCTTGATCTCGCGCGGCCGGTTGTTGAAGTCGATCCGGGTCTCGTCGCACCACGCGTCGTTGTGCCAGCCGTGGAAGTCGGTGGTGGTCCGGATGGTCTTCCAGCCGCGCGTCTCGGTCAGCACGTAGTTGGGACCGACATAGCGCTGCAGCACCGCCTTGAGCAGCGGATGAAGGGCGAGATCGACCACTGCCGGGTCGACGGTCAGCGCGTTCTCGACCAGCAGGCGCCACTTCTCGTTCTGCTCGTAGCCGTACCAGGTGTTGAACGAGGGCCGCTCGAGCACGCGCTCGAACGAGGCCTGCAGGCCGGCCAGCGCCTCCGGGGCGAGCATCGCCGGCAGCGGCGCGATGCCGTCCTTGTCCAGGAGGTCGGCGAGGCGCCGCGCCTCGGCGTCGATGGTGGTGGGGGCGCTCATGTCAGGTCTCCTTGCGCGAAGAAGGTCGGGCCGGCACGCCGAGCGCGCCGTAGTGGTTGAAGGTGGCCTGGACCATCGCGGCCAGGCTGAAGGCGGCCTCGGCGCGGTCCCGGGCGGCGCCGGCCATGGCGCGGCGGCGCGGTTCGTCGCCCAGCAGGCGGTCGATCGCGGCGAGCAGGGCTGCCCGGTCGCCCGGCGGCACCAGCAGGCCGGTCTCGCCGTCGGCCACCACCTCGGGCACGCCGCCCACGGTCGTCGCCACGGCCGGCACGCCGCAGGCAGCGGCCTCGGCGACGGTCAGGCAGAAGGCTTCGTGCCAGCGCGACGGCGCGACGATCAGGTCGGCGGCCGGCAGCAGCGCATCGACGTCGCTGCGCAGGCCGAGATAGAGCGCCCTCGCCGAGGTGCGCTGCAGCACCTCCTCGGCGAGAGCGCCGTCGCCCACCCACACCCAGGCGACATCGGGATGGCGACGCAGGACCTCGTCCTGGATCGCCAGGAGATCGTCGACGCCCTTGGCCTCCGTCAGCTGGCCGACGTAGAGAACACACCGCTGGCCGGGCTTCAGGCCGAACTTGGCGCGGCGCAGGTAATCGCGCTCAGTCTCGTCGTCGACCGGCTGGAAGCGGGCGAGGTCGATGCCGTTGAACAGGCGCTGGACCTTGGGGGGCGGCGCGCCGACCTCGCGGCGGACCTGCGCGCCGACGAAGCCGGAGACCGGCAGGTAGAGATCGATGAAGCGCGCCAGCAGGCGGCGGCGCAGGTGGCGGACGCGATCGCCTGTCTTGCGCGGCGCGGCGCCTTCTTCGAGCACCGTGCGCGAGCCGTGGTCGGTGAACACGAAGCGCTTCACGCCCAGCGCCTTGGCGGCCAGCGCCAGCGCGGTCGAGGGCGAGCCGAAATGGCAGTGCACCAGCGTCGGGCGCAGCCGCCGCACGGTGCGGATGAAGAAACCCAGGGCGTTCAGGTCCGCGTCGGGCACGCAGTCGACCGTGACGCCGCTGTCGGCGAGGTCGCCGCGCACCCGCGGGTCGATCTCGCTGCGGGCGACGATGTGCATCGCCAGCCCACGCTGCCGCGCCATGCGGCCGGCGGCGACGAGGTAATCCTCGAACGACCCGCGCTTGCGCAGGTGGCCGAACACCCAGTGCAGCACCAGCGGGGGGGCATCGGTGGTCGATGCGGCGCCGCCGAAGGCGGGCGCGACGTCTGCGAGGGGAGAGGACATCGAAGGCGATTCTCGTGTGGGGCCGGTTGCTGGTCCCCCGGGCAGCAAGTCCGGTGCCGCCGGTCGCCGTCCCCGGGAACACGGCGAAAAGCCCGTAAAACCGGGCTTTTGACCGCCGGGGACCGGACTGGCCTGTGAATTGCGAAATGCGAAAACCAGCGGCCGACGGCGGGTGGCTCCCAAAATGCAACGCACGCGGCGAGGCCGGTCGATTGAGGGCGGCCGCCCGGGTCGCTAAGCTTTCGCCCCACAACAGCAAGACGGGCACCGGGATGGACACCAAGAGCGGCGCGATTTCCTACGACCACGGCGTGTCGTCGAAGAAGCTGATCGGCGAGACCATCGGCAACTTCTTCGATCGTACGGTCGCCACCCACCGCGACCGCGAGGCGCTGGTGGTGCGTCACCAGGACATCCGCTGGACGTGGGGCGAACTCGGCCGCCGGGTCGACGAGCTGGCGGCCGGCCTACTGGCGCTCGGCCTGCAGCGCGGCGACCGCATCGGCATCTGGTCGCCCAACCGGGCCGAGTGGACGCTGACCCAATTCGCCACCGCCAAGGCCGGGCTGGTCCTGGTCAACGTCAACCCCGCGTACCGCCGGGCCGAGCTCGAGTACGCGCTGAACAAGGTCGAGTGCAAGGCGCTGGTGCTGGCGCCGTCGCTCAAGACCTCGAATTACCTCGAGATCACGTCCGACCTCGTGAAGGCGAAGAAGCTGCCGCACCTCGCGCACGTCATCCGGCTGGGGCGCGAGAAGACGCCGGGCATGCTGAACTTCGACGATGTCGCGACCGGCGGGGGCAACGCCGAGAAGGCGACGCTGGCCGACCTCGCGCCGAAGCTGCAGTTCGACGACGCGATCAATATCCAGTTCACCTCGGGCACCACCGGCCATCCCAAGGGCGCGACGCTCAGCCACCACAACATCCTGAACAACGGCTACTTCGTGGGCGAGGGGCTGAAGCTCACCGCCGCCGACCGGCTGTGCATCCCGGTGCCGCTGTACCACTGCTTCGGCATGGTGATGGGCAACCTCGGCTGCCTGACGCACGGCTCGACGATGATCTACCCGGCCGAGGTGTTCGACCCGCTGGCGACGCTACAGGCGGTGGCCGAGGAACGCTGCACCGCCCTGTACGGCGTGCCGACCATGTTCATCGCCCAGCTCGACCATCCCGAGTTCGCGAAGTTCGACCTCAAGAGCCTGCGCACCGGCATCATGGCCGGCTCGCCGTGCCCGATCGAGGTGATGAAGAAGGTGCAGAGCCACATGCACATGCACGAGGTGACCATCGCCTACGGC
>JAIUOX010000016.1 GCA_020160955.1 Pseudomonadota bacterium
GTACAGCATGCGGGTCGCCACCGGCGAGTGGCGCGACTACGCCATCGACTTCCGGCCGGGCATGGCGATCTTCTCGATCTTCCGCCACACCGCCGAGCAGCCGCTGTTCGCGATCGCCAAGGTCCCGGGCGCCAGCCAGGGCGGCTACGTGGTCTACAACGGCCCGCGCAAGCTGGCCCACGGCGACACCCTCGAGGACGTGCTCAAGGTCTTCGAGCGCAAGCTCAAGCTGCTGACCAGCTGAGCCGGCAGCGCCCGGATCCGGTTTCGCCTCGCCTCTCAGGAAACGAGAGGAACCCATTGATTTCGCAAGTGGAAAGGCCATTGCCCAGGGTCCATCGATGTCGCCTCGATGACGACATCGGTACACTTCGCCGGCATCGCCTGCCGGTCCCCGACCGGCAACGAAACATTACCACAGTTATCGACCGGGTGCACGCCCCGATCTAGGCGAGACCCGCGTACTGGTCCGGCTTGAACCCGACCAGCACCTTGCCGCCGGCCTCGACCACCGGCCGCTTGATCATCGACGGCTGCGCGAGCATCAGCTCGATCGCCTTGTTCTCGGTCAGGCCCGCGCGGTCGGCGTCCGGCAGCTTGCGGAAGGTCGTGCCCGAGCGGTTCAGCAAGGTCTCCCAGCCGACCTTCCTCGCCCACCCCTCGAGGCGCGCCCGGTCGATGCCCTCGACCTTGTAGTCATGGAACGCGTAGGCCACGCCCTTGTCATCGAGGAAGCGTCGCGCCTTCTTCATCGTGTCGCAATTCTTGATGCCGTAGATTGTGACCGTCACGACCCCTCCGGATTTTGTTCCGCCGACTGTCGGGTCCGGCATAGCCCGGGCGTCCTCGGGATATCAACGCCATCGACCCGGAGCCGAGGATGCCCCTCCACGAACTCGTCCTGACCCGACTGATCGACGCCCCTCCCGAGAAGGTCTATCGCTGCTGGACCGAGCCCGAGCTGCTGAAGCAGTGGTTCGCGCCGAAGCCCTACACGACACCGGTCGCCGAGCTCGACGTGCGCCCCGGCGGCAGTGCCCTCATCGTGATGCGCGGCCCCGACGGCAAGGACCTGCCGAACCCCGGCGTCTACCTCGAGGTGGTCCCCGGCCGGCGGCTGGTCTCGACCGATGCCTACGTGAAGGCCTGGGAGCCTTCGGCCAAGCCCTTCATCACGATCGTGCTGACGTTCGATCCCGAGAACGGCAAGACACGCTACACGGCGCGCGTCCGCCACTGGTCGGCGGCGGACTGCGAAGCCCACGAGAAGATGGGCTTCCACCAGGGCTGGGGCCAGTGCGCCGACCAGCTCGAACAACTCGTCGCCACGCTTTGAGGAGACCGTCATGGCCAACGGATTTGTCTGGTACGAACTGATGACGACCGACGCCAAGGCGGCGGCGGCCTTCTACACCAAGGTCGTCGGCTGGACGGCCGAGCCCGCCCCGCCGCCCAACACCGACTACACGATGCTCAAGGCCGCGGGCGCCAATGCCGCCGGCCTGATGACCCTGCCCAAGGACGCCTGCGACGCCGGCGCCCGGCCGGGCTGGATGGGCTACGTCGGGGTCGACGACCTCGATGCCATGCTGGCCCGCCTCACCAAGGCCGGCGGCGCGGTCCGCATGTCGCCGATGCCGATCCCCGGCGTCGGCCGCTTCGCCGTCGTGGCCGACCCGCAGGGCGCGGTGTTCAGCCTGTTCCAGCCCGGCGGTCCCGGCGCACCGCCGGTCCCTGCCCCCGGCACGCCGGGCAGCATCGGCTGGCACGAGCTGATGGCCGGCGACGGCGAGAAGGCCTTCGACTTCTACGCCGGCCTGTTCGGCTGGACCCGCGACGTCGCCATGGATATGGGCCCGATGGGCAAGTACCAGCTGTTCGCGGTCGACGGCCAGGCGATCGGCGGCATGATGACCAAGCCGGCCGAGGTGCCGATGCCGTTCTGGGGCTACTACTGGCGGGTCGACGGCATCGGTCCGGCGCTCGAGCGGCTCAAGGCCGGCGGCGCGCAGGTCATGAACGGCCCGATGGAAGTGCCCGGCGGCGACTGGATCGTGCAGGCGATGGATGCGCAGGGCGCCATGTTCGCGCTGGTCGGACCGAAGGGCTGAACGCTACGGTGAGGCGTGCACCGCCTCACCCTCTTCCTGCTGCTCGTCATCGCCCTGCCGGCTGCGCTGCGCGCGCAGACCGCGACCGAGGGGCCGCCCGCCAACCCGGCGCAACTGGTCCAGCAATGGACCGCGACCGACGCGACCTGCCGCAACGCGTCGGCGCCGGCGATCGAGGCGGTCGGCGCCTGCGAGCAGCGCGACACGGTGTCGAAGCTGCTGGCGCTGGCCGGCTATTGCCACGACTCCCGCTGGGCACCCTGCGGCAAGGCCCGCCCGTCCCACACCGCGGTCGCGCCGTTCCAGCGCGTCGGCGGCGTGTTCGTGCTGTCAGCGCTGCTGAACGGCGGCACGCACCTCTACTTCATCGCCGATTCGGGCGCCGCCACGGTGCAGATCCCCGAGGAGACCGCCGAGGCCCTGCGCCGCGCCGGCACGCTGACCGATGCCGACTTCGCCGGCCAGCATCGCTTCGTGCTGGCCGATGGCCGCACCATGCAGCAGAAGGTGTTCCGCCTGCGCAGCCTGCAGATCGGCGAGCGCACCATGGAGAACGTGCTGGCCACGGTCGGCGCGCCGAAGAGCCGCGCGCTGCTCGGCCAGAGCTTCCTGCGCCGGCTGAGCTGGTGGAAGGTCGACAACGTGAACAACCGTCTCGAGTTCGAATTCACCGGAGCCTTCTGAGCATGGCCGCGCCGCGCTTGATGTTCGACGGTCCCGCCGCGGCGCCCTGCACCGTGCTGCTCGGCCACGGCGCCGGCGCGGCGATGGATTCGCCCGGCATGAACCGGCTGGCCGAGGCGCTGGCCGGCGTCGGCCTGCGCGTGGCGCGCTTCGAGTTCGCCTACATGGCGGCGCGGCGCGACGGCCAGCGCAAGCCGCCGCCGCGCGCCGAGACGCTGTGCCCCGAGTACGAGGCCGCCGTCGCGGCCCTCCCCGCGAAAGGGCCGCTGGTGATCGGCGGCAAGTCGATGGGCGGCCGCGTCGCCAGCCTGGTCGCCGACACGCTGCACGACCGCGGACGGATCGCCGGGCTGCTGTGCCTTGGCTACCCTTTCCACCCGATAGCCAAGCCGCAGCAACTGCGGACGGCGCACCTCGCGACGCTGCGCACCCCGACCCTGGTCGTGCAGGGCACGCGCGACGCGTTCGGCACCCGCGCGGAAGTCGAGGGTTACACGCTGTCGCCGTCGATCCGCCTCCTGTGGCTGGAGGACGGCGACCACGATCTCAAGCCGCGCAAGGCGATCTCCGGCCACACCGCGGCCGGGCATCTCGCGACCATGGCGAACGCCGTCGCGGACTGGACCTCTGGGCTGTGCTAGCGGGCCTGCGCTAGACGAAGCCGATCCAGCGCCCCGACACCAGCACGCCGAGCCACAACCCGATCGACAGGCCGGCACGCAGGCGCACCGCGGTCGGCGGCGCGGCGCCCGCCAGCGCCGCGACCAGCCGCAGGTCGCGGTGCTGGAAGACGATGTTGATCAAGGCCAGCCCGAGCAGAGCCGCCTTCGCCCAGGCCGCCGGGTTGCCGACGTATGCGCCGGGCTTGACGCTGAACAGCCAGAAGCCGGTCAGCAGCGCGACGGCCAGCCCCAGCCGCGCCGTGCGCAGCAGGACGGGCGCCACCGCCGCCAGCGCCCCGTCGGCACGGCCGCGCGCGAGGCGAACGTCGAGCGGCAGGATGCTGCCCAGCAACAGGCCGATACCCAGGATGTGGGCCGCGTTGACCACGAGGTAAGCGGTCCCGGAGCGCTGCAGGAGCAGCGCGCCCGGCCAATGGGCCAACCCGTCGAGCCAGGACAAGCGCGCGGCTCAGTTGGTGCGGATGCGCTCGGGATACATGTCGAAGGCCTTGCCCGCGACGGTGATGCGCACGGCCTTCATCTGCCGCTTCGCCGGATCCTTGTGGCGATTGCCCAGCACGAGGATCGCGTCGCCCGGCTTGGCCGACGCCGCGGTGAAGCCCGAGCGCTCGGTCTGGTTGGGATTGCCGAGATCGATCTGCCAGACCACCCCGTCGGCCGCCTTGACCTGCAGGGTCGGGTGCGGCGGCGCCATCGACACCGCCTGTATCGTGCCCGACAGCTCGGTCTGCTTGTCCTCCGCCCACTCCCAGCCGTGGTGCGCCAGCGCCTGCCCGGCAAGGGCCGCGACCAGCACGGTCCCGCTCAGTCCCGGCAACAGCATTCGTCGGTGCATGGGCGATCCTCCGCAGGTGGGGAAAGACCCATGATCGGCGGGCCGCGCCTGCTTGTCGAGGTCGCTTGTCGAGGTGGCTATGCCACGACCGCGGCCACGGTCGCCTTCGCGGTGGCGACCGCGTCGGCCGGGGCGAGCCGCACCTGCAAGCCGCGCTGGCCGCCGTTGAGGTAGACCAGCGCGTGGCCCATCGCGCTCGCCTCGAACACGGTGGGCACCGCCTTCATCTGGCCGAACGGGCTGATGCCGCCGACCTTGTAGCCGGTCAGGCGCTCGGCATCGGCCGGCTTCATCATCTGCGCCGACTTGGCCTTGAGTGCGGCCGCCAGCTTCTTCATCGAGACCTCGCGGTCGGACGGCAGCACGACGCAGGCCGGCTTGCCGTCGGCCAGCGCCATCAGCGTCTTCAGCACGCGGTCGGGCGACTCGCCCAGCGCCTCGGCGGCCTGCAGGCCGATGCTCGCGGCGTCGGGATCGTAGTCGTAGGAGTGGACCGTGAAGGCGACGCCGGCCTGTTCGAGCTGGCGGGTCGCGCGCGTGACCTTGGACATCGTGCTAGCCTAGCAGGCATGACCGCCTACGCCGACTACAAGCCGCTCACCTTCCACGATGCCGCGCGCCGCTTCGCCGAGGGCCAGGACGATCCGCGTGCCTACCTCGAAGGCTGCCTCGCGACCATCGCCGCGCGCGAACCGGTGGTGAAGGCACTGACCGCAATCAACGAGGGCGGTGCGCGCGCCGCGGCCGATGCCAGCGCCGCGCGCTGGAAAGCCGGGCGGCCGCTGTCGTCGATCGACGGCATGCCGGTGGCGATCAAGGACCTGCTCGAAACCAAGGACATGCCCACCGAGATGGGCTGCGTGGCGATGAAGGGGAACTTTCCCAAGCGCGACAACGCCGCGGTCTGGGCGTTGCGCCAGGCCGGCGCGGTGATCCTCGCCAAGACCGTCACCGCCGAACTGGGCGGCGCGCATCCCGGACCGACCACCAACCCGTTCGACCCGGCGCGCACGCCGGGCGGCTCGTCCTCCGGCTCGGCCGCGGCGGTCGGCGCGCGCATGGTGCCGGCCGCGATCGGCACCCAGGTCGGCGGCTCGATCATCCGGCCGGCGGCCTACTGCGGCAACGTCGCGCTGAAGCCGACGCAGGGCGGCATCAACCGCGGCGAACGGCTGGCCACCAGCATGAGCACGCACGGCCCGCATGCCGGCGACCTCGAGGACATGTGGCGGACCGCCATCGAGATCGCCAAGCGCTGCGGCGGCGATCGCGGCGGCCCCGGCCTCGTGGGTCCCGACAGCCTGCCGGCGGCGGCGCGCCCGAACCGGCTGGTCGTGCTCGAGACCGAGGGCTGGGCCGACGCCGATCCCGCCGCCAGTGCGGCGCTGGGCGCGGTGCTGCGGCAACTGGAGAAGGCCGGCGTCGGCCTCGTTCGCCGCGCCGATCACCCGCTGGTCGAGGCGCTGGAGAAGGCGATCGCCAACGGCCGCGCCGTCTGCGGCGGCATCACCTCGTGGGAGAACCGCTGGTACCAGCGCGGCATCCTCGACAATGCGCCGGACGGCATGAGCGAACGCGCCAGGGCGACGCTGGCCCGCGCCGAGGCGATGACGCCCGACGACTACCGCGGGCACCTGCTGGCCCGCGACCAGGCGCAGCTGGTCCACGCGGCGATCGCGCCGCTGGCCGACGCGGCGATCACGCTGGCCTGTCCCGGCCCGGCGCCGCTGTGGGCCGGCGACGTGCCCGGCCAGCCGCTGGCGCCGCGCCCGACCGGCGACTTCGTCTTCAACGCGCCGTCGTCGATGCTGTTCGCGCCGGCCATCACCCTGCCGCTGATCAGCGTCGGCGGCATGCCGGTCGGCGTGCAGCTGATGGGCCAGCCGCACGAGGATGCGCGGCTCGCCGGGCTGGCCCGCTGGACGCTGGAGACCGTCGACCGGGTCGACGCCTGAGGCACTGTCGGATCGGGCGCCCGTCGTTCGTCCTTGGAGAAACCTCGAAGGAGCGCCCGTCATGAAGGTCATCCAGAGCCTGTGGTTCGAGAAGGACATGGAGGCCGCGCTGCGCCTCTACACCTCGCTGGTGCCCGGTTCGACCCTGCAGCCGATCACGACGCTGGCCGCCGAGACGCCGAGCGGGCCGCCGGGCAGCGTGAAGCTGGCGAGCTTCACGCTGGGCGACCAGTCCTACCGGGCGATCGAGGCCGGACCGCTCGACTCGTTCAACCACAGCTTCGGCATCACCCTGGAGTGCGACAGCCAGGCCGAGATCGACCGGGTGTGGCAGGCCCTGCTCGACAGCGGCGGCACGCCCGAGCAGTGCGGCTGGCTGCGCGACCGCTGGGGGATGTGCTGGCAGGTCGTGCCGCGCCGGCTGGGCGAGCTGATGTCGACCGGCGACGCGGCGCGCACCAGGCGGGTCACCGCGGCGATGCTGACCATGGTGAAGTTCGACATCACCGCGCTGGAGGCCGCCGCCGCGGCCGGCTGACCCCGGCTTACGCGAACACGTCCGACACGTAGCGGCCGTGGTCGTGCTCGACCTTGTCGGCCCACGTCTCGGCATCGGTTTCGCTCGCGCCGGTGTTCTCGCGGTAGATGCCGACCAGGGTGTCGCGCACCGCCGGGGCCATGCGCTGGCCGTCGCCGCAGACATAGACGATGGCGTCGCGCCGGAAGAGCTCGGTGATGCGCGCCCGCTCGGCCCACACGCGGTGCTGGACGAACTGCACGTCGCCCTCCGGCTTGGCCGAGAAGGCCGGCATCATCGCGACCACCCCGTCGCGCTCCCAGGCCGCGAACTCGTCGCGGTAGAGGTAGTCGACGTCGGGATGGTCGGTGCCGAAGAACAGCAGCGCCGGGCCGACCTCGCGTCCGCCCGCCTTCTGCGCGGCGCGGTCTTGCAGGAAGCCGCGGAACGGCGCCACGCCGGAGCCGGCGCAGATCATGATCATCGGGGTGCGCGGATCCTCCGGCGGATGGAAGCGCGCGTTGGACGGGCGCACCGCGATCGACACCCGGTCGCCCGGCTGCAGACGCGCGAGGTACGACGACGACACGCCCTCGAACCGGCCGCTGCCCGACAGGGCCGGCGCGTCGATCACCGCCACGGTCAGCGTCACGTGGTCGGCCTTCCACAGCGGCGACGACGAGATCGAGTACTGGCGCGCCCGCATCGGCGGCATCATGTCGAGGAAGGCCGCGAACGGCAGTTCGCAGGCATGGAAGCGGTCGAGCAGGTCGAGCACGCTGCAGCGCTTCTTCAGCACCTCGGCCTCGTAGGAGTCGCCGGCCAGCGCCTCCAGCGCCGCCTTGTCCGGCGGGCAGCGCGTCGCCGCCGCCAGCGCCGCGACCTGCGCCCGCGTCGCCGGCTGGGACAGCTCGACCCAGTGGGCCAGCAGTTCGCCGCACACGGTCGGGTGGCCGGTCGGCAGGCTGCCCGGCGCGCCGTCGCGGCTCAGCACCATCATCGTGTCGCCCGACAGGCCGAAGCGGCGCAGCACGCGGAACACCGTGGCCGCCGGGTTGCGCGGCAACACCACGAGGTAGTCGCCGGTGCGGTAGGTCATGCCCTCGGGCAGGGCGAACTCGATGTGGCGCTTGGAGCGCGCTCCGGCCGCCGTCATGTCGACCAGCTCGCGGTTGTCGACCACGGTGCCCTGCTGCAGTTCGCCCAGCCGCAGCGCGCTCTCGCGGCCGGCCTTCACGAACTCGATGCGCAGGCCGGAAGCCGGCGCCGGCGCGGCGGCCTCGCGGCCCAGCGCCGTCGCGAGGCGCGGCCAAAGTGCCGCGTACCACTCGTCGAACGCGCCGAAGAAGTCGCCGCCCGAATCGGTCTCGCCACGCTCGGCGATCCGCCGGGCGCCGGCCTTCGCGAAGGCCGCGTCGACGCGCTTCGGCACGGCCTGGTAGGTCCGCGCCCACTGCCGGTTGCCGCAGCCGAACACCGCGAAGGCGACGTCCTTCATCGAGCCCTCGGCCGCGGCCTCGATCGCCGCCACGAACTGCCGCGCATTGTCGGGCGGCTGGCCCTCGTAGGACGCCGTGACGACGATCACCGGCCCGTCCTTGGGCAGGTCGCCGGCATAGGCGTCGAGCGGCGCGACGGTCGGCAGGTAGCCCTGGGCGGGCGCGTCGCCGGCGATCCGGTTGGCGAAGGCCTCGGCCGAGCCGCTGTTGCTGCCGAACAGCACCAGCAGGCCGGTCGTCGCCTCCCCGGCCGCGACCGGCGGCGGCGCGAGGGGCCGCGACGGCGTCGCCGGCACGGCCGAGCGCACCAGCGAGCGGCCGCTGCGCCGCGCCCTGGCGCGGATCTTCAGGTTCTCCGGCTTGATCGTCAGGGTCTCGTGGATGCGCAGCGCGTAGGCCGGGTCGTCGAGCACGAAGTCGAAGCGCTGCAGCATCATGGCCAGCACCAGCGTCGCCTCCTGCATGGCGAACGGCCGGCCGATGCAGGCACGCGCGCCGTTGCCAAAAGGCTTCCAGGCGTTGGCCGGCAGCTCCTTCGCCGATTCCGGGTCGAAGCGTTCGGGCCGGAAGATCTCGGCATCCTCCCACACCGTCGGATCGCGGTGCAGGACCGGCGTCAGGATCAGTACCGTGTCCTGCTTGGTCAGCGGGTACTTGCCCGCCAGCACCGTGTCTTCCAGCGGCTTGATCGTGAAGGCGGCCGCGGTCGGCCAGACGCGCAGGCTCTCCATCAGGACCTGCTCGAGGTAGTGCAGCTGGGCGAGGTGCTCGACCCGCGGCATCTCCTCCCCCAGCACCTGGTCGGCCACCGCGCGGGCCTTCTGCAGGACCTCCGGGTTCTTGAGCAGCAGGTAGGTCGTGAAGGTCAGCAGGCCGCTGGTCGTCTCGTGGCCGGCGATCAGGAACGTGATCATCTGGTAGATGATGTTCTCGTCGTCGAGCTTCTCGCCGGTGACCGGGTCGACGCCGTTCAGCATCAGGTTCAGGAGATCGTTCTTCTCGTTGCCCTTGGGGTCGCGCCGCCGCTCGGCGATCAGGTCGCGCGCCACGCCGTGCATCAGCTTGCGGTAGCCCTCGAAATCGCGGGCCTTGGTCAGCATCAGGCTGTTCATCACCTTGGGCCGCCGGCTGCGGTCGCCCGCCTCTTTCAACGCCCCCACCATGGCGGCGACGAAGGGGTGCATCTGGTCCTGGTAGAAGCTGTTGAAGCGGTAGTCGAAGGCGCACAGCGCGATCGTGTCGAGCGTCAGCCGCGTCATGTTGTCGGCGACGTCGATCACCGCGTTGGGTCCGAACCGCTCCCAGCGCGTGAACATCTGGTCGGCGATGTCGATCATGCGGTCGAACATGCCGCGGATCGCGATCGGGCCGAACGCCGGGACGAGGATGCGGTGGGCCTTGCCCCAGTTGGGGTTGTTGCCGTCGGCGGTGAACAGCCCGTCGCCGGCGACCGCGCGGATTTCCTGCAGGGCGGCGCCGACCCGCTTGGTGAAGCGCTTCTCGTCGCACAGCTCGTCGACCAGCTCGCGCGAGCTGGCGATGTAGAAGTCCTTGTCGAGGAACCGCATCTTGAAGAACGGCCCGTAGGTCCGGGCGAGCTTGATGAAGCTCTGGATCGGCACGTTGCCGTCGATGTCGCCCAGGTTGCCGATGATCGGCTTGAGCGGCGGCTGCGGGACGGGCATAGGAGCAATCGGCTTCGTCATAGATGGCAATCTATTTCCCAAGAGATTCTCCAAGCAACGTGAGAATTTCCCCAATTCTCACCCGTCGCCCTGTCATTTCAATCTGGAACCTGCGGGTCAGCGCCCTAGGGCGAGCCGCGGGCTCGCAACAGTTAGCACTTACACAACCAATTCGATTGCCGACCTTTCGGCTCTACCGTAGCGTTTAGGCAGAGCGATACCCCTTACCCCACAAGGTACTCGAGCCTCCGCATGACGATGGCAACGCCCCCTTCAATCCTGCGTATTCGCAAACGGCTGATGGCTGCAACCAATCGACGCGCGTACCTAAGCGAAATTAAGGGCAGCCTGTCCCTGCCAACGATCCCGGCACTACTTCACTGCCTAGCTCAGTATCCCTATTTTCAAGACCTCTACGCCCCAGGTGCGCGAGCGCGTTCGTACGCAGAAATGCGCCCCTCAAAACTTCTTCAAGGTTACGATCTAGAACGAGAACTCGTTTGGACCGTTTCCGTGCTTCGCGTTTACGAAGCCGAACTGTCTGCCTTTGTCGTCCTTGAGCGTCAGTTCCTAGACGCCCTGCTTCAAGGATCATTTGATACCGCGGGTGCGATACTCCTGGCAGTTGAACAACGTTTTGGCCTATCCGGCTGGCTACTCGAGAAGCGGTTAACACTACTCCAAGAACAAGAAGGTCTCGACGCCCAGAAGCGCTTCTCATTCCAGGTTCGCAAAGACTCGGCCGCCTCACCCTGGGCGCACTTTCTTGCGTTCTATCACAGTATGCGCGTCGAACCGTCGATGACCGTAGCAGGAATGGAATCCTTCATCGACTCCCAATTGGCCGGCCCCAACTACGACGTTCTGCGCCAATATGCCAAGAGCCACTTCTTGCCGGAACACCGCCCCCAAGTTGACGCCGCTTCAACTACTCTGTTTCTGGATGGAAATGCTTCGATAGTTGACCGTTATCAAGCTTTCCTGCGCGTAGCGCTTCTGTTGTGCACCTCAGGACCCGCCACCACCGCGCTCTTGAGCAATGCCTTGTCGCTCGCTCCAATAAACGTGGCCGACTATCGCTTACAAAACATCATTTTCGCGGTCCAAGGATGTCCCACCGCACTGACGCCGCCTACATGCAGCTCGACACTCCACGTCTTTGATAGCTACACCACTGGCGACTATGAAACCACACGTGACCTGGCTTCGAAAATTCTGGCCGAATCGGCCAGCCGCGCCGACATATATGAACTCTATGTCAAGGCTTGCTTGCAACTAGGTCTTTCTGCGTCCGAACTGCACTCCAACACGCCGCTCTCACGCCTGCTGCAAGCCTACGAAAACATTCTCAACCGCACCTCAACATACGTTGAAAGCGTTGAGTCTATCCGAAAGTGCGTGCTCGTCTTCAATGACATCATCGTCACCACCCACGTGACACATCTTCTTAGGCGCGAAGTGCTCCGAGATGAATTGACCAATGAGACGGAGATTGCAGCAAGCCTTTCGTCACCTATTGGGAATCCTTGGCAACTCACCTCGTTCCGCAAGTTCCATCGCGATCCAAACACTCCATTTGGTCTCTTCTCCGAGTGCGCGTCTTCGCCTGCAATTCAACTCCAATCACTGATATCCTTGCCTAAAGACGCGTCATCCTGTGACGAAGTACTGTGCCATCCACTCTTTCAGCTGCTCCCCAAGCCACGACATGACTTCTACAAGGCCAGGCTCTTGGAGCGTCACGGCCGCCTTGAAGAAGCGAGCGCGCTCTACGAGCAATGGCTCGGCACGAACTATGCCCCCCTTTACTTTGACACGATCTTCCGCCTCACGTGGGCCAAATTCCTTCAGGGCTCCTACGAAGAGGTGCTCATGCTTATTGCCCGCACCTACCTTAGAAGCCCCTTCACGTACGCGTCGCTACCCGTGGGCGAGGTACTCCAGAAAGTTCAAGAACTAGATCCACCCCGCTTTGCCACAACTCCGGCTCTAGCAATTGTCCACGACATTTACTTCCGACACGTCTCGCCACTTTTTGACGGCGAAAGGTCTGATGCATTCGAAGACTATCTAACGTCCGTGAATTGCACGCGTCCGTCGCAACTGAAGGATATGCTTGTCGCCCAGCACGGGACCGCCCGAGAGATTCTTCTCTATTTCCTGCGATACCTGTGTGTACCTCGCATCATGGACCACTCGACCGCTTTCGAAGGTACAGTTGACCTTCTCAACGAACGCATAGCGGTTTGCCAGCTTCTCGCCGAAACAGATCGCCCCAATGCGTCGGCGTACGCCGATGAAATTCGCGTCATTACGCAGGAACTCATTGTGAATGCCGGCGTTCAGCAAGTGGAACAAAGCCGTATCCATGTTGACACCGAGAGCATACGTCAAAGCATCGAAAAGCCCTTCATCGAGAGCTACGTACGCTACATGCAACTGCGGGAAACCGACACATCCGGCACGTTCCGTCGTATTGTTCTGCATGAGGTAGGCGAAGTAGTCAGCGAGACAACGCGCGGCATTCTGTACGTGCCACTCGATGAAAGAACCGCATTCCTGAATGTCCTCGTTCGCCAGCTAGGCGCGCACTTTGTTATGAATCCCCGTCATGGCCTCAATGCCTATCTAAGCGGCCGCATACGACATGGGATATTGCCCAACCATCTGAGGAGTCCGCTACGGTTGGCCCATCTAGCAACGCTTAGAGACTCACGGACCGGCGAATACTATCCCAACCACCACTGGATGAACCAACTGGACGACCTAGATGAGATCACCCGCTCGCAGTTGGGCAAGCGGCTCGCGCAGTTCACGCAGCAAATTGACGAACTGATTGATACAGTTAACCAAAAATGGATCCAGATCCGACGCCCGAATACACCCGAGGGGCTCTTTGACTTTAACTATCGTCAGCAAGACATAACTGATTTGGCCGCGACTATTGGAGAGCCGGAAAGCTTCGACCAATTTCTCGACTTCTTGTTCAAGTTTCACTGGGACTATACCGAGATTTGCCTCGCCCAGGTCCGCAAGCGAATTGACGAAGAACTGAAAAGGCGCGTGATTTCCGCATTTGACGAACTGGAATCGGACCTAACCACGCTGCTACACGGCGACCACTATCCGGAGCTTCATGCCGCGATTGCCAGGTCGAGAACAGCGATGATGACCACCCTCGACACCGTCCGAGGCTGGTTTCGACTGTCCAAAGCGACGGAAAAGCCTGACTTCGACCTCACGACCCTCGTCGATATTGCAGTTCGAAGCACCAATCTCTGCTTTCGCTACTCGCCTCTCAGTCCCAAGGTTTCACTTGAGGTGGCCACACGACTAAGAGGCGCCTCCTTGGCGCATCTGGTGGAGTTGCTGTGCTTACTGTTGTCGAACATCATCCAGCACTCTGGGGTACTTGGGCAAGCACCCAACGTCGCCATCACAGTGGCTCACACTTCTCAAAAGTGGCTGGGGTTCACGATCACCAATGAAGTCCGCTTCGCCGGCGCAAAGGATCTAGAGGATGCGCAGAAGAGCATCGCGGACGTCAAAGATCTTCTGTCCAGAAATGACCCAAGCAGCGTACTCGATCGGCACGGCGGGACCGGATACGCTCGCGTGCAGAAGATCCTAAATCACGATTTAAAGTGCGCGCATAGCATCGACTTCAACCTAAAGGGCACCACGGTCTTTGAAGTTTGCATCGAACTAGATGCGCGCCATCTAGAGGTGTCAACGTGAATCGCATCCTTTTCATCGAAGATGATGAGGTGAAGCGTGAGCGCGTTTGCCAATTTCTACGCTCCCAGTATCCGGGTGCGCAACTGGAGACCAGGAACTCCGTCCAAAGCGGGTTACGAAGTATTCTTAGCGAAAAGCCGGATCTCGTGATTCTTGACATGAATCTGCCCAACTACGATCAGACTACATTGGAGTCAGGCGGGCGGCTTCATCAGTTTGGCGGCCGCGAACTTGTTCGCCAAATGAGTCGACGAAAGATTCGACTTCCGATGATCGTGATCACTCAGTTCGACTACTTCGAGATTGGGGCCACAACCGTCACGTTATCCGCACTCGATGGCGAACTCAAAAGGCGCTTTCCAGACAACTATCTG
This sequence comes from Pseudomonadota bacterium, assembly GCA_020160955.1. GTDB lineage: Bacteria > Pseudomonadota > Alphaproteobacteria > Reyranellales > Reyranellaceae > Reyranella. The sequence continues at coordinate 14,082 of JAIUOX010000016.1, forward strand.
GGCGCAGTCTACTACCACATATCGAATGACGATTGGACGAGCGAACTGGCGGACCTCATCGCTGAGGCAGACAGCCGAACTGGAAGCGGGGAAGTCTAAAATGGAAGCAAAGCATCAAACTAGTATTCGCATCTTAATTGTAGAGGACGAGACCGAGAAACTTGGGAAAATTATGGATGTCATTGGATCAACAAAGGACAGTCACCTTATAAGATGCTCGGAGGTTCGTGATGCAATGGGCGCGCGAAGACTGCTTGAAAGAGAGCAGTATGACTTGCTGATTGTCGATCTGCGCATTCCAAACAGAATCGGAGAACCTGCAGAAGCTGCGCAAGGCGCCGAGCTCTTGAGAGAGGTTTGCGCTCGCGACAAGTACCATCGACCATACCACATCATCGGGATTACCGCGTACTCAGAGAGCTACGAGAGTTCCTTCGAACTCTTTTCGGATCAAGTGTGGGCAATTTTGAGGTACGACATTAAGGAAGATGGCTGGGCTCGCCAACTGCGAAACAAGCTTTCATACCTCCTAAGTTCCAAGCAGTTGTTGAGATTCTCAGACGGCAAGACATATGAGACCGACCTCGCCATCATAACCGCACTTGATTCTGAACTTGCCGCCGTGCGGCGGCTTCCAGCAGATTGGCAGGAGCATAAGGTTCCGCATGACTCGACCCGTTACTTTACAGGGGTCTTTTCGTCGGCTTCCCGGAACATCTCAGTCGTCGCCGCTGCTGCGCCTAGGATGGGGATGGCGATGAGTGCGGTGCTGGCCTCCAAACTCATCACGAACTTTCGGCCTAGGTATCTTTGCATGTGCGGTATCGCTGCCGGTGTTAAGGGCCGAACCAACCTTGGTGACATTCTAGCGGTGGATCCCTCGTGGGATTGGGGAAGCGGCAAGCGGTTGGTCGATAAAGATGGCAAGGCGTGCTTTTCGCCTGCGCCGAATCAGTTGCCGCTAGAACCGCGCATCCGGGACCGCCTAAAGGCTTACGTGGATCGAACAAGCGTGCTTCACGATATCCAAAAGGCTTGGCCAGGCGCGGAAGTTGGGCACGCCCTACGATTGCACGTCGGACCAGTTGCGTCAGGCGCGGCAGTTCTGGCTGATCCGAATGTTGTTGGCTCAGTTAAGGATCAGCAGCGTCAACTTATTGGCATCGAAATGGAGGTTTATGGAGTTCTGACCGCTACAGAGAACTGTGGCGAGCCTCGTCCTATCGGGTTTGCGCTAAAGTCTGTTTGCGACTTTGGAGATGCAGAAAAGTCGGATGACTTTCAGCCTTATGCTGCGTACACCAGTGCTCAATTCCTGTACAAGTTCAGCTTGGAGGAGCTCGACTGCTCGGGAATATAGCCCACTACACGACTTAGGGCATGTCTCTTGATCTGCTTGCTTGGCTGATACGTTAGGCCCCCGGGTGCAGCCCCGGCGCCTCCTGGCCGGTCCGGGCGACGTACTCGGTATAGCCGCCGCCGTACTGGTGGACGCCCTCGGGGGTCAGCTCCAGCACCCGGTTCGACAGGGCCGCGAGGAAATGCCGGTCGTGCGAGACGAACAGCATGGTGCCCTCGAAGTCGGCGAGGGCCGCGACCAGCATCTCCTTGGTCGCCATGTCGAGGTGGTTGGTCGGCTCGTCGAGCACCAGGAAGTTCGGCGGGTCGAACAGCATCTTGGCCATGACCAGCCGGGCCTTCTCGCCACCCGACAGCACGCGGCACGGCTTCTCGACATCGTCGCCGGAGAAGCCGAAGCAGCCGGCCAGCGAGCGCAGCGCGCCCTGCCCCGCCTGCGGGAAGGAGCCGTCGAGCGATTCGAACACCGTCTCGTCGCCGTCGAGCAGGTCCATCGAGTGCTGGGCGAAGTAGCCCATGCGCACGCTGGCGCCCAGGGTCACCGTCCCGTCGTCGGGCTCGGTCGCGCCGGCCACCAGCTTCAGGAGCGTCGACTTGCCGGCGCCGTTGGCGCCCAGCACGCACCAGCGCTCCTTGCGCCGCACCACCAGGTCGAGGCCGCTGTAGATCGGCTGGGCCCCGTAGCCCTTGTGGACGTTGCGGAAGGCCGCCACGTCGTCGCCCGAGCGCGGCGGGCTGCGGAACTCGAACTGCACCGACTGGCGGCGGCGCGGCGGCTCGACCTTCTCGATCTTGTCGAGCTTCTTGACCCGGCTCTGGACCTGGGCGGCGTGCGAGGCGCGCGCCTTGAAGCGCTCGATGAACTTCAGCTCCTTGGCCAGCATCGCCTGCTGGCGCTCGTACTGGGCCTGGCGCTGCTTCTCGCCGATCGCGCGCTGCGCCTCGTAGAAGTCGAAGTCGCCCGAGTAGGTGATCAGCGAGCCGCCGTCGATCTCGAAGATCTTGTTGACGATGCGGTTCATGAACTCGCGGTCGTGCGAGGTCATCAGCAGCGCGCCGTCGTAGTCCTTGAGGAAGGCTTCCAGCCAGATCAGGCTCTCGAGGTCGAGGTGGTTGCTCGGCTCGTCGAGCAGCATGACCGACGGCCGCATCAGCAGGATGCGGGCCAGCGCCACGCGCATCTTCCAGCCGCCCGACAGGAGGCCGACATCGCCGTCCATGCGCTCCTGGCTGAAGCTCAGCCCGGCCAGCACCTCGCGCGCGCGGGCCTCGAGCGCGTAGCCGTCGAGTTCCTCGAAGCGCGCCTGGACCTCGCCGTAGCGCTCGACGATCTCGTCCATCCGGTCGGCCTGCTCGGGATCGACCATGGCGGCTTCCAGCGCGTGCATCTCGGTCGCCAGCGCGCTGACCGGCCCAACGCCGTCCATCACCGCCGACACCGCGCTCTGGCCCGACATCTCGCCGACGTCCTGGCTGAAGTAGCCGATGGTGGTGCCGGGATCGACGGTGACCTGGCCGTCGTCGGGCTGCTCCTGGCCGGAGATCATGCGGAACAGCGTCGTCTTGCCGGCGCCGTTCGGCCCGACCAGCCCCGCCTTCTCCCCCTTCTGGAGGCCCATCGACGCGTCGATGAACAGGATCTGGTGGCCGTGCTGCTTGCTGATGTTGTCGAGGCGAATCATGGGGTCCGGTACTGACGCGGGACGGCGGGAGCGGCGAAGGGCGCCCTGTTAGCAGGTTCCGCGGGCGGGCAAAACCGGGGCGGCGCCCCTTCCCCCGGCCGGACCGGGGCGGCTCGGCTCGTGAGACGGTGCCGGAAAAGGCGGTAGTATTGTCTCGCCAACCCCGGTCTCAAGGAGGTTCCCGTGGCCATATCGTTCCTGCATTCCAAGGGGACCCAAGCGCCCATCCGGATTCCCGCCATCGGGCTCGACCTGTTCGTGCGCATGCCGCCGGCGGCGAGTTCGGGCGCGTTCTGCTTCATCGAGACCATCAATGCGCCGGGCGCGGGTCCTCCCCGGCACCGCCATCGCGAGGCCGAGATCTTCCGTGTCATCGAAGGCCGGTATCTCTTCGAGGCGGACGGCCAGCGCTTCCATGCCGAGGCCGGCGACGTGGTCAGCATTCCGGGCGGGGTCGAGCACGGCTTCTGCAACGTCACCGACAAGCCCGCGCGCCAGTACATCCTGGTCACCCCGGCGCTCGATGCGGTGGCCTTCTTCACCGAACTGGCGAGCGTGATGCACGACGGCATCCCCGACCCGGCCGCTCTCGCGGCCTTCGGGCGAAAGTGGCACGTGGAGTTCCTGGGGCCGCCCGTCAGCAGGAACGACCAGCCCACGGACTGACGCGATCGCGCCTGCTGGGCCGCCGTCGTCGCAAGACCGAGAGGGCCGTCACCGACGCGGCGGCTGGTTCACTCCCACTCGATCGTGCCGGGCGGCTTCGACGTGATGTCGTAGGTCACCCGGTTGATGCCGCGCACCTCGTTGATGATGCGGTTGGCGACGCGGCCCAGGAACGCATGGTCGAACGGGTAGTAGTCGGCCGTCATGCCGTCGGTCGAGGTCACGGCGCGCAGCGCGCAGGCCTGGTCGTAGGTCCGGCCGTCGCCCATCACGCCGACCGTGCGCACCGGCAGCAGCACGGCGAAGGCCTGCCAGATCTCGTCGTACAGGCCCGACTTGCGGATCTCGTCGAGGTAGACGGCGTCGACCGCGCGCAGGAGGTCGAGCTTCTCCTTCGTGATCGCGCCGGGGATGCGGATGGCGAGGCCGGGGCCCGGGAACGGGTGGCGGTTGACCAGGCTGTCGGGCAGGCCGAGCTCGCGGCCAAGCGCGCGCACCTCGTCCTTGAACAGCTCGCGCAACGGCTCGACCAGCTTCATGTTCATGCGCGCCGGCAGGCCGCCGACATTGTGGTGGCTCTTGATCGTCACCGACGGGCCGCCGGTGAACGACACCGACTCGATGACGTCGGGATAGAGCGTGCCCTGGGCGAGGAACTCGGCGCCGCCGATCTTCTTCGCCTCGGCCTCGAACACGTCGATGAACAGCGAGCCGATCGTCTTGCGCTTCTGCTCGGGGTCGGTGACGCCGTCGAGCGCCTTCAGGAACAGCTCCGACGCGTCGGCATGGACCAGCGGGATGTTGTAGTGGTCGCCGAACAGGCGCACGACCTCCTCGGCCTCGCCCTTGCGCAGCAGGCCGTGGTCGACGAACACGCACTGCAGCTGCTCGCCGATCGCCTCGTGCAGCAGCACCGCCACGACCGACGAATCGACGCCGCCCGACAGGCCGCAGATCACGCGGCCCTTGCCGACCTGGCGGCGGACGTCGGCGATGGCGCGGTCGCGGAAGGCGTGCATCGACCAGTCGCCCTTGAAGCCGGCGATCTTGAGCGCGAAGTTGCGCAGCAGCTTGGCGCCGTCGGGTGTGTGCACGACCTCGGGGTGGAACTGCACGCCGTAGTAGTGGCGGCTCTCGTCGGCGATGGCGGCGAACGGCGCGTTGGCGCTGGTCGCGATGACCTCGAAGCCGGCCGGCAGCTTGGTCACCCGGTCGCCGTGGCTCATCCAGACCTGCTTGCGGTCGCCCGGCTGCCACACGCCGTCGAACAGCGGCGAGGTCTTGCGGACCTCCAGCTCGGCACGGCCGAACTCGCGGTGATGGCCCGACTCGACGGTCCCGCCGAGCTGCTGCGCCATGGTCTGCTCGCCGTAGCAGATGCCCAGCACCGGCACCTTGGCGGCAAAGATCGCCGGGTCGGCGGCCGGGGCCTGTCCCTCGATCACCGAGGCGGGACCGCCGGACAGCACGATCGCCTTGGGATCGAAGCTCTCGAGCTTCGCCCGGTCGACGGACTGGAAGGGGTGGATTTCGCAATAGACGCCGGCTTCGCGCAGGCGGCGGGCGATCAACTGGGTGACCTGGGACCCGAAATCAACGATCAGCAAACGGTCGGCCATGGGGGGATATACGGAACCCCGGCCGGGCGTTCAACCGGCGGGAATGTGGATACCCTGCTTCGCCCGATCCGGGCTTCGCCGGGCTATGGCTTGCGGCCGACGATGATCTGCATGGTGTCGGGCGGCAGGTCGGCGACCGCGTCGCTGATCGTGGCGATGCGGGCCGCCATCAGCGCCCGGCCGATCGGGTCGACCGCCAGCCCGGCGCCGACGGCGCGGTCCCGGATGCCGAGGAACACCCCGCGCAGCGGCGTCGGCACCGCCTGTTCGAGGGCCGGCGGCCGGCCGGTGCCGGCCTTCACGGCGGCAACGATGCGGCGCGCCAGCGCCTGCGCCTCGCCGTCGCCCTGCGACCACAGCACCTCGAACTTCAGCGCCGGGTGGGCGGCGAAGGCCGCCGACAGGCCGTCGAACTGGACGGAAGCGAGGTCGCGGTCGGCCTCGCGCAGCTGCTCGGCCCGCCACGCCAGGCCGACGCCGCCGCCGACCATGATCGTGAACAGAACCGCCAGCAGCCTCTCCAGCACGCGGCGGTCGCGCGGGAAGGCGAACAGCGAGACCTGGCCGACCAGCCCGAGCACGAACGACAGGGTCGCCATCACGTCGAGGATGGATGGGTTCGACAGCATCACTCCCCCCGTCTCAGTCTTCCGTCGCCAGGCGGCGTCTCACCAGCGGCGCCTCGAGGTCGCGCCACAGGTAGGCGATTTCCTCGACGTCGACGCCGGCCATCGTGTCGACGCGCTGGCCGACCAGCACGCCGCCCATGCCCTCGTAGAAGAAGCGCGTCGGGTTGTCGGCCAGCATCCACAGCGCGGCGGCGTCGCAGCCGTCGGCCGACAGCTGGCGGAACAGCGCGTCGAGCAGGCGGCGGCCCAGCCCCTGGTTCTGGAAATCCGGCTCGACGTAGAGCGTGTAGACCTCGCCGACCCGCGTCTCGGTGCCGTCGAGGTTCTCGGGCGGATCGCGCAGCGGGCCGCAGCTGCCGAAGCCCACGACTCCCGCCTCGGTCTCGTCAGCGACGAACACGCCGCGCGCCTCGCGCGGGTTGTCGAGCAGCGACGACCAGTAGGAGGCCTGCCGGACGTCGGACATGCCGGCCAGCAGGGCGTCGGGCAACAGCCCGGCATAGGTCGCCTGCCATGTCTCCACGTGCACCCGGCCGATCGCCGCGGCGTCGTTGGGCGTCGCGCGGCGAATCCGGATCACGCCGCCTCTCCCTCCGGCGGCGCCTCCGCGACCGGATCGGCGGGTTCGGCCGGCTTGTCGGCCGCCTTGCGGCGCAGGCAGGCGGCGAAGAAGCCGTCGGTGCCATGGCGCAGCGGCGACAGGCGCAGCCACGGGCCGCCGCCGATCTCGGCCGGCGCCTCTCGGCCCATCGCCTGTTCCCAGACCTGGCCCACCGGCACCGCCTCGAATTCCGGGTGGCGTTCGAGGAAGCCCTCGATCTGCCGCTCGTTCTCGGCCGGCAGCACCGAGCAGGTGGCGTAGACCAGCCCGCCGCCGGGCGCGACGAGGCGCGACGCCGCTTCGAGGATCTCGGCCTGCTTGGGCACCAGCTCCTCGAGGTCCCGCGGCGTCAGCGTCCAGCGGCCGTCGGGATTGCGGCGCCACGTGCCGGTGCCGGTGCACGGCGCGTCGACCAGCACGCGGTCGAACGAGCCGGCCTGCCGCTTCAGCCACTTGCGGCTGTCGGGGCCGATCGCGCGGCGCTCGACGTTGTGCGCGCCGGCGCGGCGCAGGCGCTGCGCCGAGCGGTCGAGCCGGCTCTCCAGCACGTCCATGGCGACAACGCGGCCCTTGTTGTCCATGCCGGCGGCGATCGCCAGCGTCTTGCCGCCGGCGCCGGCGCAGTAGTCCATCACCTGGTAGCCCGGCCGCGCATCGACCAGCGCGGCGACCAGCTGCGAGCCCTCGTCCTGGACCTCGACGAGGCCGTTCTGGAAGGCGTCGCCCGCCACCACCGACAGCCGTCGCTTCAGCCGCAGCCCGTCGCGGGCGTAGCGCATCGGCTCGGTCTCGATGCCCTCGCGGGCCAGCTCGGCGCGCGCCTCGGCGACCGTCGCCTTCAACCGGTTGACGCGCAGGTCGACCGGCGGCGGCGTCTCCAGCGCGGCGATCTCGCGGCCCCACGCCTCGCCGTAGGCCTCCTGGAAGTGCGGCGCGACCCATTCCTGGACGTTGAGGCGGACCCAGTCGGGCTGCTCGGGATGCGGCAGGGTGTGGCCGTCGAGCCGGCGCAGCGCCGCCGCCTCGTCGTCGGTGAGCGGCGCCGGGCGATAGCGGCCGCCGTCGAACAGGCGGTCGACCTCCTCGAGGCGCAGCCCCTCGACCAGCAGCAGGTCGGCCAGGACGATGGCGCGCGCCGAGACCGGGATGCCGGCCCGCTCCAGCCACCAGCGCAGCTGGCCATGGCGGCGCAGGATTCCCCACACCCGCTCGGACACGGCGCGGCGGTCGCCGCTGCCGATGAAGCGGCGGGCGCGGAAGAAGGCATTGGCGACGAGATCGGCCGGCCGGTCGCTGCGGCTGACGATCTCGTCGAGAAGTTCTATGGTGGCATCCACCCGCGCGCCCGGCGTCACGTCGATCCTTTCTTTCTGTCCCTGCCGCTACGATGAATAAGCCCGACGCGCAACGTCGCTCCTCGCCGCCCCCTCGCCCTGCGTCCGAGAACCGCGCCAAACCGGGCCGCGAATGGCTGCGCAACGCCGGACTGGTCGTGGCCTCCCTGGTGGCCGGCCTGGTGCTGATCGAGTTCACCTGCCGCGCGATCGCCTGGGGCTACCTGTTCGCCTACCCGAACTTCGTGCTGACGGCGCGCACCACGCTGGCCGAGGGCGACCGCGGCCGCTACCGCCACGACCCGCAACTCGGCCACGTGCCGCGCGCCGGCTATTCCGGCGGCGGCACGACCATCGAGGACGGCGGGCTGCGGCGTACAGGACCGGTCGGGGCCGGCACGGCGCTGGCCGGGCCGCCGATCCTCGCGGTCGGCGATTCCTACACTTTCGGCGACGAGGTCGACGACGGCCAGACCTGGCCGGCGCAGCTGCAGGCGCTGACCGGGCGGCGCGTCCTGAACGGCGGGGTCAGCGGCTACGGCTTCGACCAGTCGGTGCTGCGCGCCGAGCAGCTGGCGCCGAAGGTCGGGCCGGCGGCGATCGTCGTCGGCTTCATCGCCGACGACATCCGGCGCACCGAGATGCGGCGGCTGTGGAGCGCCGACAAGCCGTACTTCGTGCTCGAGGACGGCGCGCTGGTGCCACGCGGCGTGCCGGTGCCCGAGCGCGCCGCGCCGGCCTCGACGCTCAGCACGGCGCAGTGGATCCTCGGCTACTCCTACGCCCTCGACCTGCTGCTGCGGCCGCTCAACCTGCTGCACGACTGGTACGGCGACCACCAGCGCGCCCTGCCGGCCGGCAGCGGGCCGACCATCGCCTGCCGCCTCGCCGACCGCCTCGCGGCGCTGCAGAAATCGAGCGGCGCGCCGGTCGTTGTGCTGGCCGCCTACGACCCGGTGGTGTGGGACGATCCCGCCTTCGCCGCCGAGCAGCGCAAGCTGACCGGCGGCCTGCTGGCCTGCGCCGACAAGGCCGGGCTGCAGACGATCGACAGCTTCGACGCGCTGGCCGCGACGGGTAGCCCGCGCAAGCTCTACGTCACCTGGCACATGAACGAGGCCGGCAACCGGCTGGTCGCCGAGCTGGTGGCGCGCAAGCTGGCGACGCTGGGGATTCGATAGCGAAGGCTTTCCTCCCTGCGCGCCAGCGCGGGGAGGTGTCCGCGCAGCGGACGGAGGGGTCAGAGGCGGCGCGACGGAGGCTCATGACCCCTCCGTCGGCGAAGACGCCGACACCTCCCCATGCTGTCGCATGGGGAGGAAGATTTATCGCACCACGATCTTCGGCGCGGCGCGCGGGCCGCGCTGGCTGGCGGAGAGCTGCTTCCACACCCGGCCGGCGATGTTCTTGTAGATCTGGGCATGCGCGCTGTCGGGCTTCGACGCGACGATCGGCTGGCCGGAGTCCGAGGTGGTGCGGATGTCGAGGTGCAGCGGGACTTCGCCGAGGAACGGCACGCCGAGCTTCTCGGCCTCCTCGCGGGCGCCGCCGTGGCCGAAGATCTCCGACCGCTCGCCGCAGTGCGGGCACAGGAAGTAGCTCATGTTCTCGACGATGCCGAGCACCGGCACGGCGACCTTGCGGAACATGTTGAGGCCCTTGCGGGCATCGACCAGGGCGATGTCCTGCGGCGTCGAGACGATCACCGCGCCGGCCAGCGCGACGCGCTGGGCGAGGGTCAGCTGGGCGTCGCCGGTGCCCGGCGGCATGTCGACCACCAGCACGTCGAGGTCGCCCCACTGCACGTCGCGCAGCATCTGCTCGAGCGCGCTCGACACCATCGGGCCGCGCCAGATCATCGGCGTGTCCTCGGCGACGATGTAGCCGATCGACATGGTGCGCAGGCCGAACCGTTCGATCGGCTTCAGCGCCTTGCCGTCGAGCGACTCGGGCTTCTCCTTGACGTCGAGCATGCGCGGCATCGACGGGCCGTAGATGTCGGCGTCGAGCAGGCCGGTGGCGACGCCGTTGGCGGCCAGCCCCAGCGCCAGGTTGACCGCGGTGGTCGACTTGCCGACGCCGCCCTTGCCCGAGGCGACGGCGATGATGTGGCGGACGCCCGGCACGTCGATTCTCCCGCCGCCGCCCGTGGTCTTTGCCGCCGGGCCGCCGGCCGGCCCGTGGCTGTGGCCATGGCTGTGACCATGCCCATGGTCATGGGAATGACCCTTCGCCGCCGGGGCCTGTCGCTCGGCGGTCATCACCGCGGTCGCAGACAGCACGCCCGGCAGGGCGCGGACCGCCTGCTCGCTGGCCTGCCGCAGCGGTTCGAGCGCGGTGCCGCGCGCCGGGTCGACCTCCAGGGTCACGGCGACGTGACCGCCCCGGATGGCGACGCCGCCGACCAGCCCGGAGGCGACGACGCTCTTGCCGGTGGCGGGATCGATGACGGCGTCGAGCGCCTGACGGACGGCCGATTCGGTGATTTCTGCCATGATGCCTGATTCCGCGGCTTCGCAATTTCGTGTCGCCGCTTGATTGCAGGGGGTGGTGTCGTCACATATATGCAGCGACGCGTGAAATCAAAGCTGACAATCGCCCGAGGCGAGGCGGCCGATGGCCGTGAGGTGAACGATGGCGTGGAACAATAATAGCGGCGGCCCCTGGGGCGGCGGCGGCGGTGGCGGAAACGGCGGCGGCCCGTGGGGCGGCGGCGGTGGAGGCGGCAACCGCGGCGGTGGCGGGGGCGGCGGGCCGTTCGGTTCGCGCCGGCCTCCCGACATGGAGGACGTCATCCGCAAGGGCCAGGAGCGCCTGCGCAACCTGATCCCGGGCGGCTTCGGCTCGTACAAGGGCCTGGCGCTGATCGTGCTGGCCGGCGTCGTGATCTGGCTGGCCACTGGCTTCTTCCGCGTCCAGCCCAACCAGCAGGCGATCCAGCTGGTCTTCGGCAAGCCGTTCGGCAAGCCGGTCGAGCCGGGCCTGCACTACAACCTGCCGGCCCCGATCGGCAACGTCGTGGTGGTCAACGTCCAGGACCAGCGGCGCACCCAGATCGGTTCGCGCAACGGCCCGGCCGACCGCGGGACCCAGTACGGCCGCGGCGCGCGCCCGACCTCGACCGAGAACCTGATGCTGACCGGCGACGAGAACATCGTCGACATCGAGTTCGCGGTGCTGTGGCAGATCAAGGACGTCTACAAGTGGGCGTTCGACGTGCGTAACCCGGAGGAGAACGTCCGGGCGGCCGCCGAGGCGGCGATGCGCGAGGTGATCGGCCGCTCGAACCTGCAGTTTGCCCAGACCGAGGGTCGCAGCCGCATCGAGCAGGACGCCAAGGACCTGCTGCAGCGCATCCTCGACGACTACGGCGTGGGCGTGCGCATCTCCAACGTCCAGCTCCTGCGCGTCGACCCGCCGCAAGAAGTCATCGCGGCCTTCCGCGACGTGCAGGCGGCGCGGGCCGACAGGGAAAAGAGCATCAACGAGGCGAATACCTACCGCAACCAGGTGCTGCCACGCGCCAAGGGCGAGGCCGAGGCGATCGTCCAGCGGGCCGAGGCCTACAAGGCCGAGACGGTGGCGCGGGCGAGCGGCGACGCGCAGCGCTTCGACCAGGTCTACGAGCAGTACAACAAGGCCAAGGACATCACCGCCGAGCGCCTCTACCTCGACACCATGGAAGAGGTCCTGCGCAACGCGAACAAGGTGCTGGTCGACAAGAACACCACCCCGGGCAGCGGCGTGGTGCCGTACCTGCCGTTGCCGGAACTGAGGCCGGGAGGGCCGGCGGCAGCGCCGGGCCGACCGGCCGCGCCGACCCAGGGAGCCACCCGATGAGCAACCGCGCCATCATCGCGTTGATCGCCGCGGCCGTCGCGATCTTCCTGCTGACCCAGACCTTCTACACGGTCAATCCGACCGTGCAGGTGCTGGTCCGCCAGTTCGGCGCCATCGTCGGCGAGCCCAAGACCTCGCCCGGCCTGTACGCCAAGCTGCCGCTGATCCAGGACGTCCAGCGCATCGACCGGCGGCTGCTCGACTACGAAGCCGAGGAGTTCGAGATCATCGCCGGCGACCAGAAGCGGCTCGTGGTCGACGCCTATGCCCGCTACCGGATCGACGCGGCCAAGACCTTCGCCCAGACCGTGCCGGGCGGCGAGGCCGCGCTGCGCGGCCTGCTCGACTCGCTGATCAACTCCGAGATCCGGGGCGTGCTGTCGTCGGTGCCGCTGCATGCCGTGCTGACCGATCGTCGCGAGGCGCTGATGGGCGAGATCACCCGCCGCGTGAACGCCAAGACCAAGGAGCTGGGCGTCGAGACGGTGGACGTCCGCATCAAGCGGGCCGACCTGCCGCAGGCCAACTCCCAGTCGGTCTACAACCGCATGAAGACCGACCGCGAGCGCGAGGCCGGCCAGCTGCGCGCCGAGGGCGACGAGGAGAAGGCCCGCATCACCGCCACAGCGGACCGCGAGGTCTCGGTGCTGAAGGCCGATGCCGGCCTGAAGGCCCAGGTGGTGAAGGGCGAGGCGGATGCCGAGGCGACCAAGATCTATGCCCAGGCCTTCAGCAAGGACAAGGACTTCTACGGCTTCTACCGGCGCCTCGAGGCCTACAAGCAGGCGTTCGGGCAGGGCGGGTCGACCATGGTCCTGAGCCCCGACACCGACTTCTTCCGCTACTTCAACGACCCCGCCGGACCGGCCATGCCGGGCCGCAAGGACGCGGCGAAGGACGCCCCGAAGTAAGGGCAAGGATCGTGCCGGACGGCGCTGTGGCAGGGCTGCAACGCCGTCCCTGATTCTGGACGGGACCGGGTGAAAACCCGGCTCCTCCGCTCCGATCAAGTCCTCTTTATTTGCGCCACAATCGGCCCCCATGTAGACAGGGGTCGAACGCGCGCGCCGGCCGTTCCGTTCCGTCGAGGCCTGTGCGCCGCTGGAGGGGTCGGACGTGATTCTCACTGGTTTTCCTGGTGTTTTGAAGTCGGCCGCGGTAGCGGCAGGGATCTCGCTCGGGGTGGTTTCCCTCGGGCTGGCGGTGGCGCAGCCCGCCGCGGCGCGCGACGCGCCCACCAGCTTCGCCGAGCTGGTCGACAAGCTGATGCCCACGGTCGTCAACATCACGACCACGCAGAACGTGCCGCAGCAGGGCCAGCGCCTGCGCGACATGCCCCAGCTGCCGCCCGGCTCGCCGTTCGAGGAACTGTTCAAGGAGTTCTTCGACAAGCGCGGCGGCGAGGAACAGAAGCGCCGCGGCACCTCGCTGGGCTCGGGCTTCGTGATCGATCCCGACGGCTACATCATCACGAACAACCACGTGATCCAGGGCGCCGAGGACATCACCGTCATCTTCAAGGACGACACCCAGCTCAAGGCCAAGCTGATCGGCTCGGACAGCCGCATGGACGTCGCCCTGCTCAAGGTCGAGCCGCCGAACAAGAAGCCGCTGCCGGCGATCAAGTGGGGCGACTCCGACAAGGAGCGGGTCGGCGACTGGGTGATCGCGATCGGCAACCCGTTCGGCCTCGGCCACTCGGTGACCGCCGGCATCATCTCGGCGCGCGGCCGGTCGCTGAACGATTCGCTCGACGACTACCTGCAGACCGACGCGGCCATCAACAAGGGCAACTCGGGCGGCCCGCTGTTCAACGCCGACGGTGACGTCATCGGCGTCAACACGGCGATCTACTCGCCGTCGGGCGTCAATGCCGGCCTCGCTTTCTCGATCCCGTCCAACCTCGTGAAGCAGGTCGCCGACCAGCTGCGCGAGTTCGGCAAGGTCAAGCGCGGCTGGATCGGCGTCAGCTACCAGAGCGTGACCGACGACATCGCCGACAGCTTCGGCCTCGACCGGGCGCGCGGCGTTCTGGTCGCCAACGTCGTGGCCGACGGCCCGGCCGCCAAGGCCGGCCTCAAGCGCAACGACATCATCCTGACCTTCGCCGGCCAGGACGTGCTCGACCTGCGCCGCTTCCCGCGCCAGGTCGCCAATGCCCGGGTCGGCAGCACCGTCGACCTCGTGGTGTGGCGCGCCGGCAAGGAAGTGCCGCTGAAGATGCGGATCGGCGAGCAGGAGGACGACGGCAAGCAGAACGCCGCCGCCCAGGGCGGGACCAAGAAGCCGGCCGAGCCCGACCAGGCCGTGACCTCGACGGTCGAGCAGCTCGGCCTGACGCTCGGCAAGGTCACCGACCAGCTGCGCGAGAAGTATGGCCTCGGCGACCAGGTGAAGGGCGTGGTCATCACCAAGGTGACGCCCAACAGCCCGGCGGCCGAGAAGCAGCTGCAGGCCGGCGACGTCATCCTCGAGGTCGACCAGAAGCCGGTCTCCTCGCCGCAGGAAATCTCCGACCTGGTGGCCAAGCTGCAGCAGGCCAAGAAGCGCTCGGTGCTGCTGTTCGTCGAACGCCAGGGCGACCCCCGGTTCGCGGCCCTTCGACTGGGCAAGTAAACGAAAGGTCCCTCGCTGCGCTCGGGATGACAACCAGACCTGTCATCCCGAGCGCAGCGAGGGACCTTTCATTTTCAGCCGACCTTCACCACCAGCTTGCCGAAGTTGTCGCCGCGCAGCAGGCCCATGAAGGCCTCGGGCGCCTTCGACAGGCCGTCGACCACGGTCTCGCGGGTCTTGAGCTTGCCGTCCTTCAGGTAGCCGCCGACCTCGCGCACGAAGTCGCCCATCAGGCCGACATGGTCGGAGATGATGAAGCCCTGCAGGTTCAGGCGCCGCTGCACGATCGTGAACATCTTCGGCGGGCCGGCCATCGGCACCTGGTCCTGGTACTCCGAGATGGCGCCGCAGAAGGCGACGCGGCCGAAGTTGTTCAGGCGCTCGAACACCGCGTGGAAGATCTTGCCGCCGACATTCTCGAAGTCGGCGTCGATGCCCTGCGGGCAGAGCTTGTCGAGCACCGCGCCGACATCGGTCTCGGTCTTGTGGTTGAAGCAGGCGTCGTAGCCCGCCTCGCGCACCGCCCAGGCGCACTTGTCCTCGCCGCCGGCGCAGCCGACGACGCGGGCGCCGGCCAGCCTGGCCAGCTGGCCCGCCACCTGGCCGACCGCGCCGGTCGCGGCCGACACGAACACCGTCTCGCCGGCCTTGGGCTGGCAGATCTTCGTCATGCCGTACCACGCGGTGAAGGACGGCATGCCGAGCACGCCGAGGTGGGCCGACAGCGGCGCCGCCGCCGGGTCGAGCTTGCGCAGGCCCTTGCCGTCGTGGCGGGTGTGGCTGGCCCAGTTGAGCAGGCCGGTGACGACGTCGCCCTTGGCGTAGCGCGGGTTGCGCGACTCGACGACCTCGCCGACCGCGCCGCCGGTCAGCGGCTTGTCGAGCTCGAACGGCGGCACGTAGGAGCGCAGCTCGGTCATGCGCGGCCGCATGTAGGGATCGAGCGACAGGTAGCGGGTGCGGATCAGCAGCTCGCCGTCGGCCAGCGCCGGCAGCGACACCTTCTCCTCGCGGAAGCAGTCGGCGGTGACGTCGCCCGCCGGGCGCTTGGCGAGAACGATCTGGACGGCATCGGTCATGGATCTTTCCTTTCGACGAACTCGTCGCGGCTGTAGCCCTGGAGGTAGAGCAGGGCGGTGAGGTCGCCATGGCCGATCCGCGCCGCGACCTCGGCCGCGACCGCCGGCTTGGCGTGGTAGGCGACGCCGAGCCCGGCGGCCTTCAGCATCGGCAGGTCGTTGGCGCCGTCGCCGACGCTCATCGTCTCGGCCAGCGCCAGGCCGCGCTCGCCGGCCAGCGCCTGCAGCGTCGCGAGCTTGGCTTCCTTGCCGAGGATCGGCCGCGCCACGGTGCCGGCCAGCGTCGCGCCGTCGAGCTCCAGCCGGTTGGCCGCCTGCAGGTCGAAGCCCAGCGCCTGCTGCACCAGGCCGGTGAAGTGGGTGAAGCCGCCCGAGACCAGGGCGCAGGTCGCGCCGTGGGCGCGCATGGTGGCGACCAGCGTGGCGCCGCCCGGCATGTAGCGGATGCGCGTCGCCGCCTCGTCGAGGCGGGCGGCCGGCAGGCCCTTCAGCAGGCCGACCCGTTCCTCCAGCGCGCCGGCGAAGTCGATCTCGCCGTTCATGGCGCGCGCGGTGATCGCCGCGATGCGGTCGCGCAGGCCGAGGAAGTCGGCCAGCTCGTCCAGCATCTCGTTGTGGATCATGGTCGATTCCATGTCGGCGACCAGCAGCTTCTTGCGCCGTCCCTCGGCCGGCACGACCACCGCGTCGATCGCGGTCATGGCGACCGGCCGCGCCTCGCCGTCGAACGGGATGTCGACGGCGATCTCGGGGGCCAGCCAGCGCGGCGTGCCGACGGTGGCGCCCTGCGCCCGCAGCACGGCGGTGGCGGCGCGCACGGCGCCCTCGTTGAGGGCGGGATGGGCGGGCGTGGAGACCAGGACGAGGACGTTTTTCACGGGGACGGTTAATCGCTCATTTGCAATCGCCCGCCAAGCAGGTCATTTCGCGGGGCATGGACGCCCCCGTTCTCGTGATCACCGGTCCGACCGCCAGCGGCAAGTCGGCGCTGGCGCTCGCGTTGGCCGAGCGCCGGGGCGGCACCGTGATCAACGCCGACGCGATGCAGACCTACGACGCCTTCCCGGTGCTGACGGCGCAGCCGACCGCGGACGAGCGGCGGCGCGTCCCGCACGCGCTCTACGGCATCCTGCCCCTGTCCGAGACCCTGTCGGCGGCGCGCTGGCGCGACCTCGCGTTGGCCGAGATCGCGGCCTGCCACGCAGCGGGGCGCACCGCCGTGCTGTGCGGCGGCTCCGGCCTCTACCTGCGCACCCTGATGCAGGGCATCGCCGCGGTGCCCGAGGTGCCGGCCGAGTTCCGCGACGAGGCCAACGCCGACTGGCTGGCGATGGGCCCGTCGGCCTTCCGCGAGAGGCTCGAGCAGAAGGACCCCGACCTGGTCGCCCGGCTGAAGCCCGGCGACCGCCAGCGCCATGTCCGCGGCTGGGAAGTGTGGTGCTCGACCGGCCGGCCGCTCAGCGCCTGGCAGGACGCTCCTTCGGTGCCGCCGCCGTGGCGCTTCGCGACCGTGCTGCTGGCGCCCGACCGGGCCTGGCTGCGGCGGCGCATCGAGACCCGGTTCGACGCCATGTTGCGCGACGGGGTGGAAGCCGAGGTCCGCGCCGTGTTCGACCGCGACCCCGATCCGCGCTGGCCCGGGCTCAAGGCGCACGGCGCGCCGGAGTTCTTCGCCCACTTCCGCGGGCAGCTGGACCTCGAGGCGGTGCGACGCATCGCCATCGACCACACCCGCCAATATGCCAAGCGCCAGATGACGTGGTTCCGCCACCAGATGACACCAGATCTGGTGGTGTCGCCCGAGGCCGACGGCGGTTGGGACGCGGTTGAGAAATATTTGACCAAAACGGCGGCCTGAAACTTTACGTTTCGTGCGATTTCGGTTGATTCCAAAACCGGCCGCCCCTACTTTCCCGCCCGCCGCAAAACCCCCGTTTTGCGGCGCATTTGTCAGAGAGGAGACCCGTGTCATGAAGCCCGAGGAGTCCGCCACGACTGGCGCCGATCTGCTGGTGAAAGCCCTGATCGACGAGGAAGTCGAGGTCGTCTTCGGTTACCCGGGCGGCGCGGTCCTTCCGATCTACGATTCGCTGTTCAAGCAGAACCGGCTGCGCCACATCCTGGTGCGCCACGAGCAGGCGGCGGTGCACGCCGCCGAGGGCTATGCCCGCTCGACCGGCAAGGTCGGCGTCGTGCTGGTGACCTCGGGTCCGGGCGCGACCAACGCCGTGACCGGCCTGACCGACGCGCTGATGGATTCGATCCCGATCGTCTGCCTGACCGGCCAGGTGCCGACCCACCTGATCGGCAACGACGCCTTCCAGGAAGCCGACACGACCGGCATCACCCGGCCCTGCACCAAGCACAACTACCTGGTGAAGTCGGTCGAGAAGCTGGCCAACACCGTGCACGAGGCCTTCTACGTGGCGCGCTCCGGCCGTCCCGGCCCGGTCGTGATCGACCTGCCGAAGGACGTGCTGATGAACAAGCACGAGTACGTGGCGCCCAAGAAGCCGGTGCAGCACAAGTCCTACCGGCCGCAGGTCAAGCCCGACCCGAAGAAGATCGAGCAGGCGATCGACCTGCTGGCCAAGGCCAAGCGGCCGATCTTCTACGTCGGCGGCGGCGTCGTGAACTCGGGCCCGAAGGCGTCGAAGCTGCTCACCCAGTTCGTGCGCACCACCGGCTTCCCGATCACCAACACGCTGATGGGGCTGGGCACCTACCCGGCGTCGGACCGGCAGTTCCTCGGCATGCTCGGCATGCACGGGACCTACGAAGCCAACCTCGCCATGTACAACTGCGACGTCATGGTGAACATCGGCGCGCGCTTCGACGACCGCATCACCGGCAAGCTGGCCGAGTTCTCGCCGCGCTCGAAGAAGATCCACGTCGACATCGACCCCAGCTCGATCAACAAGAACGTCCACGTCGACCTGCCGATCATCGGCGACGCGACGCTGGTGATCGAGGAGATGATCAAGGCGTGGAAGGCGCGCGCGCCGAAGGTCGACCAGAAGGCGCTGAAGGCGTGGTGGGCCGAGATCGAGACCTGGCGGGCGCGCAACTGCCTCGCCTACAAGCCCGGTGGCGAGATCATCAAGCCGCAGTACGCGCTGGAGCGACTGTACCATCACATCAAGGACCGCGATCACTACATCACGACCGAGGTCGGCCAGCACCAGATGTGGGCGGCGCAGTTCCTGAAGTTCGAGGAGCCCAACCGCTGGATGACCTCGGGCGGGCTGGGCACCATGGGCTACGGCTTCCCGGCGGCGCTCGGCGTGCAGATCGCGCACCCGAAGGCGCTGGTCATCGACGTGGCCGGCGAGGCCTCGATCATGATGAACATCCAGGAGCTCTCGACCGCGGCGCAGTACCGGCTGCCGGTCAAGATCTTCATCCTCGACAACCAGTACATGGGCATGGTGCGGCAGTGGCAGGAGCTGCTGCACGGCGGGCGCTATTCCGAGAGCTACATGGAGTCGCTGCCCGACTTCGTGAAGCTGGCCGAGGCGTTCGGCGCGGTCGGCCTGCGCTGCCACGAGCCGTCGAAGCTCGACGACACGATCAAGGAGATGATCGCCATCGACCGCCCGGTGATCGTCGACGTGCTGGTCGACAAGGCCGAGAACTGCTTCCCGATGATCCCGTCGGGAGCGGCCCACTACGACATGCTGCTCGGCCCCGAGGACCGCGCGGCGCGGCCGGTCTCCGAGGAAGGCATGGTGCTGGTGTGAGCGCGCCCCAGATGATTTCCAGTCACACCATCTCGGTGCTGGTGGACAACGAGCCCGGCATCCTCGCCCGCGTCGTCGGCCTGTTCTCGGGCCGCGGCTACAACATCGAGAGCCTGACCGTCGCCGAGACCGACTCGAAGGAAAACCTGTCGCGCATCACCATCGTGACGCGCGGCACGCCGATGGTGATCGAGCAGATCAAGGCGCAGCTCGACCGGCTGGTGCCGGTGCACCGCGTCCGCGACCTGACGGCGGAAGGCCCGCACATCGAGCGCGAGCTGGCGCTGGTCAAGGTGCGCTCGACCGGCGACAAGCGGGTCGAGGCGCTGCGGCTGGCCGACGTGTTCCGCGCCAAGGTGATCGACGCCAAGACCGACTCGTTCGTCTTCGAGGTCACCGGCAACTCCGACAAGGTCCACACCTTCATCGGCCTGATGGAAAACCTCGGCCTGGTCGACGTCGGCCGCACCGGCATCGTCGCGATGTCGCGCGGCGGCGAGGCGCTCTAGGACGCAAGCAAAAGGTCCCTCGCTGCGCTCGGGATGACAAGAAAGCCTGTCATCCCGAGCGCAGCGAGGGACCTTTCCTCTTGGCCGTCTACTTCTTCCACAACTCCGCGAACGGCACCGTCTTGGCGTCGGCGATCCCGGCCGGGGTGAAGTCGGCGTCGGTGACCGGCTGGTCGAGCGACCAGCCGCTGTACAGCGTCGCCGCCGCGGTCGGCTTGCCGGCGATGCCGCGCGTCCAGGTGCCGACGATGTGGCGCGGCAGGCGGTCGGCCTTGCCGATCCAGATCTCGCCGTGGAACGACGGCGTCGACAGGAACACCACGTCGCTGGCCGTGCCGTCGATCGCGATGTCGCGCACCAGCACCTGCGACACCCGGAGGTCGTCGGTGAAGCGGCGCGCCGCTTTCTCGAGCACGAGGTCGATGTAGGGCAGCATCACCGCGTCGTAGGCGACCGTCGCCTCGGGCGGCAGGTTGGGCTGGTTGACCGCCAGCTGCGCCTTCATGGCGCGGGCCGGCACGAACACCGTCGTCTTCTCGCCGTCGCCCAGCAGCTCGGCATTGACCGGCGCGCCGTACTGGATGCGCAGCCGGTTGGGCCGCGCGAACAGCACCTTGGCCGAGCTCACCAGCTTGTAGATGTCGGGCAGCTTGGTCGAGGCGTCGCCATCCATCAGGGTCGTGGTGGCGAAGCGCATCGTCTTCGCCGCCGACAGCGCCTGGCCCATGCCCTCGATCAGCGCCCGCGCACTCGGCTCGACGGTCTGCGCCAGGGCCGGGCGGACGGCGACGGCCGCGGTCGCGGCGGCGCCGAGGGACTTCAGGAAGAGACGTCGGTCGAACTTAGGCAGCAACTTGGGCAGCATGGTCTCGCTCACTCGCTCTTTCTCCGGTGGGATCGTCAGTTGCGCACGCGCGCCTGGACCTCGGCCAGGCTGGCCGGGGTCTTGTCGAGCACGAACAGGGCCTCGCTGCGGCCGTCGATCCGCAGCGGGTCGCCGGCCTCGCGCTGGGCCGTCTCGTAGAACAGCTTGCCGGCCTGGGTGCAGTGCCAGGCCTCGCTCAGGCCGACCCCGCCGCCGCCGGGGTGGCGCAGGCAGATCGAGACGATCTCGCGGCCCCGGTTGTTGTGGTCGCTGGCGACCCGCCACTCGCCGGCGAAGATCCGGCGCTGGCCGACCACCCAGGCGAAGTCCCGGCCGTCGGCCGTCGAGTAGTGGATCTGGGCCGGGCCGCCGGCCGGGACCCACAGCCAGGTCTTGTTGGCCATGCCGTTGCGGGCGGTCTCCGGGGTGGCGTTGTCGATCGCCGACTGGATGCCGGGCATCGGCACGGCCGGGCCGGTCGGGGCCTCCGGGTCGGGGTTCTTCTGGCAGGCGGCCAGGCCGACCGCGGCGGCCAGTCCGGCGAGGACGGCGAGGCGGGAGAGCAGGGAACGTTTGGTGGACATCGGGAGCCATCGCAGGGTTGACGGGGCGCCGGGCGCAGGGCGGCCATGCCGGGACGCGGGATTCCACACTGGTTTTTGCCGGTCGGGTTGTCTAGTAAGCCCCGTCTTTTTCGCCAAGAGCACCGCCAGGAGGAATGGCCCCAATGCGTGTCTATTACGATCGCGACGCCGACGTGAACCTGATCAAGGGCAAGAAGGTCCTGGTCGTCGGCTACGGCAGCCAGGGTCACGCCCACGCCATGAACCTGCGGGATTCGGGCGTCAAGGACGTGCGCATCGCCCTCAAGACGGGCTCCGCCACGGTCAAGAAGGCCGAGGGCGCGGGCTTCACCGTGATGACCCCGGCCGAGGGCGCCAAGTGGGCCGACATCGTCATGGTGCTGACGCCGGACGAGCTGCAGTCGGACATCTACAACGCCGACCTCGGCCCCAACATGCGCCCCGGCACGGCGCTGGCCTTCGCGCACGGCCTCAACGTCCACTTCAACCTGATCACCCCGCGTCCCGACATCGACGTGTTCATGATCGCGCCGAAGGGCCCGGGCCACACCGTGCGCTCCGAGTACCTGCGTGGCGGCGGAGTGCCGTGCCTCGTGGCGGTCGCCCAGAACGCCTCGGGCAACGCCCTCGAGATCGGCCTCAGCTACTCGTCGGCGATCGGCGGCGGCCGCGCCGGCACGATCGAGACGACCTTCAAGGAAGAGTGCGAGACCGACCTGTTCGGCGAGCAGGTCGTGCTGTGCGGCGGCCTGGTCGAGCTGATCAAGGCCGGCTACGAGACGCTGGTCGAGGCGGGCTACGCGCCGGAGATGGCGTACTTCGAGTGCCTGCACGAGGTGAAGCTGATCGTCGACCTCATCTTCGAGGGCGGCATCGCCAACATGAACTACTCGATCTCCAACACCGCCGAGTACGGCGAGTACGTCTCGGGCCCGCGCATCGTCACGGCCGAGACCAAGAAGGAGATGAAGCGCGTGCTGGACGACATCCAGTCGGGCCGCTTCGCGCGCGACTGGATGCTCGAGAACAAGGTCAACCAGGCCTCGTTCAAGGCGATGCGCCGCCGCATGTCGGAGCACCCGATCGAGGAGATCGGCACCAAGCTCCGCGCCATGATGCCGTGGATCAAGGAAAAGGCCCTGGTCGACAAGGCCAAGAACTAGTCGACCGTAGTGGCCGGCCAACGAGGACGCGTCCCGCGAGGGGCGCGTCCTTTTTGTTTGCCTGGAGGATCGGTGCCGCTGAATCACGAAAAGTGACGGATGCGCTTCGTGTAAACCCTATTGCGACTGCTACCTGTGGTAGCAGATTCCCCTTTACATTCTCCGTCTCCATGCGGATTGTTTCTGGCGCAGATGCTCGAGCGGGGGGTGCTCATGCGAAACGTCCGGATCGCCGTCGCCGCACTCATGGCGGCGACCCTGGTATCGTGCTCCCCGTACAACTATTCCAAATCGATAAACGACTTCAGCAACGGCGTGAGTGGCCTGACGGGAGCCGTGGAAGGCGGGCATCAGGCCTCGCAAGAGGACGCGGTCGCAATCGGACGCCGCAAGCTTGTCTACAATCAACAGCAGGTAACCTTTTCGGCGAGCTGCAATAACGGCGGCGTGTCGAAGCCGGGGGAGCCTCCATGCGTGGTCATGGCCGTAGGCGGCGCTTCGGATACCCGGAACACGCCAGCGCCAGGCCCCCGAACCGTTCGGGTCTCGAAGGCGTTGGCCGGGTATGCCCAAGGCCTCAAGGCCATCAGCAATGCGAGCGATCGAACCGAATTCGATGCCGAGGTCGCGAAGCTCAAGAAGTCGCTGGAAGCCTTGGCTGCGCTGGTCCCGGGCTTGGGAGTTGGCGGTGCAGCGGCAATCGGGGGTGGCATCAACCTGCTGGGGTGGCTGGTGGGCACAGGCCTCGACCTCCAGCGCTACGAGACGCTTCGAAAGACGGTGACCCTGGTCAACAGCCCGGTCGGAGCCAACGACCAGAGGCCGCTGGACACCCTGGGCGGGGCGATGCTGATCGAATTGCTGCAGATGCAGACCGACCGTCGCAATGTTCTTTTCGCGGAGGCGGCCGAAATCCGCCGGGGACTTGGCCCGGGCTTGGGCGAGCCGACCTATCGAGCGCGGCTCGCGGACCTGGAGGATGTTCTGGCCAAGCTGGAGGCGGTGCGGAAAAGCGACCCCACGGCAGCCGTCGAAGGAATGGTCGCCGCGCACGACGCGCTGGCCAAAGCGTTGAACGACCCGGGAAACCAGGCGGAAGCGGTCGCGAAGGCCGTCGGCGAGTTTGGGGACCGGGTGAACGCGGTCGTGGCGGCCACGTCCTCGAAGGCTTCGAAGTCCAAGAACTGAAAGGGGAGGGTAGCCGTGGCCACTGCCAGTGTGATGGACATTGTGCGTGAAGCCCGCGCGGCGGCGCTCGCCTTCAGCGAGCCGATCCAGACGGCCATGAGCGTGCAGTCCCCCAGCGACGCACTCGTCGAGAAGATAAAGGAGATGGGGCGCAAGCAGAGCGAGATCTATGCGGCGGCTCACGACGAGATACTGGCCAGCCGTGAGTTGGACGAGGCGCTTGCCCTGCTGGAGGCTGCGACCCAGAGCTTGATGGAGACGGCCAGCGTCATGAAGACCGGCACGGCGATTCTTCGCAAGGCGAATACGCTCATTGGATTCGGAACCCAGGCGGTCAACGCCATCAAGAGCGTGACCTCATGACATGCAGTGGCGGGCCAATGCGGAAAACCCGGTTACTGTACAGCAGGTCCTGGCGATGCAGGGTCGCCGGATGATTGGCCGTGCCTAGGGCATTGGCTTCAGCCCGGCCCGTAGAGCGATCACCAGCCAATCACTCAATCCTTTCGGCGCTTTGTCGTGCGGCGGCGGTTGCTATAGTGGCCCGGTCACCGGGAGGAAAACCATGAAAGCCGCCGTCCTGTTCAAGCCCAACGAGCCCCTGCAGGTCGTCGAGTGCGAGCTCGACCCGCCGAAGGCCGGCGAGGTGCGGGTCAAGATGAAGGCCTCGGGCGTCTGCCAGAGCGACTGGCACGTCATGAACGGCGACTGGCCGTCGCCGATGCCGATCGTGCCGGGCCACGAGGCGGCGGGCGAGATCGCCGAGGTCGGGCCGGGCGTCACCACGGTCAAGCCGGGCGACCACGTGATCTTCTCGTTCCGGCCGCATTGCGGGCGCTGCCGCTACTGCACGCAGGGCCGCACCGTGCTGTGCATCGGCCGCGCCAGCGTGCCGCCGGGCTCGCTGTACGACGGCACGCTGCGCATCAAGCACAAGGGCCAGGGCATCAACCAGATGGCCCGCATCGGCACCTTCGCCGAGGAAGTCGTGGTGCCGGAGGAGATGGTGGTGCCGATCCGCAAGGACATGCCGTGGCCGCAGGCCGCGCTGGTCGGCTGCTGCGTCGCCACCGGCGTCGGCGCGGTGACGCGCCATGCCAAGATCGAGGCGGGGTCGTCGGTGCTGGTGATCGGTTGCGGCGGCGTCGGCCTCAACGCCATCCAGGGCGCCATGCTGTCGGGCGCCAGCCGGATCATCGCCGCCGACCTGCTCGACAACAAGCTGGAGATGGCGAAGACCTTCGGCGCGACCCACACGATCAACACCTCGGGCAACGACGACGCGGTGAAGAAGGTCAAGGAGATCACCGGCGGGCTCGGCGTCGACTATTCCTTCGACGCGGTGTCGGTCGACAAGACGCAGGCGCTGGCGTTCGACGCGCTGGCGCCGGGCGGCCACGCCGTCGCGGTCGGAATCTCGGCCGCCACCGTGCGGGCCTCGTACTCGCCGTTCATGATGGTGTTCGCCGAGAAGAAGGTGAGCGGCACCTTCTACGGCTCGGTGCGGCCGGACCTCGATTTCCCGGTGCTGGTCGACCACTACATGAACAAGCGGCTCAACATCGACGGCCTGATCAGCCGCACCTACAAGCTCTCGGAGATCAACGAGGGCTTCAAGCGCATGATGGCCGGCGAGGTCGCGCGCGGCGTCGTGGTGTTCGACTGAGGCGCCCAGAGATGCGGTTGGCAATGCGGTTGGCGATGCGACTGACCGGTCTGGCCGGCCTGTTCCTCGTCGCCGCGGGCGGCGCGGTCGCGCAGGACCAGAAGCTGACCTGCGACCGCGGCCCGTTCGGCACCCGGACCTACGGCGCCACGTCGTGGGAGCTCTACGGCTGCAGCGACAACCGCTCGATCGCGGTGGTCACCGCCAAGGGCAATCCCGGCGCGCCGTTCTACTTCCTGTTCGTCGAGCGCGACGGCACCTACCAGCTGAGCGGCGAGGGCACCGGCCTGCCGGCCTTCACGCGGCGCGCCTACGACGACCTGCGCCGCCTCACCGACCAGGACATCCAGGCCCTGCTCCGGGAAACCCAGAAGGGCCCGCGGGCGCCGCGCTAGCCGCGGCGATCGCCGCCGGCCGGGCCTGTCGGGCTGTAACGGCAGGGGCCAGCGTGACGTCTCTTATCCCCGTGCCCACCGCACCCTCCTGCCACGACGCGGTGGCAAGGCGGGCCGGGGCGGGACGGGGAGACGCGTGGTCAAGGTGTGGCCGCGCGACCGGGCGTTGCAGGAGCTATGAACTTGAAGTGTCGCAACTGTCGCCATCTAGGCGACATTTCCAGGCCGTCGAAGCGCGGCGACGGCGTGTCGGATCAACGCGTGGTTGCCGGGCTTTTTCGCCGTTCGGGGACCTCCCGACGGTTGCCGGATCGTTCGTCCCGAATCGTCTTGCGGGCGCACGCCTGCCGGTCTAAACCGACCGCGCTTGCCGCGGCGGGTTCGCTGATGCCTCGCCCGACCTGAATTTCCTCGTGATTACAGAGACTTAACTAAATGCTCTCGCGCGTCATCGGGCTTTTTTCGGCTGACATGGGGATCGACCTCGGGACGGCCAACACGCTGGTCTACGTGAAGGGTCGCGGCATCGTCCTCAACGAGCCCTCGGTCGTCGCCCTGACGACGCAGAGCGGCAAGCGGCAGGTCCTCGCCGTCGGCGAGGAGGCCAAGATGATGCTCGGCCGTACGCCGGGCAACATCCAGGCGATCCGCCCGCTGCGCGACGGCGTCATCGCCGACTTCGAGGTCGCCGAGGCGATGATCAAGCACTTCATCTCGAAGGTGCATAACCGCCGCAGCTTTGCCCATCCCCAGATCGTGGTCTGCGTGCCCTCCGGCTCCACCGCCGTCGAGCGCCGCGCCATCCAGGAATCGGCCGAGAGCGCCGGCGCCCGCAAGGTCTGGCTGATCGAGGAGCCGATGGCGGCGGCGATCGGCGCCGGCCTGCCGGTCACCGAGCCGACCGGCTCGATGGTGGTCGACATCGGCGGCGGCACCACCGAGGTGGCGATCCTGTCGCTCGGCGGCATCGTCTACCCGCGCTCGGTGCGCGTCGGCGGCGACAAGATGGACGAGGCCATCATCGGCTACATCCGCCGCAACCATAACCTGCTGGTCGGCGAGAGCTCGGCCGAGCGCATCAAGAAGACCATCGCCTCGGCCTGCCCGCCCGACGACGGCGAGGGCCGGACCATGGAGATCAAGGGCCGCGACCTGATGAACGGCGTGCCCAAGGAACTGGTCATCACCGAGCGCCAGATCGCCGAGAGCCTGCAGGAACCGGTCAGCGCCATCGTCGAGGCGGTCAAGGTCGCGCTCGAGAACACGGCGCCGGAACTGGCCGCCGACATCGTCGACAAGGGCATCGTGCTGACCGGCGGCGGCGCCATGCTGGCCAACATGGACACCGTGCTGCGCCAGGCCACCGGCCTGCCGGTCTCGGTCGCCGAGGACCCGCTGCTGTGCGTGGCGCTTGGCACGGGTCATGCGGTGGAGAACATCGACCGCCTGCGCGGCGTTCTCTCCTCGATGTACTAATCCCCCGCGCGCCGGGCCCGGTTGGAGTACAATGGGCGGACCATGGCGATTCGGGACGACTTCGAAGTAGTCGCGGGCCAGGTCCGCGCCGGCATCCAGCGCTTCGCGCTGGGGCTGCTGGTGCTGGCCGCCTTCGGCGCCATGCTGGTCGGCAAGGCCGACACGGTGCTGGTCGAGCATGCCCGCGTCCTGGCCCTCGACCTCGCCAGCCCGGTGCTCGAGGCGATCGCCCGGCCGGTCGCGGTGGCCAACCGCGCCATCGCCGACCTGCGCGAGTTCGCCTCGCTGCGCGAGGAAAACGCCCGCCTGCGCGAGGAGAATGCCCGCCTGCTGGCCTGGCAGACCGCCGCCCGCCGCCTCGAGAACGAGAACGAGGGGCTGCGCGGCCTCGCCAACTTCCGCGAGGGGCCGGAAGCCTCCTTCATCACCGCCCGGATCGTCGGCGACAGCGTCAGCGCCTACGTCCGCGGCGCCCTGCTGAACGTCGGCCGCAAGGCCGGCGTCGCGCCGGGCCAGGCCGTGGTGACCGGCGAGGGCCTTGCCGGCCGGATCGCCGAGGTCGGCGAGAACTCGGCCCGCGTGCTGTTCGTGACCGACGTGAATTCCCGCCTGCCGGTGCTGATCGAGCGCACCCGCGAGCGCGCCATCCTGGCCGGCGACAACTCGCCCCAGCTGCGCCTGACCCTGCTGCAGAGCGTGGCCGGCGTGCAGCGCGGCGACCGCATCATCACCTCGGGCCACGGCGGCAGCTTCCCGGTCGGCATCCCGGTCGGCGAGGTCGTCGAGACCAGCGAGGGCCATGTCCGCGTCCGGCCGTTCGCCGACTTCTCGCGCCTCGAGTTCGTGCGCGTCGTCGATTACGGCGTCACCGGCCTGGTCGGCGCGCCGGCGCCGCCGCCGCCCGCGCCGTCGGCGGCGTCCGGCCAGAGGGTCAAGCCGTGAAGGCCGACGGCGCCCTCGTGACGCTCGACCGCTGGGGCCGCGCTGCGCTGCCCGGCACGGTGCTGCTGCTGTTCGTGCTGCTGACGCTGGCGCCGCTGCGCGCGCCCTACCTGCGCGACGCGCTGCCGCTGCTGCCGGCGCTGGCGGTCTTCCAGTTCAGCCTGGCGACCCCGGAGCGGCTGCCCGGCCCGCTGCTGCTGGCGATGGGCATCCTGCTCGACCTGCTGCTCGGCGGCCCGGGGGCGCCGATCGGGGTGAGCGCGCTGGGCTTCGTGCTGATCCGCGCCTCGGTGGTCGCCAACCGGCCGTACCTGGTGGGCGTGCCGTTCCTGTTCCAGTGGTTCGGCTTCTGCCTGCTGGCTGGCGGCTTCGTCATCCTGGTCTGGGCCTTCACCGCGCTGTGGACCTGGACCGCCATCGACCCGGTGCCGGCGGTCGTCCAGTATGTCGTGGTGGTCGTCCTCTATCCCCTGCTGGCCCCGCTGCTGGCGCGCGTGCGCGCCCGCGATCCGCTGAACGTGCCCGAGCCGTCGCGCGGTACGGCGCGGCCCGGGGAGACCACGCCATGATGCGCTACCGCAAGGGCGACGGCGAACGGTCGAGCCTGTTCACGCGGCGCTCGCTGCTGCTGGGCGGCGCGCAGGCGCTGCTGCTGTCGGCGCTGGCCGGCCGGCTCTACCAGCTGCAGGTGGTCGAGACCGACCGCTTCACGACGCAGGCCGAGGAAAACCGCATCAACCTGCGCCTGCTGCCGCCGTCGCGCGGGCTGATCTTCGATCGCGGCGGCCAGCCGCTGGCGGTCAACCGCAACAACTTCCGCGCCATGGCGACCTCCGACCGCGGCCGCGGCGTCGAGGTCGTGGTCGAGCGCCTCGACTCGATCTTCAACCTCGGCGAGGCCGAGCGGAACCGCCTGCTGCGCGAGCTGCGCCGCAGCCGCAACGCCCAGCCGGTGGTGGTGCGCGAGAACCTCGGCTGGGAGGAAGTCGCCCGGCTCGAGTTCAACGCACCCGACCTGCCCGGCGTGTTCATCGACCTCGGCCAGACGCGCGACTATCCCGAGGGCGAGCTGATGAGCCACATCGTGGGCTACACCGGCCGTGTCGCCGACGAGGATCTCGCCGGCCGCGACGACCCGGTGCTGCAGCTCGCGACCATGCGGTTCGGCAAGAAGGGCGTCGAGCGCTCACTCGAGGACCAGCTGCGCGGCCGCGCCGGCGCCGTGCAGGTCGAGGTCAACGCGGTCGGCCGCGTGGTGCGCGAGCTCGACCGCACCGAGGGCCAGCCCGGCGCCAACACGCTGCTGACCATCGACCTCGAGCTGCAGCGCTTCGTCGCCGAGCGCATGAAGGAGCACCAGTCCGGCTCGGTCGTGGTGATGGACGTCGTGACCGGCGACATCCTCGCCATGGTGTCGACGCCGGGCTTCGATCCCAACACCTTCGCCCGCGGCATCACCCAGAGCGAGTGGCGCGACCTGCTCGACAGCCCGGAACGGCCGCTCAACAACAAGTCGATCGCCGGCGTCTACCCGCCGGGCTCGACCTACAAGATGGTGACGGCGCTGGCGGCGCTCGAGTCGAAGGCGATCGACCCGTGGACGCGCCTGCCGTGCAACGGCTTCCTCGAGCTCGGCAACATCAAGTTCCACTGCTGGCTGAAGGGCGGCCACGGCTCGACCAACGTCGTCGAGGCGCTGGCCCACTCGTGCGACTGCTTCTTCTACGAGGCGGCGCGCAAGGCCGGCATCGACCGCATCGCCGACATGGCCAACCGGCTGGGCTTCGGCCGGGTCAGCGAGCTCGGCCTGCCGGGCGAGTCGACCGGCATCCAGCCGAGCCGCTCGTGGAAGCAGGAGAAGCTCGGCAAGCCGTGGCAGCACGGCGACACCTTCAACCTCGGCATCGGCCAGGGCTACATGGCGGCGACGCCGCTGCAGCTCGCCATCATGACCGCGCGCATCGCCAACGGCGGCTACGAGGTCCAGCCCAACCTGCTGCTGGCCAGCGCGACGTCGCGCGAGGAACTGGCGCCGCCGGCGCCGCGCGACAAGCCCAGCGCGCCGTCGCTGCGGCTCAACCCGCAGCACCTCGCGATGGTGCGCGAGGGCATGGTGCAGGTCGTCCAGTCGGGCACCGCCAACCACCTGCGCGTCGACGGCAACGGCAAGGTCATCGATCCCGCCTACCGCTTCGCCGGCAAGACCGGCACCGCCCAGGTCAAGCGCATCACCGAGCGCGAGCGCGACATGGGCATCACCCAGGCCCAGCTGCCGTGGCACCTGCGCCACCACGCGCTGTTCGTCTGCTTCGGCCCGGTCGACAACCCGCGCTACGCCTGCGCGGTGATCGTCGAGCACGGCATGGCCGGCGGCACGACCGCGGGCCCGATCGGCCGCGACGTGCTGATCGAGACCATGAAGCGCGACCCCTCGCGCCGCACCGAGGGCTTCAAGAAGATGGCGTCGCGGTGAGCCTCGCCCTCGACGCTCCCGCACCGGTCGGGTTCGCCGAGAAGATCTGGCGCATCAACTGGGGCCTCGTCCTGGTGCTGTCGGCGATCGCCGGGGTCGGCGTGCTGGCGCTCTACTCGGCGGCCGGCGGCCGCTTCGAGCCGTGGGCGGCGCGCCACGCGGTGCGCTACGGCGCGGCGCTCGGCCTGATGCTGGTGGTGGCGCTGATCCATCCCAAGGTGTGGCTGGCGCTGGCCTGGCCGATCTACATCGTGTCGATGCTGCTGCTGGTCGCCGTCGACGTGGTCGGCAAGATCGGCATGGGCGCCCAGCGCTGGCTGGTGATCGGGCCGATGCAGGTCCAGCCCTCCGAGATCGCCAAGGTCGCGGTGATCCTCGTGCTGGCGCGCTACTACCACGGCCTGCGCAAGGAAGAGGCCTCGAAGTTCCTCTACACCCTGCCGCCGCTCGCCATCATCCTGGCGCCGGTCGCGCTGGTCATGGTGCAGCCCGACCTCGGCACGGCGCTGATGGTGCTGATGGGCGGCGCGGCGCTGCTGTTCGTGGCCGGCGTGCGGCTGTGGATGTTCCTCGCCGCCGCGGTCGGCGCGGTCGCCTGCCTGCCGATCGGCTGGTCGCTGATGCACGAGTACCAGCGCAAGCGCGTGCTGACCTTCCTCGATCCCGACCGCGACCCGCTGGGGGCCGGCTACCACATCACCCAGTCGAAGATCGCGATCGGCTCGGGTGGCCTGTTCGGCAAGGGCTTCCTCAAGGGCACCCAGTCGTCGCTGAACTTCCTGCCCGAGAAGCAGACCGACTTCATCTTCACGACCTTCGTCGAGGAGTGGGGCATGGCCGGCGCGATGGTGCTGCTCGCCCTGTTCGCGCTGGTGCTGGTCTGGGGCTTCTCGATCTCGCTGCGCTGCCAGCACCATTTCGGCCGGCTGGTGGCGCTGGGCGTCACCGCCATGATGTTCCTCTACGTGTTCATCAACACCGCGATGGTCATGGGCCTGCTGCCGGTGGTCGGCGTGCCGCTGCCGCTGGTCAGCAACGGCGGCACCGCCATGGTCTCGGTGATGTTCGCCTGCGGCCTGCTGATCGGGGTCAACGTCTACCGCGACGCCCAGCTTCCCCGGACCCGCTGAGGGGCGGGAAAAAAGGCCTCAGGGACGACTCGACAAGGGGGTGTCCCCTTGCTATCACCGCGCCCTTCCGAGGCCATGGCCCGCAAGGGCGCATAGCTCAGTTGGTAGAGCAGCTGACTCTTAATCAGCGGGTCCCAGGTTCGAGCCCTGGTGCGCCCACCATGGCCGGGGAAGCTGAAAAGCCCAGCACGCACTGGGCTTTTTGCTGTCCGGGGCCGGGCACGCCGGCAGGCTGCTGCCGAAAGCTGTCATTGGCCGATGGTACGCCTTGGTCCTCGTTCCCAAACCGGCGGACCCTCCCCATGAAGCTCTATTACATGCCCGGCGCCTGCTCGATCGGCATCCACGTCCTGCTCGAGGAAATCGGCAAGCCCTACGACCTGCACAAGCTCGACGGCGCGAAGCTCGAGCAGTACGGCCCCGACTTCGTGAAACTGAACCCCAAGTCGAAGGTGCCGACGCTGCTGCGCGACGACGGCTCGGTGCTGACCGAGTTCCCGGCGATCGCCACCTGGCTGGCCCGCAGGAACCCGGAGAAGGGGCTGCTGCCGGCCGATCCCGAGGCCGAGGCGCGGGTCCTCGAGGCGATGGATTTCGCCGTCTCGACGTTGCACATGCAGGGCTTCTCGCGCCTCTTTCGCCCGGCCGGCTTCGCCTACAGCGAGGCCGACCACGACAAGGTCAAGGCGCGCGGCAAGGAGATCCTCGAGAAGGGTCTCGCGATCATGGACCAGGCGCTCGCGGGCAGGGAATACGTCGCCGGCACCTTCTCGATCGCCGACGCCGCGCTGTTCTACGTCGAGTTCTGGACCGCCACGGTCCTCAAGATGACGCTGCCGTCCCACTGCGCGGCCCACTTCGCCCGTATGATCGCGCGCCCGGCGGTGCGGCGCGTCCTGGAGGACGAGGGCTTCCCGGTCGCCGCCTGACGGCTAGGCGGCCGGAGCGTGCCGCCTGACGGCTTGCCTCCCTTGAGCGGGGGCGAACCCGGCCCCTAGACTGCGGGATGACCAACCAGCTTCCGCTCGCGGGGATCCGCGTCCTCGACATCGGCACCCTGATCGCCGGTCCGTTTGCCGCCACCATGCTGGGCGACTTCGGCGCCGAGATCATCAAGGTCGAGCAGCCCGGTCCCGGCGACGCGCTGCGCGGCACGCCGGAGAACGGCAAGGCCGCCCGCTCGGGCAACTGGCTGGTCGAGGGCCGCAACAAGAAGTCGATCACCCTCGACCTGCGCCAGGCGGCGGGGCAGGCGGTTCTGAAGGAGCTGATCGCCCACGCCGACGTGCTGCTCGAGAACTTCACGCCGGGCACGCTCGAGAAGTGGAACCTCGGCTGGGACGTCGTGCACAAGCTCAACCCGCGCATCGTCATGACCCGCGTCTCGGGCTACGGCCAGAAGGGGCCATATGCCAAGCGCTCG
This sequence comes from Pseudomonadota bacterium, assembly GCA_020160955.1. Lineage (GTDB taxonomy): Bacteria > Pseudomonadota > Alphaproteobacteria > Reyranellales > Reyranellaceae > Reyranella. The sequence goes on from JAIUOX010000016.1 coordinate 47,061, forward strand.
GGCTACGACCGCATCGCGCTCGGCTTCTCGGGCTACATGTACCCGACCGGCTTCCCCGACCGCTTCCCGGTGCGGCCGGCCTTCCCGACCGCCGACTACAACACCGGCACCTTCGCCGCGCTGGCCACCATGTTCGCGCTGTACGCCCGCGACGCCGCCGGCACCGGCTCGGGACAGGGCCAGCTGATCGACCTCGGCCTCTACGAGGCGCCGTTCCGCATCACCTCCGACATGATGACCCAGTACGCCAGGACCGGTGCGATCCGCGAGCGCATCGGCAACCGCAACCCGACCTTCGCGCCGGCCGGCACCTTCGAGACCAAGGACGGCCGCTACGTGCAGATCGCGGCCGGCGGCGACGGCGTGTTCGTGCGGCTGGCCAACGCGATCGACCGGCCCGAGCTGGCGACCGACCCGCGCTACGCCAAGGCGCGCGACCGCCAGGCCCGCGCCGACGAGCTGGAGGCGCTGCTGGCCGAGTGGATCGGCGCGCACGACTTCGCCGACATCGAGCGCCGGCTGGTCGGCGCCAACGTGCCGTTCGGCGGCATCTACACCGCGGCCGACATCGCCACCGACCCGCACTTCGCGGCACGCGACAACCTCGCCACCATCAAGGATCCCGAGCTGGGCGACGTGGTGATGCCGGGCGTGGTGCCGCGACTGGAGGGCACGCCGGGCCGCATCGCCCATGCCGGCCCGCCGATCGGCGCCCACAACGACGAGATCTACAGGGGGCTGCTCAAGAAGTCGGACGCGGCCCTTGCCGAGCTCGCCAAGGCCAAGGTGATCTGACCATGAACGACAACGACTTTTCCCGCCGCCGCCTGCTGGTGGGCACTGCGGCCCTGGTTGCGGCGCCCTCGATCGTGCGGGCGCAGGACGCGTTCCCCAGCCGCCCGATCAAGTTCATCGTGCCCTACACGCCGGCCGGCGCGACCGACAACATCTCGCGCATCATCGGCGCGCGGATGAGCGAGCTGGCGGGCCAGCAGGTGATCATCGAGAACCGCGCCGGCGGCGGCGGCACGATCGGCACCGAGGCGATCGCCAAGGCGACGCCCGACGGCTACACGATCGGCCTGATCACCGTCTCGATGTTCTGCATGGCGCCGTCGCTCTACGCGACGCTGCCCTACGACCCGGTCAAGGGCTTCTCGCCGATGGCCGGCATGGCGGTGTGGCCCAACATGCTGGTGGTCAACAACGACGTGCCGGCGAAGACGGTGCCCGAGCTGATCGCGCTGCTGAAGTCGAAGCCGGGCAAGCTCAACATGGCGTCGTCCGGCTCGGGCACGACCATCCATCTCGCCGGCGAGATGTTCAAGCAGATGACCGGCACCGACATGGTGCACGTGCCCTACAAGGGCAGCGCCGGCGCGATCCAGGACCTGCTGTCCGGCGCGACCCAGGTGATGTTCGACAACATGCCGAGCTGCTGGCCGCTGGTGCAGGCCGGCAAGCTGCGCGCGCTGGGCGTCACCAGCAAGACGCGCAACAAGGCGGCGCCCGACGTGCCGCCGATCGCCGACTTCGTGCCCGGCTACAACGTCGAGGTCTGGATGGGCTTCGGCGGGCCGGCCGGCGTGCCGCAGCCGATCGTCGACCGGCTGGCGGCGCTCGGCACCCAGGCGCTGCAGGACCCCGGCGTCCAGCAGAAGCTGGCGGCGCTGGGCGCCGACCCGTGGCCGATGACGCCCAAGGAACTGGGCGCCCGCGTGGTCAGCGAGATCGCGGTGTGGTCGCCGGTCGTCAAGGCGAGCGGCGCCAAGGTCGACTGAGTCAGGCCGTCCCGGCGTCGACCAGGCGCTGGTAGTAGAGCAGGTCGAGCTCGGGCGCGGCCTGTCCCAGCCCGGTCAGCAGCGCGTGCGCCTGGCCGCGGTGGTGGGTCTGGTGGTTGAACCAGTGGTCGAGCGCCGGCGACAGCGGCTGCACGAATTCCTCGGGTGACGAGACGCGGCGGTAGCGGATGCTGCCGGCCAGCCGCTCCGCATCGAGGCCGCCGATCCATGCGACGATGCGGCGGTCCTCGGCCTCGCGCGCTGCCCGCAGGCTGGCGAAGTCCTCGTGCAGGATGGCGTCGAGCCGGTCGGGCGCCTCGCCGCTGCCGGTGAAGCGCTGCATCCAGATGCGGTCGGTGGCCAGCAGGTGGTTCAGCGTGCCGTGCATCGACCTGAAGAAAACGCCGCGGTCGGCGCGGTAGTCGGCGTCGGGCAGCCGGGCGGCCGCGTCGTACAGCCGCCGGTTCGCCCACGCGTTGTAGCCCGCGAAGGTGATGTAGCGCCGGGTCATGCGCGCATTGTGCGCCGCGTGGCGGCGGCTTCAAGATTGATTGAACCGGTCAACTACCAGCTGAGGCGCAGGCCCGCGGTGCCGCCGTAGGCGCGGGCGTTGCTCGAGAACTCGCCGTCGAACTGGCCGTACAGCTTCAGGCGCCCGCCCAGCCCGAGCTCGAAGCCGGCGCCGATCACCAGCGCGTCGGGGTCGGGACTGGCGCCCGAGACCTGGAACGGCGCGCCGGGCAGCAGCGAGGCCAGCGTCACGGTGGCGCTGCGGTTGGTGTTGAACTCGTGCGCCCAGCCCAGCCGCAGCCACGGCCGCAGCACGTTGTCGTCGCCGGCCACGATGGTCGTCTCGACCTGCGCGCCCAGCGTCGAGCGCACCGAGGTGGTGGTCTGGCCCTGCACGGCGACACCCAGGATGCCGGGCTGGCCGGTCGCGAGGTTGCGGCTGGTCTCGGTGTAGCCGGCCTGCGACAGCGCCTGGACGGTGAAGGCGCCGAACGGCGCCACGACCGAGCGGTCGAAGGCGAAGCGCCAGCCGGCCTCGACGCGGCCGCCGTACTGCGAGCCGTCGAACGAGGCGGTCGGGTTCTCGGTCAGGCTGCCGGTGCCGATGAAGCGGCCGGTCGTGAAGGTGTTGTAGGCATAGGCCAGCGCCGCGTCGACGTAGGCCGGGCCGGCGGCGTAGCCGCCATACAGGCCGGCCAGGATCGAGCGCGCGCCGCCCGAGCTCATGATGTCGGTCAGGCTGTAGCCGGCGGCGCTGGTGCCCAGCGTGAAGCCGACCAGCGCGTTGTTGGCGAGCCGCGCGTCGAGGCCCATCGCCGCGCCGCCGGTGTTCATGTCGGTGCGCGAGGCGCCGGTCGTCGCGCTGCCATCGATGCTGCCGGCGCCGCCGAAGCCCTGCATCCAGTAGCGGTAGCGCACCGCCCCGGCGGCGCCGTCGTCGCAGGCGGTCGCGCCGCAGGCGTCGGCCGCGACCAGCGATGCCATCGCCGAGCCGCCACTCGGGCCGCCGCTGCCCCCGAGCGCGCGGGCGCTCGCGGTCTGGCCGAACACGGTGTTGAGGAACTGGCCGAACACCGCGAACGAGGCGTTCTGCGGCGCCGTCGCGACCTCGCCGGTCAGCTGCGACAGCGTGTTGGGCGCGACCGACTGCAGCAGCTGGGCGTAGAAGTTGCCGAGCGTGCCGGTGAGCGTCGTCGAGTAGTTGGCCTCCAGCACGTTGGCGACGGCGCGCGCGTTGCTGCCGCCGTTCACGGCGAACTGGGTGAACGGCGTGCGCGTCACGACGAGGTCGACGCTGGTCGGGTTGTAGATCGCCGTGGCGTTCAGGAAGACGTAGGGCTCGGTCACGGCGGCGAACGTCCCGGTCGAGCGCGCGAAGGTGAGCACGCCGCTGTAGGTCGTGCGCGCGCCGTAGAGACCCGGCTGAAGCACGACGTTCAGCGTGCCGCCGAGGTTGGCCGTGCCGGTCCCGGCCACGGTGCTGCGCACCGCCAGCGTGTCGTAGCCGCCGGCCGCCGCGCTGGTCGAGGCGCGCAGCGACAGCACGCCGGTGGCGGACTGGGTGAAGGTGCCGTCGACCACGTGGCTGGCGGCGGCGCCGGTCGCGAACGCGCCGGTCGCGCCGACCAAGCCGGCGTTGGACAGGCTGTTGCCGCCGGTCCCGGTGAGCGCCAGCGTGCCGGCCAGCGTTCCGCTGTTGGCGACGCTGACCGAGCCCGCGCCGGTGGCGAGGCCGACGCTGGTCGGCGCGGTCACGGTGCCGCTGTTGCTGAAGCTGTTGGACGGGCCGAGGACGACGCCGAAGCCGGCGCTGGTGATGGTGCCGCTGTTGGAAACGCTCGACCCGGTGCCGGTCGAGGAGATGCCGGCGCTGCCGCTGCCGACGACGATGGTGCCGCTGTTGACGACCCGCGCCGTGTTGCCCTCGGCGTCCATGCCGATGCCCGACGCGCCAGCGACGATCGTGCCGCTGTTCTGCAGGGTGTTGCCGACATCGAGGCCGACCATGCCGCTGCCCTGGTCGCCGACCGTGATGCTGCCGCTGTTGTCCAGCAGCCCGCCGCTGCCGGTGGTGATCATGCCGGCGACCGCGCTGCCGGCGGTGATCGTGCCGGTGTTGAACAGCCGCGTGTTGTTGCCGTCGCCCAGCAGGCCGGCCGACAGTCCGACGCCGTCGCCCACCACGACCGTGCCACTGTTGCGGATGACGCTGTTGTCCTTGGCGTAGATCGCGATGCCATCGGCGCCGACCCGCACCGTGCCGCTGTTCACGATGGTGGCGCCGGTGTCGGCGAAGATGCCGCCGCCGGTATCGCCCGAGGTGATCGTGCCGCTGTTGGTGACGGTCGCGCCCGCGACGGTGTTGATGCCGAGTCCGCCGCAGCCGCGGTCGCTGATCCGGCCGGTATTGACGATGGTGGCGTTGATGCCCGTCGCGTCGATGCCGACGCCGCAGGTGCCGTAGGTGATCGAGCCGTGGTTGGTCAGGACCGCGCCGGTCCCCACGCCGACCAGGCCGCGGCTGTTGTCGCCGACCGAGATGATGCCGCTCGCGGCATTGGTCAGGGTCGAGCCGGTCATGGCGTCGCTGAGGTCGCCCAGCTGGATCGTGCCGGTGTTGATCGCGCTGCCGCCGCCCGTCGTGAGGATGCCGAAGCTGCCGTCGCCGCCCACGATGCTGCCGGCATTGGTGATGACGTTGCCGGTGCCGGCGCCGATCGCCGAGCCGGTGGCGACCGAGATCGTGCCGCGATTGTGCACCAGGTTGTTGTCGTTGAGGGTCAGCCCGGTGCCGACCGTGGCCGACGACTGGACGTCGACGGTCAGGCCGTTCTGCGCCCCGGCGTTGAAGCCGCCGGGACTGCTGCCGGAACAGGTGACGGTGGTTCCGGTCTGGAGGCAGTCGGCGCGGGCGGGACCGGCGCTCGAAACCTGCAGGAGGACCAGGCAAACCAGGACGAATGCCGGGCGCAAGGCGTCGGCCATCACACGTGAAAGCACGCAACCCTCGACGTAAGCGACCCTCCCCGGTCGGGCGCCATCGTGGAGAGGCGCCCCGGCAGCGACAAGCCTACTGGTCACAGCCGGCGATCACGAAATCGTAGGTTGGGCTACACTGCGCCGGAGGAGGTATCCATGACCAAGCGCATCGGCATCCTGACCAGCGGCGGCGATTGCGGCGGCCTGAACGCGGCGATCCGGGCGGTGGCGCTGCGGGCTCATCACGGCTTCGGCTGGACGACTGTGGGCATGCGCTACGGCACGCTCGGCCTGCTGAAGCGGCCGGTCGACGCCTTGGAGATCGACCCCAATCGCCTCGAGGGCGCGCTGGCCCGCCAGGGCGGCACGTTCCTCGGCAGCACCAACCACGGCAATCCCTTCGCCTTCCCGATGCCTGACGGCAGCGTCAAGGATCGCTCGGCGGAAATGCTCGACGGCATCCGGTCGCTCGGCATCGACGCCCTGGTCGGCGTCGGGGGCGACGGCAGCCTCGCCATCCTGCGCCGGCTGCTGGCGCCTTCGGGGCTGGCCTTCATCGGCATTCCCAAGACCATCGACAACGACGTCGCCGACACCGAGCGGGCGATCGGCCATGCCACCGCGGTCTCGATCGCCACCGAGGCGCTCGACCGCCTGCAGCCGACCGGCGCCAGCCACGAGCGCATCATGGTGCTGGAAGTGATGGGCCGCGATGCCGGCCACATCGCCATCGCCGCGGCGATCGCCGGCTGCGCCGACGTCGTGCTGATCCCCGAGGTGCGCTGGCACCTCGACCGCGTGGTGGCGCACATCGCCGGCCAGCGCGCGACCCGCAGGATGTCGTCGCTGGTCGTGGTCGCCGAGGCGGCCGGCGATTCCGACGAGTCGCCGGACCCGGCGAGCGACGCGCCGCACCACGGCATCGGCGAATGGCTGGCCCGCCGGCTGGCCAAGGCGACCGGCGCCGACGCGCGCGCCACCGTGCTGGGCCACGTCCAGCGCGGCGCGATGCCGACCGCCGAGGACCGGCTGCTTGCCTCGGCGCTCGGCGTGCGCGCCGTCGACCTGCTGGCCGAGGGCAAGGCCGACCGCATGGTGGCGTGGCAGAACCGCCAGGTCGTCGACGTGCCGCTGGAGAGCGTGGTCGGCCGCTCGCGCACCGTCGATCCCGACGGCACGCTGGTGCGCACCGCGCGCGGCCTCGGCATCTGCCTCGGCGACGCCGCCTAGGTCAGCGCTTCACGAGGTCGCGGCGCGCGATCCAGAAGACCTCGCCGGAACTGAGCTCGGTGTCGAGCCACAGGAACGGCAGGTCCGGGTACGCCTTTTCGAGCGGCGCCCGGCCGCGCCCGATCTCGCAGACCAGCGCGCCGTTCGGGGCGAGGTGGCGCGGCGCCTCGGCGAGGATGCGGCGCACGAGGTCGAGCCCGTCGGCGCCGGCCGCCAGCGCCAGCCGCGGCTCGTGGCGGAACTCCGGCGGCAGTCCCTTCATGCCGCGGCCATCGACGTAGGGCGGGTTGCTGAGGATCAGGTCGTAGGTGCGGCCCTTCAGCGCCGAGAAGAGATCGCCGTGGTGCAGCGCGATGCGGTCGCCGAGGCGATGACTGGCGACGTTGCGCCGGGCGAGCGCCAGCGCGCCCTTCGACAGGTCGGTGGCGTCGATGCGGGCGCGCGGGAAGGCCAATGCGGCGAGGATGGCGAGGCAGCCCGAGCCGGTGCACAGGTCGAGGATGCGCCGCACCTTGCCCGGCGCCTCGAGCGGCAGGATGCCCTGGGCCAGCAGGTCGCCGATGAACGAGCGCGGGATCAGGGCGCGGCGATCCGAATGGAACCGCACGCCGTGCATGTAGGCGGCGCCCAGCAGGTAGGGCGCCGGCACGCGCAGCGAGACGCGGGCGTCGATCAGCGTCAGCAGCCGCGCCTTCTCGGCCGGCGTCGGCCGCAGGTCGAGCCACGGATCGAGCCGGTCGATCGGCAGGCGCAGCGCCTCCAGCACCATGAACGCCGCCTCGTCGCGGGCATTGGTCGTGCCGTGCCCGTAGGCCAGGCGCGCGGCGCGAAAGCGGCGGACCGCGAACCGGAAGATGTCACCCAGGGTGTCGAGAGAAGGTTTGTTGGCGGCAGGCATGCGGGCCTAGATTAACCGACCTCGCTCTCCAACGGCTGGATTTTCGACATGGCTGGCGCTCTCGACGGTGTGGTGGTGCTCGACCTGACGACGCACCTCTCGGGTCCGTTCTGCGGCCAGCAGCTGGGCGACCTCGGCGCCGACGTCATCAAGATCGAGAGCCCGCAGGGCGATTCGATCCGTGGCGCGCCGCCCTTCGTCGAAGGCGAGGGCGCCCCGTTCATGCTGTGGAACCGCAACAAGCGCGGTGTCCGGCTCGACCTCAAGGACCCCGCCGACCTCGAGATCTTCTGGACCATGGTCGACGACGCCGACGTCGTGCTGGAGAACTTCCGGCCGGGCGTGATCAAGCGGCTGGGGATCGGCTGGGAGGCGCTGCACGCGCGCAACCCGCGGCTCGTGCTGGGCTCGATCTCGGGCTTCGGCCAGACCGGTCCCTATGCCGGGCGGGGCGGCTTCGACCTGGTGATCCAGGCGATGTCGGGCCTGATGTCGGTGACCGGCCCCAAGGACGGGCCGCCGCACCGCATCCCGCTCGCCATCTCCGATGTCGGCGCGGGCCTCTACCTGACCATCGGCATCCTCGCGGCGCTGCAGGCACGCAACCGGACGGGCGAGGGCCAGTGGGTCGAGACCTCGCTGCTCGAGGCGACGGTGTCGCTGGGCGTCTACGAGGCGGCCAACTACTTCGCGACCGGCGTGCGGCCCGAGCGGCTGGGCCAGGCCCATCGCGGATCGTCGCCCTACCAGGTGCTGCAGACCGCCGACGGCTGGATCACCATCGGCGCGGCGCAGCAGAATTTCTTCCGCAAGGTCTGCGCGCTGCTCGGCGAACCCGGCCTGCCCGACGATCCGCGCTTCCGCACCAACGGCGACCGCGTGCGCAACAACGAGGCGCTGATCGCGGTGCTGCAGGCGCGGCTCAGGACGAAGACCTCGGCCGAGTGGCTGGCGGCGCTGGAGGCCGAGGGCGTGCCGGCCGGGCCGGTGCTGCACCACGACGAGGTGTTCGCCGACCCGCAGATCGTCGCCCGCGGCATGGTGGTCGAGGTCGAGCACGCCAAGGCCGGCCGGCAGAAGACGCTGGGCGTGCCGCTCAAGATGTCGGCGACGCCGGCCGCGGTGCGCCGCGCGGCGCCGACGCTCGGCCAGCACGACGCCGAGATCCGCGCGACCAAGGGCAAGCTCCGGACGGGAGGAAAGAAGAAATGAGACCCTTCACCATCGGCGCCGCGCTGTCGGCGCTTGTCCTGCTGCCGGCCGGCGCCGGCGCGCAGAACGCCGCCAACTTCAGCGAGGCCGCGCGATCGCCGGTGCGCTACGCCATCGCCTCGACGCAGGCGGCGATGGCCTGTGCCGCGGTGCCCTCGCTTGCCACCGCCGAGACGACCATCGTGTCGGCGCGGCTGGTGCCGGCGGCCGACGGCGTGCCGGAGCACTGCCGCGTCAGCGGCCTGATCCAGCCCGAGATCCGCTTCGAGGTGAACCTGCCGTCGAGCTGGAACCGGCGCTTCTACATGCACGGCAACGGCGGCTACGCCGGCGAGGCGCCCGACAGCGGCCCGCGGCCGGCGATCCGCGCCAACGCGCTGAAGCAGGGCTTCGCCACGGCGCAGACCAACACCGGCCACGACGCGACGGCCGAGCCGCTCGCGACGTTCGCCATGAGCTACCAGAAGCGGGTCGACTACGCGTTCCGCGGCGTCCACCTCGCCAGCGTCGAGGCCAAGCGGATCATCGCCGCCTACTACCAGCGCGCGGCGTCCTTCTCGTATTTCGACGGCTGCTCGACCGGCGGTCGCCAGGCGCTGATCAGCGCCCAGCGCTTCCCGCAGGATTTCGACGGGATCGTCGCCGGCGCGCCGGTGCTGAACTTCGTCGACACCGTGACGCAGAGCCTGTGGAACGGGCTGGTGTTGACCGAGACGCCGGTCCCGCTGGCCAAGATGAAGCTGGTGGCCGACGCCGCCTACGCCCGCTGCGATGCCAGGGACGGGCTGAAGGACGGCGTGATCGACGATCCGCGGCGCTGCGACTTCGACCCGGCGCGCGACGTCGCGCAATGCCCGGCCGGCCAGGACTCCGAA
>JAIUOX010000017.1 GCA_020160955.1 Pseudomonadota bacterium
GCGGCTGGCGCGCGAGCACATGGTCGGCGTCTACGAGACGATCGAGCGGCCGCTGATCCCGGTGCTGATCGACATGGAGCGGGCCGGCATCAAGGTCGACGCGCCGCTGCTCAAGCGGCTGTCGGCCGACTTCGAGAAGCGGATGGCCGACCTCGAGGTCGAGATCCACAAGATCGCCGGCCGTCCGTTCAACGTCGGCTCGCCCAAGCAGCTGGGCGAGATCCTGTTCGACGAACAGAAGCTGCCGGGCGGCAAGCGCAACAAGAACGGCTCGTGGGCGACCGACGTCAGCATCCTCGAGGATCTCGCCGCGCAGGGCCACGCCCTGCCGGTGAAGATCATGGAGCACCGGCAGATCGCCAAGCTGAAGGGCACCTACACCGACGCCCTGGTGCGCGAGCTCGACCCGAAGACCGGCCGCGTCCACACCTCGTACCACATGACCGGCGCGGCGACCGGCCGGCTGGCCTCGACCGATCCCAACCTGCAGAACATCCCGGTGCGCACCGAGGAAGGCCGCAAGATCCGCGAGGCCTTCATCGCCGAGAAGGGCCACAAGCTGCTGTCGGCCGACTATTCCCAGATCGAGCTCCGGCTGCTCGCGCACGTCGCCGACATCGCCTCGCTGAAGGAGGCCTTCGCGCGCGGCGACGACATCCACGCCATCACCGCCAGCGAGATGTTCGGCGTGCCGGTCAAGGGCATGGACCCGCTGGTCCGCCGCCGCGCCAAGGCGATCAACTTCGGCATCATCTACGGCATCTCGGCGTTCGGCCTCGCCAACCAGCTGGGCATCGGCCAGCCCGAGGCGCGCGACTACATCGCCAAGTACTTCCAGCGCTATCCCGGCATCCGCGACTACATGGAGACGACCAAGGAGTACGCGCGCAAGAACGGCTTCGTGAAGACGCCGTTCGGTCGCAAGATCCACCTGCGCTACATCAACGACCGCAGCCAGGGCATGCGGGCCTTCGCCGAGCGCGCGGCGATCAACGCGCCGCTGCAGGGTGGCGCCGCCGACATCATCAAGAAGGCGATGATCCGGCTGCCGGCCGCGCTGCAGGCCGCGAAGCTGAAGACGCGCATGCTGCTGCAGGTCCACGACGAACTGCTGTTCGAGGTGCCCGACGCCGAGGTCGACCGGCTGCGCACCGTCGCCCGCGGCGTGATGGAAGGCGCGGCGACGCTTTCCGTGCCGCTGGTCGTCGAGACCGGCGTCGGCGACAACTGGGCCGCCGCCCACTGATCCCCGGGAGACAAGCGTTGCGTATCGCCCTTCTTGCCCTCGCCCTCACCGGCGCGTTCGGGATCCCGGCCGCCGCGCCGGCCTGGGCCCAGGCCGACCCGCAGGCCCGCACCGGCACGCCCAGCAAGGGCCTGCTGTTCGGCTCGAAGATGACGGTCGAGAAGGAAGCGTGCTGCGCGCCCGGCAGCCGCGGCGCCGACCCGCGCGAGGCCGCCGTGTTCACCGCGGCGCGCGATGCCGCCGGCAAGCCGCGGGCGTCGCGCGAGGGCGACATCCTGCGGCTGCGCCTGTCGGACGGCCGCACGCTCAAGATCACCGACTGCGCCGACCAGACCGCCTGCGAGGCCGACCGCTACCGCCAGCACCGGCTGGCGGCGTGGTGGCCCAACCTCGGCCTCTACGTCGTGGCGGTCGGGCTGTACGAGGACGGGCTGGCCTACCTGGTGTCGGAGAAGGACGGCACGACCACGCGCGTCGCCGCCGTGCCGGTGCCCTCGCCGTCGGGCCGCCGCGCGATCGCGCTGTCGTCCAACCTGATGAACGGCGTCGACCTCGACCTGGTCGACCTGTCGGTCCATCCGCCCCGGGTCACGCGCATCGAGTCGATGCCGTCCTGCAAGGGATCGAAGCCCGAGTCGCTGCTGCGGCCGCGCCCGGTCTGGGTCGACGAGGGCCACGTGCGCTTCGAGGGCGCGCCGCCGCAGCCGGACGACGATCCGAACACCAAGCAGCTGCTGCGTATCGGCGCCGGCAAAATCGAGTGGGAATGCTGAAAGAGACCCGAGGGGAGAGTTCGCGATGAAGATCTGGGGACGCGCCAATTCGATCAACGTCCAGAAGGTGCTGTGGGCGGCCGAGGAATGCGGCATCGCCTACGAGCGCACCGATGTCGGCGGCGCCTTCGGCGGCAACGACCAGAAGTGGTACCTCGACATGAACCCGAACGGCGTCGTGCCGACGATCGACGACGGCGGCCGGGTGATCTGGGAAAGCAACTCGGCGGTGCGCTACCTGTCGGCCAAGTACGCCGCCGGCACGCTGTGGCCGAACGATCCCGGCCAGCGCAGCGAGGCCGACCGCTGGATGGACTGGCAGCTCTCGACCATCGCCGACCCGATGCGCATCGCCTTCTGGGGCCTCGTGCGCACGCCGCCGGACAAGCGCGACATGGCCGCGATCGGCAAGGCCGCCGCGGAAGCCGGCAAGCTGTTCGCCCGGCTCGACGGCTGGCTCGAGGGCCGCAAGTACGTGGCCGGCGGCCACCTGACGATGGGCGACATCCCGGTCGGCTGCTTCGTCTACCGCTGGTACGCGCTCGACATCGAGCGCCCGGAGCTGAAGAACCTGCGCAAGTGGTACGAGCGGCTGTCCAACCGGCCGGCCTATGCCAAGAACATCATGGTGAAGTTGACCTGAAAAGGTCCCTCGCTGCGTTCGGGATGACAAGGAAAGGCCTGTCATCCCGAGCGTAGCGAGGGACCTTTGCCGTCACGAAAAAAAGGGCGCGGCCCTCGCGGGTCGCGCCTTCTTCTTTGCCAGAGCGAAGCGATCAGCGCTTCGGCAGCTTGTCCTTCTCGGCCAGCACGGCCCGGTCGATCACCGTGAACAGGTAGGCGTCGGGCGCCAGCGTGCAGCCGCCGCGCACCAGCAGCGCCAGCTCGGCACCCTGCTGGCCGTCCGGGATCTTGACGCCGCGGTAGCGCGCGACGTGCTCGGCGAGGTACTCGCCCAGCGCCTTGCGCGCCGCGGGGTTCATGGCGTGCGCTTCCTTGCAGGTGATGTAGGCCGCCTGGTCGAAGTTCAGCGGCGGCATCTGGGCCTGGGCGGCACCGGCCACCAGCAGCGGCGCGACGAGGGAAGCGGCGACGGCGAGAATGCGGGTCTTCATGGGGCGATCTCCTACTTGCTGCCGATGGCGCTGCCGGTGAGGTAGCCCGCCGCGCCGCCGATCAGGCCGGCGCCGACGACGGTGCCGAAGCTCGCACCCGACACCGCGGCGATGCCGGTGCCCAGCGCCGCGCCGGTCATCGCGCCCTTCTGTCCCATGGTCATGTTCTCGCAACCGCCAAGCAACCCGGCGACGGCGACCAGCGCCACGATCTTTGCCTTGATCATCTCTCTCTCCTGCTCAAGTACCCCCGTCACGGGGGCGTCATGTCCGCCTTCGCCCAACCCTTGTCCGGGTTGAAGGTCAGGATGCTTGCCGCCTTCTGCGCCGTCTGCGGACCGAGGTCCTGCTGGTAGACGACGCCGTCCTGGTTGACGATGAAGGTCATCACGCCGGTATCGCCGTAGCGCACCGGCCAAGCGATCACGCCGAAGCCGCCGATCATGCGGCCATTGACGAGGTAGTCGCGCGCGCCGCGCGTCGCGTCCGGGCCCTGCCCGTAGAGCAGCCGGAAGTAGTAGCCGTAGTGGCCGTCGGGCGACTGGCCGTCGGCCTGCGCCTTGGCGACCGCCGGGCCGAGCGGGCTCTGCGGCTCGCCCGGCTTGGCGTCCCAGTAGAGGCCGTCCTTGCGGCCCGGCGCGCTCAGCAGGCGGCGGGCGTAGACCGGCGAGCCGGTCTTCATCGGGTCGGCCGCGGCATAGTCGAACTGCGCGTCGACGATCGCCAGCAGGGTCTGCACCACCGCCGCCTCGTCGTGGCCGATGCGGCGCAGCACCATGTCCTTGAGGCCGGCGGCGACGTCGAACTTCCACGCCGCGCCGTCCTTGACGATCGGCACCGGCAGCGTCCAGCCCGACTTGCCGACCTCGATCAGCGCCTTGGCGTCGCCCGAGGCGACGATCTTGTGGCTCTCGTCCCACGCCGCGATGTAGGCCTTGCGGCGACGCTCGACGTCGTCGTCCTTGCCCGGCACGAGGTCGCGCCAGTCGTTGCCCCACAGCTTCGCCAGCGCGGCACGGTCGTTCTTGCGCACCGCCTCGATCAGCGCGTCGGCCGCCGCCTCGGCGGTCGGGAAGGTCTGGACGGCCGCGGTCGCGCTCGCCGCCGGCGCAGGCGCCTGCGCGAGGGCGGCAGGCACCGGGGCCAGGGTCGCCGTCGCGAGGCCGAGGACGACCAGGGCGAGGCCGCGTCGCAGGATCGCGCTCATCGCCGGAACCCTCCGCCGCCGCGTTCGAACCCGCCGCCGCCACCGCGGCTGAAGCTGCCGCCGCCGCGCTCGAAGCCGCCGCCGCCACGCTGGTAGCTGCCGCGGTCGAAGTTGCGGTCGCCCCACGACTGGTTGCCGCGGTTGTAGTCGCGGTTGACCTGGCCGCCGCGCTCGACGCCGTCGAAGGCGCTCGGCCGGCCGCCCTCGCCGCCGCGCATCACCTGCGGGCGCTCGGCCCCGGCGTTGGGACGCTCGACGTTCGGGCGGTTGACGCCCGCGCCCGCGCCGCCGCGGCCCTCGAGCTGGCCGCGGAACTGCTCGCGCTGCGCCGCGTCGGGACGCACCTGGTTGTACTGCTGGCGCTCGGCCTGGGTGCGGTAGGGCACGCCGTCGCGATGCGCCGCGTCGAAGTTCCAGCGGCCCTCGGCGTAGCGATTGGCGTTGAAGTTGTTGCCCGAGATGTTGACGGCGCGGTTGACGTTGACCGTCGAGTAGCTGCCGCCCCAGTTGCTGCCGTTCCAGCCCCAGTGCCAGCCGCCGAACATCGAGGCGGTCGCCGCGACGCCCAGCCCGAACATCATGCCGGACAACAGGGCGGCGCCGTAGTTCGGCGGCGGCGGGTAATAGGCCGGCGGGTACGCCGGGTACGGCCACTGCCCGTACGCCCAGGTCGGGTTGTAGTACGGCACGTAGACGACCTCGGGATTGGTCGGCTGGATGACGATGGCGTTCTGGCCGCCCGAGCTCTGGGTGGTCACGGTCTGCTGCGGCGTCGACTTGAGGTTGCCGGCGGCCTGGGCGCGGGCGCGCAGGCGCTGCACGGCGTCGGCAACATCCTTCTGCTGGCCGATCATCGCGTCGCCGACCTTCTGGGTCCAGTCGAGCTGCTCGTTCATCATCGACAGGGTCTGCGGGAAGGCGACCAGCGACTTCACGCTGACGTCCCAGTCCTTGTCCTTGACCGCCGCCACGGCGGCGTCGCCCTTGAGGTTGGGATTGTCCTTCGACCAGCGCGCCGCCTGCACGACCTCCAGCGGGTAGGTCGCGGCCATCAGCGTCTGGGCCAGCAGCGCGTCGGGATAGAGCGCGATCGGCGCCAGCAACTGGTCGAGCTGCTGCGGCGTGAAGGCCTGCTTGCTGTCCTGGGCGCGGGCCGCGAAGCCGGGGACCAGCGCCAAGGCCAGGGAACAGCCGAGGAGATGACGCCGCTTCATGGGGAGGCCCTTTTCTTGTGCCTTGTTCGGGGGTGCCACACTACATGTCGAGGGGATGGCGCGTCCAGAGCGGCGGGCTCCCAACTGGTGCCATTTCGGACCTTGAGGAAGGGCACGATGTCGCCTGCTCGCTCTTCCTCCCCAAGCGGCAGCTTGGGGAGGTATCGCCGTCTTCGGCGACGGAGGGGTCATGGGCCACCCGTCGCGTTGCCCATGACCCCTCTGGCCGCTGCGCGGCCACCTCCCCGCGCTCGCGCGCAGGGAGGAAAACCCTAGACCAGCCGGTAGACCTCGACCGGGGTGTCGTGGCCCTTGACCGGGCGCAGGACCGGCGGGCCGTGCTGCAGGTCGAGGCTCTCGCGGTCGACCAGCGCGGCCAGCGTGTCGCCACTGGCCAGCACCACGACCTCGTCGCTGTCGGCCATGAACTCCTTGCCGAGTTGCTCGAAGCGCTGGGCGATGTTCACCGTGTCGCCGACCACCGTGAAGTTGACGCGGCCCGGCGCGCCGATGTTGCCGACCACCACCGGGCCCGAATGCAGCCCGATGCGGACGCGGATCGGCGGCAGGCCGGCCGCCCGGCGCACCGCGTTGTCCTCCTTGATGACCCGGGCGATGGCCAGCGCGGCGCGCACCGCGCGGTCGGCATGGTCCTCCATGCGCTGCAGGCCGCCCCACACCGCCATCACCGCGTCGCCGATGTACTTGTCGATCACGCCGTGCTCGTGCTCGATGCAGGCGCCGAGCAGCGCGAAGTGATGGTTCAGGAGCTCGGCGGTGTCCTGCTCGGGCAGGTCCTCGGCCTGCGGCGTGAACTCGACGATGTCGGTGAACATCACCGTGACGGTGCGGCGGCGCGAGCGCACCGCCTCCTCGCCCAGCTCCATCAGCCGGAAGACCAGGCGGCGCGGCACGTAGGCGCCGAACCACTTCAGCGCGCCGCGCGCCTTGTCGAGGCTGAGGCTGGCGTCGTCGATCTCGCGCAGCCGCGACTGGCGATGCAGCGGCGTGTCGAACTCCAGCCGCTCGATCGCCTCGGCGGCCGAGGTGATGGTGCGGATCGAGCGCGCCATGCTGAGCCCGATCACCAGCGCCAGCACCGCCGCCACGGCCAGCGTCACCGCGCCGACGATGGCGCCGTTGGTCAGGCGCTCGAGGTCGGAGGTCGCCTCCTCCAGCGGGAAATACTGGCCGATCAGCCACGGCTCGGGTCCGTAGCCCCGCACCTCGCGGTACACGAACACCCACAGCCGTCCGTCGATCCGCTCGACATGGCCGATGTCGCCCAGCGCCCGCTCGATCTGGGCGTCGCGCACCGGCGGGTTCCAGATCGCCGCCAGCACCGGGTCCTCGACCTCCTTGATGGTCGGCAGCTCGCGCTCCTCGGTGAGGCCGAGCCCGCGCGGATCGACCAGCCGGCGATGCGCCAGCACGCGCTCCTTGCCGACCAGGATGAAGTAGCGGCCGCCGCTGGCCTGGCTGGCCTCGCCGATCAGCGCCGACAGGTCGCCCAGCGCCACGGTGGCGAGCAGGCCGCCGATGAAGGCGTCGTCGATGCGCCGCACCGGGGTGCGCACGTTGAGCACCGGCTGCTGCAGGGCCGAGCTCCAGAACAGCGCGCCCCAGAAGGTGCGGTGCGCGACCTGCAGCTCGCGGAAGCGCTCGAGCCCGCGCGGCTGGCGCTCCAGCGCGATGGTGTCGCGGATCACCTGGCCGTCGGGCAGGCGGGCGATGCGTTCGAACTTGAGGTCGAGGGTGGCGAAGCCGGCGCTCGAGACGACCGGCACCTGGGTCATCATGACCCACAGCGCCTCGCGCATCGCCACCGGCGAGTCGACGTCGAGGCGCCCGGCCGCGGCCAGCGCGGCGATCATCTCGAGATGCTCGGTGACGGGGTCGAGCTTGCCGCGGATCGCGGCGACCTGGCTCTCGAGGACGCGCGCGGCGCGGTCCACCAGCAGCCGCTCGGCGGTGTTGGTCGCGCCGGCCAGCACCACGATGTAGGCGACGCCCGAGATCAGCGACAACGACACGAAGGCCAGCGCCAGCGCGGCGATCAGGGGCATCCGCAGGCGCCGACGCGCGGCGCCCGGGGTGGAGGTTTCGACGGTCACGACCGGTCCATCATACGACGAACCGGCCGCCGGTGCTTCTGCGGCGTCAGGCAGCGGCGCGGATCGCCGCCTTCTTGACCTTGCCGTCGACGTGGCTCTCGAACTGCTGGAAGTTCTGCTCGAAGCGCTTGGCGACGTCGCGCGCGGCGGTGTCGTAGGCCTTCTTGTCCTTCCAGGTGTTCTTCGGGTTCAGCACCTCGTGCGGGACCTCCGGGCAGGCGGTCGGCACCTGCATGCCGAAGTGCGGGTCGGGCGCCGAGGCGGCCGAGGCCAGCGTGCCGTCGAGCGCCGCCCGCACCATCGCGCGGGTGTGGCGGATCGACATGCGCTGGCCGACGCCGAAGCCGCCGCCCGACCAGCCGGTGTTGACCAGCCAGCACTTGACGTGCTGCCGGGCCATCTTCTCGCCCAGCATCTTGGCGTAGACCGTCGGGTGCAGCGGCATGAACGGCGCGCCGAAGCAGGTCGAGAAGGTCGCCTGCGGCTCGGTCACGCCCTTCTCGGTGCCGGCGACGCGCGCCGTGTAGCCCGACAGGAAGTGGTACATCGCCTGCTCGGGGCTCAACTGCGAGATCGGCGGCAGTACGCCGAAGGCGTCGGCCGTCAGCATCACGATGTTCTCCGGGATGCCGGCGAGGCCGGTGTCGGAGGCGTTCGGGATGAAGTCGAGCGGGTAGCAGGCGCGGGTGTTCTCGGTGTAGCGCCCGTCGTCGAGGTCGAGGCCGCCGGTCGGCGTCATCACCACGTTCTCCAGCACCGTGCCGAAGCGGCCGGTGGTGGCGTGGATCTCGGGCTCGGCCTCGCGGCTGAGCTTGATCACCTTGGCGTAGCAACCGCCCTCGAAGTTGAACAGGCTCTGCTCGCCCCAGCCGTGCTCGTCGTCACCCAGCAGGGTGCGCGACGGGTCGGCCGACAGCGTCGTCTTGCCGGTGCCCGACAGGCCGAAGAAGATCGCCACGTCGCCGCGCGGGCCGACGTTGGCCGAGGCGTGCATCGGCAGCACGTTCTTGGCCGGCAGCAGGTAGTTCAGGATGGTGAACACCGACTTCTTGATCTCGCCGGCGTACCAGGTGCCGCAGATCGCCACGACGCGCTCGCTGAAGTTCACGAGGATGGCGCAGTCCGACGCCGTGCCGTCCTGCTGGGGATCGGCCTGGAAGCCCGGCAGGTTGAGGATCGTGAAGTCGGGGCGGAAGCCCTCGAGCTCCTCCGGCTTCGGCCGCAGGAACATGTTGCGGGCGAACAGGTTGTGCCACGCCGTCTCGGTCAGCACGCGCACGCCGATGCGGTGGTCGGGATCGGCGCCGGCCCAGCAGTCGCGCACGAATAGGTCGCGCCGCTGGGCGTAGGACAGCATGCGGTTGTAGAGCGCGCGGAAGCGCTCCGGCGAGATGCCCTTGTTGGTCTTGCCCCAGTCGATCCGGCCCTTGGTCTCGGCGTCCTCGACAAAGAACTTGTCGTTGGGCGAGCGGCCGGTGTGGACGCCGGTGCGCACCACCAGCGCGCCGCCGTCGGCCACCTGGCCCTCGCCGCGCCGGATGGCTTCCTCGTAGAGCTGCGAAACCGAAAGGTTCCAGTGGACCTTGCCGAGGTTCTTCAACCCCAGAGTCTCGAGCCCGAACTTGGGAACCACGAAGCCCGCCTGATTCACGAGGCAATCTCCTGCAAAAAACACCGATCGGCGCATCCTGGGTCAGTCCGGACACGCTGGCGTCCTCCGCTACTGGGACCAATCTGGGGTGACAAGGGGTCCGAAGGTCCTGCGACAGAAAATGTTTGGCGAACCATGTGAATCAGGCTTCGCATTTGCGAAACGGGTACCGCGACGCGGAAATCGCGGCGCCGGCCGAGGCGTCAGCCGGCAGCGCGTGCCTTGGCCACCAGCGCGACCAGCAGCTTGCGGGCGTCGGCGGCGGCGGCCAGCGGCGCCTCGAAGGCCAGCCGCGCGACCGTGCCGCCGCGCCGCAGGTCGAGCCCCTCGGGGTCGAGGCCGGTCATGCGCCAGCCCTCGCCGTCGAGGCCCAGCAGGCGCGTGGCGTAGAGCTGCACCGCGTCGGCGTGGTCGTCGTTCATGTGCGCCACGATGTCGGCCTCGGCCTCGGCGAGCCCGTCGGCGGCGGGCGCCGCCAGCTGGTCGCGCGACAGCCAGTGGATCTTGCCGAAGCCGGCCACCAGGTGGGCGCGCTCGAGCGTCACCCGGTAAACGTGGAAGTCGCGGAAGCCGGCATACATCGCCGCGTCGGGATGGCGGGCGACGAAGCGGGCCACCAGCCGCGGATCGTCGTCGCGGCGCGCCCGCCCCAGCAGGGTGGCGCGCGCCCCGGTCAGCGGCTGGGCCAGCCCGCCGGTGCCGTCGAACAGCAGCGACACCCGGTCGTCGGCGGCGATCGCGCGGGCATGCTCGGCGAGGTCGGACACCAGCAGGATCGGCGACAGGTCGTGGTCGACCGCGACCAGCACCAGCGAGGCGTAGGGCCACGGCGCGGCGGGCCCGGAATCGGGCGCGGCGGCGGGCTCGGCCGGCAGGGCGGTGGCCAGGGCGGCCCGGTCGAGGCGGCGAACGAGGTGTCGCACCTCGCGGGAAATCGTGTCGGGTTGCATCGAATTTAGGGGCGGTCGTCCAAAAACGCCTTATTTAGATCACATCCGATGGCAGATCGGGGCGGCGGCGGCAACGGCGCTGTCGTGCTAGCATCGCCGTCCCCGCCAGGAGAGAGACAACGCCGTGCGCAAGACCATCGCCCTCGTCGACGACGATCGCAACATCCTGACCTCCGTCTCGATGCTGCTCGAGGCCGAGGGGTTCCAGATCAAGACCTACAACGACGGCGCCTCGGCGCTCGAGGGTCTGAACCAGAGCCCGCCCGACCTCGGGATCTTCGACATCAAGATGCCGCGCATGGACGGCATGGAGCTGCTCAACCGCGTCCGCAAGACGCAGCAGTTCCCCGTGATCTTCCTGACCTCGAAGGACGAGGAGATCGACGAGGTGCTCGGCCTGCGCATGGGCGCCGACGACTTCATCCGCAAGCCGTTCTCGCAGCGCCTGCTGCTCGAGCGCATCCGCGCCGTGCTGCGCCGCGCCGACGCCGGCGGCGCCAAGGGCGAGAGCAGCGCCGAGCGCATCGTGCGCGGCGACCTCGTGCTCGACCCGAGCCGCCACCAGTGCACCTGGAAGGGCAAGGAAGTGCACCTCACGGTCACCGAGTTCCTGCTGCTGAAGTCGCTCGCCGAGCGGCCCGGCCACGTCAAGAACCGCGACCAGCTGATGGACGCCGCCTACGGCGAGACGATCTACGTCGACGACCGCACGATCGACAGCCACATCAAGCGCGTCCGTCGCAAGTTCCGCGAGGTCGACAGCGAGTTCGAGCAGATCGAAACGCTCTATGGCATCGGATATCGATACCGCGACGCCTGAGCCCGGGCGCCGCTTCGGATTGCAGGACCTGAAGTCGCGACTGGCCGGCCTGTTCGGCCGCCGCGCGCCCGCCCCGTCCGCCGCCACGCCGGCCGCCTCCGAGACGCCGTCGCTGCTGCGCCGGCGGCGCAGCGTGTCGCGCCGCGGCTCGCCGCTGACGCGCCGCATCCTGCTGCTCAACATCATCCCGGTGGCGCTGCTCACCCTGGGCGCGGTCTACCTCTCCGACTACGAGGAAGAGCTGATCGACGCCGAGCTGGCCTCGCTCGCCGTGCAGGGCGAGATGGTCGCCGCCGGCATCGCCGAGGTCGCGGTGAGCGGCGGCGAGGCCACGGTCAACCGGCTCGACGCCGACGCCGCCGGCCAGCTGCTGACCCGCCTGGTCCACCCGACCGGGGTGCGCGCCCGGCTGTTCGGCGAGGCCGGCGAGCTGATCGCCGATTCGTCGGTGCTGAGCGAGACCGGCCGCATCCGCGTGCAACCGCTGCCGCCGCCGCTCGCCGGGTCGAACGAGCCGAGCTGGGGCGAGCGGATCGGCGACTGGATCGGCCGCCAGCTGAGCCGCGTCGACCGCTTCCCCGAGTATGTCGAGCGCGCCGTGCCGAGCTCGCGCGACTTCCCCGAGGCGACCAGCGCGCTGCGCGGCTTCAACGCCTCGGCGGTGCGCGTGTCGCCCGACGGCATGCTGATCATGAGCGCCGCCGTGCCGGTGCAACGCTACAAGCAGGTGCTGGGCGCGCTGGTGCTGACGCGCGACAACCGGGCGATCGCCGCGTCGCTGCGCGAGGTGCGCTACGACATGATGGTGATCGCCACCGCGGCGCTCGGCATCACGGTGCTGCTGTCGCTCTACCTCGCCGGCACCATCACCCAGCCGATCGTGCGGCTGGCGCGCGCCGCCGACGACGTGCGGCTGGCCCGCGAGAGCCGGCCGGCGATCCCCGACCTCGGCCGGCGCGGCGACGAGATCGGCGACTTGAACGACGCGCTGCGCTCGATGACCGACGCGCTGTGGCAGCGCATGAACACCATCGAGAGCTTCGCCGCCGACGTCGCGCACGAGCTCAAGAACCCGCTGACCTCGCTGCGCTCGGCGATCGAGGTCGCGGCCCGGCCCAACCTCGATCCCGAGCGGCGCGACAAGCTGATGGCGATCGTGCTCGACGACATCAACCGCCTGAACCGGCTGATCACCGACATCTCGGAGGCCTCCCGCCTCGATGCCGAGCTGATGCGCGGCGAGGTCAAGCGGGTCAACCTCAACACGCTGCTGGGCGACATGGTGCGCCACTACGCGGCGACCTCGCTGCAGAAGGGCGGCGCCGAGGTCGAGTACCGCGTCGCCACCAACCCGCCGTTCGACGCGCATGGCCATGACGGCCGCTACGGCCAGGTGTTCCGCAACGTCATCGACAACGCGCTGTCGTTCAGCCCGGCCGGCTCGAAGATCGTGGTCGAGCTCAGCCGCGCGCCGCGCAACGGGCCGTTCATCGTGACGATCGACGACGAGGGCCCGGGCATCCCCGAGGACAACCTCGAATCGATCTTCAACCGCTTCTACTCGGAGCGGCCGACCGAGCATTTCGGCCAGCACTCCGGCCTCGGCCTGTCGATCTGCCGCCAGATCATGGAAACCTACGGCGGCGCCATCGCCGCCTCGAACCGGCGCGGCGCCGACGGCAGCATCCTCGGCGCACGCTTCACCGTCCGCGTGCCCTCGGCCGATGCGAGGCAGTAGCCCTTCCTCCCCAGGCTTCTGCCTGGGGAGGTGCCGGCGTCTTCGCCGGCGGAGGGGTCATGGGCGCCCCGTCGTGCGGCTCATGACCCCTCCGTCCGCTGCGCGGACACCTCCCCGCGCTCGCGCGCAGGGAGGAAAGAAGTTCGCATGAACGTCCATGCCACCTGCGTGGCGCTGCGGCTCGGCCGGACGTGGCGCGGCGTACTGCTGCGCGGGCCGTCCGGCGCCGGCAAGTCGGACCTCGCGCTGCGCCTCGTCGACGAGGGCGCCCGGCTGGTCGCCGACGACCGCACCGACCTCGCGGTGCAGGGCGGCCGGCTGGTCGCCACCGCGCCGCGAACGATCGCCGGCCTGCTCGAGGTGCGCGGGCTCGGCATCGTGTCGCTGCCCGCCGGCCGCGTCGCGCCGCGCGTCGCGGTCGCCCTGCTGGTCGACCTGGTGGCGCCGAGGCGGATCGAGCGGATGCCCTCGCCGGCGCGCGAAAAGCTGATGGGCGTCACGCTGCCGGTGCTGGCGCTCGCCCCGTTCGAGGCCTCGGCAGCGGCGAAGTTGCGCCTTGCCTTGGCGCAAACCGCCGCCGCATGATCCGCCCGTCCGCGCCATGCCCGACACCACCCCCGCCCCGACTTCTTCGCCCGACGCCTCGGCCCGCCGCCCGTTCGTGCTGGTGACCGGCCTGTCCGGCGCCGGCCGCGGCACCGCGCTGGCCGCGCTGGAGGACATGGGCTACGTCGCGGTCGACAACGTGCCGCTGCCGCTGCTCGGCGACCTGATGCGCTCGACCGCGGCGGGCGAGATGGCGGCGCCGCTGGCGTTCGGCGTCGACACCCGTACCTTCGGCTTCGAGCCGCACGACTTGGTGCGCCGCATCCGCGACCTGCGCACCCGCCCCGAGCTGGCGCCACGTCTCCTGTTCCTCGATGCCGACAGCGACACCCTGCGGCGGCGCTACACCGAGACGCGGCGGCCGCACCCGATGGCGCCCGACCGGCCGGTCATCGACGGCATCGCCGAGGAGCGCCGCCAGCTATCCTGGGTGCGCGATTCGGCCGACGTGGTGATCGACACCTCCGCCCTGTCACCGCACGAGTTCAAGCTGCTGCTGGCCGGCCACTTCGCGCTCGGCCGCGGGCTGGCGACCCGGCTGTCGGTGATGTCGTTCTCGTTCCGCCGCGGCCTGCCGCGCGAGGCCGACCTGGTGTTCGACGTCCGCTTCCTCAAGAATCCGCACTATGAGCCGACGCTGAAGCCGTTGACCGGCCGCAACCCGGCGGTCGCCGCCTACGTCGCCAGCGACCCCGGCTACCGGCCGTTCGTGGAATCGCTGAAGAACCTGATCGGGCCGCTGCTGCCCCGGTTCGACGCCGAGGGCAAGAGCTATCTGACCATCGCGGTGGGCTGCACCGGCGGCCGCCACCGCTCGGTGGCGATCGCCGAGGAGCTGGCAGGGTGGTTGCGCGAGGCGGGCCGCTCGGTCACTCTCTCGCACCGGGACGCCGAGGCAGCCGGGGAGGCTGGCGGTGCAGCGTAGAGCAAGAGCATGATTGGCATCGTACTGGTCACCCACGGCAACCTGGCGCGCGAGTTCGCCGCCGCCCTCGAGCACGTCGTCGGCCCGCAGCAATGCCTGGCGACGGTCTGCATCGGCGCCGAGGACGACATGGAAAAGCGGCGCGCCGAGATCCTGGAATGCGCCCGCGCCTGCGACACCGGCGACGGCGTGATCCTGCTGACCGACATGTTCGGCGGCACGCCCTCCAACCTCGCCATCTCGATCATGGAACAGGCCCGCATCGAGGTGCTGGCCGGCGTCAACCTGCCGATGCTGGTCAAGCTGGCCTCGGTGCGCACCCGCCCGATCGCCGAGGCGGTGCGGATGGCCCAGGAAGCCGGCCGCAAGTACATCACCGTCGCCTCGCGCATCCTCGCCAAGGAAGCATCATGAGCGACGGCGTCGCCGAAGCCGGCATCGGCGCGCTGAAGCGCAGCCTGAACATCGCCAACAAGCGCGGCCTGCATGCCCGCGCCGCCGCCAAGTTCGTGCGCACCGCCGGCCAGTTCGACGCCGTGGTGCGGGTCAGCTTCAAGGGCCAGGAAGTCTCCGGCCTGTCGATCATGGGCCTGATGATGCTGGCCGCCGGCATCGGCAGCACGATCGAGGTCGCCTGCTCGGGCCGCCAGGCCGCCGACGCGATGGCCGCCATTTCGACGCTGGTCGACGGGAAATTCGGCGAGGAATAGCCGCCAGCCCGTCGAGGCAAGGTCACGAGGCGCAGATCTTCGCCATGCTTGCATCGATCTCGCCTACCCTCTCGCGGAAGGCGCGTTCGAGCGCGTCGTGCCTCGACGGCACGAGCGATGGCTCGCCCATTTGGGGGAAGTCGCGGTCCCAAAAGGAGCCCCTAGGGGAGTTCCGAAGCAGGATCTTCGCCACGAGGCGTCGCGCCGGATCGGAAACGGCACGCGGTGCCCGTTCGCCGTCCCCCGTCGGTCCATCGAAGGGAAAGCGACCGATCAGATAGCCATCCTGGTAGTGCGGCCGCTTGGCGACAGGCGGGCAGACGGCCTGGAGACGGGCCAGCACGACATGCTGATCGGCGTCGAACGTGACCGAGTTCGTGCTGGCGGGCAGAGCGTAGACATAGACGAAGCCGCTGGCTTGCCGCTTCGACAACGCGAAGCTCGCTGCCACGCGTAGGTTGGGCGAGACATCGATCAACGGCGTAGGCCACAGGTAGTAGTGCTGGGCCACGGCCCAGACCGCTTCCCGGAACAGCGAAAGGGTGGCCGGGCGCGGTGTCGGAAACCGGCCGCAGACGTCCTGGACCAGGAACGGGATATGCTCGAGGAGATGCTGCCAGACTTTCTGCCGGACCCCGGGACGAGCGTTGATCTCGTGCCGCTTGCCGCTCAGCGACGCCCAGGTGTCGCGAAAGAGGGCGGCCTTCGGTGGGCGGTCGTCGACCTGGCCGCGAAAGTAGAGCGAATGGCGCTTGTTCATGACTGACAGGAAAGAAATGATTTCCAGCAGCTCCGCGTAGTTTTGCGCGTATAGGGGCGCCTCTTCCGCCACTTCCTTGGCACTTTGCCGGGTTCCCCGAAGGTCGTCGCTGAGATGCGGGGAGTTCTTGAAGGTTCGGTAGGACCTCGGCCCGTAGATGGCTTCAAGCGGATACATGACATTCCCGGCAACTGGTGAAAGCTCGACGACCCAAGTGACGAACTCTCGCCGCGGGAGAGAAGCGTGACAAGTTCACAACCAGCGATCCGGCGCCCCGCGCTGACCGAAACCGGGCGCCCCGCCGACGACGGAGCCGACCGGCCATAAAGCACCCGTCATATCGACATAAAGAATTGCTTATATGAGCATATGACGCGTTGAGGCGCTGGCGGCGCGCTGTTATGAGGGCGCCCATCATCACAGCCGGGAGCGCCAGATGGCCAAGGATTACGTCGTCAAGGATATCGGTCTCGCCGACTGGGGCCGCAAGGAACTCGACATGGCCGAGACCGAGATGCCGGGCCTGATGTCGATCCGCAAGGAGTACGGTCCGAAGCAGCCGCTCAAGGGCGCGCGCATCGCCGGCTCGCTGCACATGACCATCCAGACCGGCGTCCTGATCGAGACGCTGAAGGCGCTGGGCGCCGACGTCCGCTGGGCCTCGTGCAACATCTACTCGACGCAGGACCACGCCGCCGCGGCGATCGCCGCCGCCGGCACGCCGGTGTTCGCGGTCAAGGGCGAGAGCCTCGAGGAATACTGGGACTACACCCACAAGATCTTCGAGTGGGGCGACGGCGGCGAGCCGAACATGATCCTCGACGACGGCGGCGACGCCACGCTGCTGATCCACCTCGGCATCCGCGCCGAGAAGGACCCGTCGCTCATCGCCAAGCCGACCAACGAGGAAGAGGAAGTCCTCTACAAGGCGATCGCCAAGACCAACAAGGAGAAGCCCGGCTGGTACGCCAAGCTCGGCAAGGCGATCCGCGGCGTCACCGAGGAGACGACGACGGGCGTGCACCGCCTCTACCAGATGGAGAAGGAAGGCCGACTGCTGTGGCCGGCCATCAACGTCAACGACTCGGTCACCAAGTCGAAGTTCGACAACCTGTACGGCTGCCGCGAGTCGCTGGTCGACGGCATCCGCCGCGGCACCGACGTCATGATGTCGGGCAAGGTCGCGATGGTCGCGGGCTTCGGCGACGTCGGCAAGGGCTCGGCCGCCTCGCTGCGCCAGGCCGGCTGCCGCGTGCTGGTCTCGGAGATCGACCCGATCTGCGCCCTGCAGGCGGCGATGGAAGGCTACGAGGTCGTGACGATGGAAGACGCCGCGCCGCGCGCCGACATCTTCGTCACCGCCACCGGCAACGTCGACGTCATCACGCTCGACCACATGAAGGCGATGAAGCACCGCGCCATCGTGTGCAACATCGGCCACTTCGACAGCGAGATCCAGATCGCGAGCTTGCGTAACTTCAAGTGGCACAACGTCAAGCCGCAGGTCGACGAGATCGAGTTCCCGGACGGCAAGCGCATCATCGTGCTGTCGGAAGGCCGCCTGGTGAACCTCGGCAACGCCACCGGCCACCCGAGCTTCGTGATGTCGGCCTCGTTCTCGAACCAGACGCTGGCCCAGGTCGAGATCTGGACCAACCCCGGCAAGTACGAGAAGAAGGTCTACACCCTGCCGAAGGTGCTCGACGAGAAGGTCGCCGCGCTCCACCTCGAGAAGGTCGGCGCCAAGCTGACCAAGCTGCGTCCCGACCAGGCCAGCTACATCGGCGTGCCGGCGGCCGGCCCGTTCAAGGGCGACCTGTACCGCTACTAGTCGACCGACCCACAGGGTCGTCGTGTTAAGAAGTCGGCATCGGGAGACCCGGTGCCGACTTTTTCTTTGTTCCTGCCCGACGAATCCGCCACCGAGCGGCTGGGCGCCGCGCTCGCGGCGCGGCTGCGGCCGCGCGACACGGTGGCGCTCGAGGGCGGCCTCGGCGCCGGCAAGACGACGCTGGCCCGCGCCATCCTGCGCGCCGCCACCGGCGCGCCCGACCTCGTGGTGCCCAGCCCGACCTTCACCCTGGTCGAGGTCTACGACACGCCGCGCGGCGCCTACTGGCACTTCGACCTCTACCGGCTGGAAGCGCCCGAGCAGGTCTTCGAACTGGGCTGGGAAGAGGCCCGGGCCGACGGCATCGCGCTGGTCGAGTGGCCGGGGCGGCTCGGCCCGCTGCTGCCGGCCGACCGGCTGACCGTCACGCTGGCCGCCGAGGGCGACGGGCGGCGGGTCCATCTCGCGGGGGAGGCGCGGCTGGCCGATGTCTGAACGAAATGCCCTGCGCGCCGACTTCGTGCGCCGCGCCGGCTGGGGCGACGCGGCCGAGCGGCTGCTGGCCGGCGACGCCTCGTTCCGCAAGTACTTCCGGCTGACCCGTCCCGCGCCCCAGGGGGCCGTCGGCCAGGCGGTGGTGATGGACGCGCCGCCGCCTCAGGAGGACGTCGCGCCGTTCGTGCGCATCGCCCGCCACCTGCGGGCGCTCGGCATCAGCGCGCCGGAGATCCTGGCCGAGGACACCGCCCACGGCTTCCTGCTGATCGAGGACCTCGGCGACGACACCTATGCCCGCGTGCTGGCGCGCGGCGGCGACGAGGGCGAGCTCTACCGCCTCGCCACCGACGTGCTGCTGGTGCTGCACCATGCCGGGCCGCGCGCCTTGCTGCCCGGGCTGGGGGCCTACACCGGCGAGGCGCTGATCGAGGCGGCGATGCTGCTGCCCGAGTGGTACCTGCCGGCCGCCACCGGCCACGAGGCCCCGGCCGGGGAACTCGACGCCTACCGCGACGCCTGGCGCCGCTGCCTCGCGGCGCTGCCGGCGATGGCCGACACGCTGCTGCTGCGCGACTACCACCAGGACAACCTGCTGCTGCTGCCGGCGCGGCCGGGCGTGCGCGCCTGCGGCGTGCTCGACTTCCAGGACGCCCAGCAGGGCCACCCCTCCTACGACCTGGTGTCGCTGGTCGAGGACGCGCGGCGCGACGTCTCGCCCGCCGTCCAGCGCGCCTGCTTCGACCGCTACGTTTCCGAGGCCGGGCTCGACCGCGCCGACTTCGCCACCGGCTTCGCGCTGATGGCGGCGCAGCGCCATGCCCGCGTCATCGGCGTCTTCGTCCGGCTCTTGAAGCGCGACCGCAAGCCGGTTTACCTGCATCACCTGCCGCGCGTGTGGCGGCTGTTCGAACAGGCGCTGCGCCACGACGCGCTGCAACCGCTACGCGCCTGGGTCGACCGCCTGCTGCCGCCCGCAACGCGGCGCTTTGGAGCTCCATGATCGATACCGCCATGATCCTCGCCGCGGGCCGCGGCGAACGGATGCGCCCGCTGACCGACACCGTGCCCAAGCCGCTGATCCCGGTGGCCGGGCGCTCGATGATCGAGCGCAGCCTCGACCGGCTGTTCACGTTCGGCGTGCGCAACATCGTGGTCAACGTCCACCATCTCGGCCAGCAGATCGCCGACCGGATCGGCGATCGCGTGCGCATCGTCGTCGAGGACCGGCTGCTCGACACCGGCGGCAGCGTGCTGAACGCCCTGCCGCTGCTCGGCGACAAGCCGTTCCTGGTGCTAAACGGCGACGGGCTGTGGCGCGACGCCGGCGAGTCCTTCCTCGGCCGCCTGATGGGCCGCTGGGACGCCGAGCGCATGGACGCGCTGCTGCTGCTGCACCCGCTGCACAAGATGATCGGCCGCGAGGCCCGCGACCGCGGCGACTACTTCCTCGAGCCGCGCGGCCGCATCCGCCACCGCGGCCAGGCGCCGCTGTCGCCCTACGTCTTCGCCAGCGCCTCGCTGTGCCACCCGCGGCTGTTCCGCGACGCCCCGGCCGCGCCGTTCTCGCTGGTCCAGCTGTGGCACCGCGCCGAGGCCGAGGGCCGGCTGCACGGCATGATCAACGAGGGCGAGTGGTTCCACGTCGGCACGCCGCAGGCGCTGGCCGAGACCGAGCGCCTGCTGGCGCCCGCGGCGGCATGAGCGGCGTCTCCTCGATCGCGATCGACCGGCGCTTCGCCGACGCGCTGGCGGCCGGCGTGCTGGCCCGCCACGGCGGCGACCCGCTGGCGCTGGCCGACGTGCTGATCCTGCTGCCGACCCGGCGCTCGGTGCGGGCGCTGCGCGAGGCCTTCCTGCGCGCCACCGGCGGCACGCCGACGCTGCTGCCGCAGATGGCGCCGCTGGGCGATGTCGACGACGGCGAGTGGCAGCTGGCGAGCGGCGACGACGGCGCGCTCACCCTGCCGCCGGCGATCGAGCCGGCCGAGCGCGACGCCCTGCTCGCCCGGCTGGTCGCCGGCTTCACCGATGGCGAGCAGCCGATCGCCACCTCGACGGCGCAGGCGCTGGCGCTGGCGCGCGAGCTCGGCCGCCTGCTCGACGAGCTGGCGATCGAGGGCGTGCCGTTCGAGCGGCTGGAGGGATTGGTCGAGGGCAGCTACGCCAGCCACTGGCAGCGCACCCTGAAGTTCCTCGCCATCGTCGGCGAGGCGTGGCCGCGCGTGCTGGCCGAGCGGGGCCGGATCGACGCCATCGACCGCCGCACCCGCGCCATCCGCGCCCGCGCCGAGCGCTGGCGCCGCGAGCCGCCGTCGACGCCGGTGATCGCCGCCGGGTCGACCGGCTCGCAGCCGGCGACGCGCGAGCTGCTGGCCGCGATCGCCCGCCTGCCGCAGGGCCAGGTCGTGCTGCCGGGGCTCGACCGCGACATGGACGCGCGCAGCTGGGAGACGCTCGACGAGACCCACCCGCAGTTCGGCCTGCGCGAGCTCCTGAAGGCGCTCGACTGCGATCGCGCCGACGTCGCGGAGTGGCCGGGCACCGACGGCGGCCCGCGTC
Organism: Pseudomonadota bacterium; assembly: GCA_020160955.1. Lineage (GTDB taxonomy): Bacteria > Pseudomonadota > Alphaproteobacteria > Reyranellales > Reyranellaceae > Reyranella. Next base: position 20,718 of record JAIUOX010000017.1, read on the forward strand.
ACCTGCTGGTCAGCGAGCTGATGCGGCCGGCCGACACCAGCGAGGACTGGAAGCGGCCACCGGAGTCGACGCTCGAGCACGTGACGCGCGCCGACGGCGCGACGCCGCACCAGGAAGCGCTGGTCGTGGCGCTGGCGCTGCGCGAGGCGCTGGAGAAGCCCGGCCGCACCGCCGCGCTGGTGACGCCCGACCGCACGCTGGCCCGCCGCGTCGCCGCCGAGTTGCGGCGCTGGAACATCGACATCGACGATTCGGCCGGCCTGGCGCTGGCCGACACGCCGCCGGCCGGGCTGCTGCGCCTGCTGGTCGCCGCGGTCGACGAGGGCTTCGCGCCGGTCGCCCTGCTCGCCCTGCTCAAGCACCCGTTGTGCACGCTGGGACTGGCGCGCGGCGCGCTGCTGGCCGCGACCCGCCGCCTCGACGCCCGCGTGCTGCGCGGCCTCAAGCCGGCGCCCGGCCTCGCGCCGATCCGCGAGCGGGTCGCCGCGGCCAAGGGCGGCAACGAGGACGCGCGGCGCGCCATGGCCGATCTGGTCGAGCGGCTCGACACCGCGACCGCGCCGCTGGCCGCGGCGATGGCCGAGGGCGCGCCGCCGGTCGCCCTGGTCGACGCCACCGTGGCGGCGGCCGAGGCGATCGCCGGCGGCGACGCGCTGTGGAGCGGCGAGGCCGGCGAGGCGCTGGCCGAGGCGCTGGCGCGCCTGCGCGAGGCATGGGCCGGCAGCCCGGCGATCGCCGGCGGCGAGTGGCCGGCGCTGCTCGAGGCGCTGATCGAGCCGGAGATCGTGCGGCCGGGCTTCGGCCGTCACCCGCGGCTGGCGATCTGGGGCCCGCTCGAGGCCCGCCTGCAACGCGCCGATCTCCTGGTGATGGGCGGCCTCAACGAGGGCACCTGGCCGCCCGCCGTCGACACCGGCCCGTGGCTCAACCGGCCGATGCGCGCGGCGCTCGGCCTGCCGCAGCCGGAGCGCCGCATCGGCCTGTCGGCGCACGACTTCGTCGCCGGCCTCGGCGCCGGCCACGTGCTGCTGACCCGCGCCGAGCGCGAGGGCGGCGCACCGACCGTGCCGGCACGCTGGCTGGCCCGCCTCGACGCGCTGTTCGGCCACGATCCCGGCAAGGGCCGCGTGCCCGAGTACATGCAGCGGGCGCGGCGCAGCTACCTCGCGTGGGCGGCGGAGATCGACGATCCGAAGACCTACGCGCCGTGCGACCGGCCGGCGCCGCGGCCACCGCTCGAGGCGCGGCCGACGACGCTGTCGGTGTCGGGCATCGAGCGCCTGCGGCGCGATCCCTACGGCGTCTACGCGCGCTACATCCTGCGGCTCTACCCGCTCGACCCGCTGGAGCAGGAGCTGGGCGCGGTCGATCGCGGCAACGCCCTGCACGAGGCGCTGCAGGAATTCATGGACAGCCACCCGTCGGGCACGCTGCCCGAGGGCGCGGTGGCGGAGTTCGAGGCGCTGGGCGAGCGTCACCTCGCCAAGCTGCTGGCGGCGCCGGCCGAGCGCGCCTTCTGGTGGCCGCGCTTCCAGCGGCTGGCGCGCTGGCTGGTGGCGACCGAGAACGAGCGCCGCGCCGGCGGCACGCGCGTGCTCAAGACCGAGACCGACGGCACGCTGAGCGTCGGGCCCGAGAGCCGCCCGCTGGTCATCACCGCCCGCGCCGACCGCATCGACCGGATCGATGCCGAGACCTGGGAAGTGATCGACTACAAGACCGGCCGCGCCCCCAGCAAGGACGAGCTCGACGCGCTGTTCGCGCCGCAGCTGCTGCTCGAGGCGGCGATGGCCGAGCGCGGCGGCTTCGCCGGGATCAAGGCGCCGCGGCCGAAGACGGCGACGCTGTCCTACTGGCAGGCCAACGGGCTCGACGAGGGCGGCAAGATCGTCGGCGTCAAGGACAGCGACCGGCTGATCGCCCGCATGGTCGACCTCGCGGCCAAGATGGCCGAGCACTTCGGCACCGCCGGCACCGCCTACCCGGCCGTCCCGTGGCCGGCCTACGGTCCCTACTTCAACGACTACGAACACCTCGAGCGCGTCGCCGAGTGGTCGACCGGCGGAGGCCGCGAATGAGCGCGCCCACGACCCTGCTCGATCCGATCCTCGACGCGACGCTGCGCCAGCGCCGGGCGACCACGCCCGACCGCTCGGCCTGGGTCGAGGCCAATGCCGGCACCGGCAAGACCAAGGTGCTGACCGACCGCGTGACGCGGCTGCTGCTGGAGCGGGTGCGGCCGGAACGCATCCTGTGCCTCACCTTCACCAAGGCCGCCGCCGCCGAGATGCGCAACCGGCTGTCGGCCCAGCTCGGCCGCTGGGCGATGGCCAGCGACGCCGACCTCGACCGGGCGATCTTCGACCTGGTGAACCGCGCGCCGACGCCGGACGAGCGCATCGTGGCGCGCCGCCTGTTCGCCCGCGTGCTCGACGCGCCCGGCGGCATCAACATCCTGACCATTCACGCCTTCTGCCAGTCGCTCTTGAAGCGCTTCCCGCTCGAGGCCGGCGTCGCGCCGGGCTTCGAGGTGCTGGACGAAGCCGAAGCGCAGGCGCTCTTGCGCCAGGCGCAGGACGAGCAGCTCGACCTGCTGGCCCGCCCCGGGGCGCCGGCCGAGCTGGTCGACGCGCTGGCGGCGATCGCCCACCGCGTGTCGATCAGCGACTACGACGCCCTGATGAAGAGCCTGCTGGGCGAGCGCGCGTGGCTGCTGGCCCGCATCGGCAGCGAGAGCGGCCTGCAGAAGCTGCGGGCCGCGATGGCCCAGGCGATGGGCTGCGGGATGGAGGACACTGCCGGCGGCCTCCTGAGCGCCGGCTGCGCCGACGACGCCTTCGACGGCGCCGCGCTCCGCGCCGCGGCCACCGCCCTGCAGGCCGGCGGCAAGACCGACAAGGAGCGCGGCGCGCTGATCGCGGAGTGGCTGGCGAGCGACCCACGCGAGCCGTTGCTGCCCTCGTATCGCAAGGCCTTCCTCACCCAGAAGGGCGAGCTCCAGAAGCGTCTCGCCAGCAACCCCGCCAAGGCGGCGATGCCCGGCATCGAGGACGTGCTGGCGGCCGAGGGCACGCGGCTGATCGCGCTGCAGGACCGCGTCAACGGCGCCGCGCTGGTCGAGCGCACGATCGCCCTGCTGCGGCTCGGGCTCGACATCACCGGGCGCTATGCCCGCGCCAAGCGGCGGCGCGGCACGCTCGACTACGACGACCTGATCGTCGCGACGCGCCGCCTGCTCGAGACCGCGGAGGGCGCCTCGTGGGTGCTCTACAAGCTCGACGGCGGCATCGACCACGTGCTGGTCGACGAGGCGCAGGACACCAACCCCGACCAGTGGGAGGTGATCCGCAGCCTGACCGCCGAGTTCTTCGTCGGCGAAGGCGCGGTCGAGCGGTCGCGCACGGTGTTCGCCGTGGGCGACACCAAGCAGTCGATCTTCGGCTTCCAGCGCGCCGACCCGCGCAAGCTGGCCGAGATGCGCGACTGGTTCCGGCAACGCATCGAGGAGGCCGGGCGCGGCTTCGAGCCGGTCGACCTCACCGTGTCGTTCCGCTCGACCGCGGCGGTGCTCGACGCCGTCGACTGGGTGTTCGACCGGGCAGAGGCGGTGAAGGGCGTCGCGGCCCCGGGCAACGTCACGCACGAGCCGAGCCGCACCGAGGCGCCGGGCACCGTCGAGCTGTGGCCGATCGTCAGCAACGACGAGGCCGACGAGGATGGCGAGGAGGACGGCCTGCCGCCGCTCGAGCCGGCCTCGGACCGCGCCGGCGCCGCCGCCTCGCCGAGCGAGCGGCTGGCGCGCCTGGTCGCGCTGCACGCCAAGCGCCTGATCGACGGCGGCGAACGGCGCGCCACCACCGGCGAGCCGCTGCATGCCGGCCACTTCATGGTGCTGGTGCGGCGGCGCAACGCCTTCGTCAACGACCTGGTGCGCGCGCTCAAGCACGCCGGCATCGAGGTCGCCGGCGTCGACCGCCTCGACCTCGCCGAGGAACTGGCGATCCAGGACCTGATGGCGATGGCGCGCTTCGCGCTGCTGCCGCAGGACGACCTCAATCTCGCCGCCCTGCTGAAGTCGCCGCTGGTCGGGCTCGACGACGACGCGCTGTTCGCTCTCGCGTGGAAGCGGCCGGGCGCGCTGTGGTCGGCGCTGCGCGCCCGCGCGGGCGAGCCGCCGTTCGCCGCCGGCGTGGCGACGCTCACGACGTGGCTGCAACGCGCCGACCGCACCAGCCCGTTCGATTTCTTCGCCGCCGTGCTCGGCCCCGAGGGCGGCCGGCGCCGGCTGCTCGAGCGGCTGGGCCAGCAGTCGGCCGACCCGATCGACGAGCTGCTGGCGCGCGCGCTGCAGTACCAGCAGGCCGAGGGCAACTCGCTGCAGGGCTTCGTGCGCTGGTTCGAGGAAGGCGGCGGCGAGGTCAAGCGCGACCTCGACGCCAACCGCCGCCGCGAGGTCCGCATCCTGACTGTGCACGCGTCGAAGGGCCTGCAGGCGCCGATCGTCTACCTGCCGGACACGACGCGCGTGCCGGCACAGGTCGATCGCCTGGTCGCCTCGCCGGAGGGCGATGCGCGGCTGTGGCTGCCGCGGGTCGACGACGCCAACAGCGCCGCCCGGGCGTGGCGCGACGTCGCGCGCGAGCGCGTGCTCGAGGAACAGAATCGCCTGCTCTACGTCGCCATGACGCGCGCCGAGGACCGGCTCTACGTCGGCGGCTGGGTCGGCAACAAGGCGCCCGACAAGGGCTGCTGGCACCAGCGCATCGAGGAAGGACTGCGCGGCAGCCTCGACGCCGACATCGCCGAGAACGTCCCCTTCCCGCGCCGCCGCGCCGTCACCACCGAGTTCGACTTCCGGCCGCTGCTGGGCGAACGCGACGGCTGGGCCGGCGAGGGCTTCGTGCTCAGCAATCCCGGCACCACGGCGCCGGCGCAGGCCGAGCTGCCGCTGCCGCCGTCCGATGGGCCGCCGGCCTGGATCGCCGCGCCGGCGCCGGTCGAGCCCGACCCGCCGACGCCGCTCGCGCCGTCGCAGCCGCTGCCCGACGAGGCCGCCGCCGCCGGCCCGCGCGCCTTCAGCCCGCTGGCGCCCGACGACCCGCAGCGCTGGAAGCGCGGCACGTTGCTGCACGACCTGCTGCGCCACCTGCCGGCGCTGCCGGCGGCGCAGCGCGCCGAGGCGGCTCGCGCCTTCCTCGCCCAGCCGGCCCACGGGCTCACGCCGCAGCAGGTCGCCGACTGGTCGGCCGAGGTGCTGGCGGTGACCGAGGCGCCGGCCCATGCCGCGCTGTTCGCCGCCGCGTCGCGCGCCGAGGTGCCGCTGATCGGCACCGTCGCCACGCCGCGCGGCAGCTTCACGGTCAGCGGCCAGGTCGACCGACTGGCGGTGTCGGACGACGAGGTGCTGATCGTCGACTACAAGACCAACCGGCCGCCGCCAGCCGACGTGGCGGGCGTGGCGCTGGTCTACCGCCGCCAGCTCGCGCTCTACCGGGCGCTCCTGCAGCAGGTCTATCCGGGCCGCCGGGTGCGCGCCTTCCTGCTCTGGACGGCGACCCCGCGGCTGATGGAGATCGACGCGAAAATCCTCGACAAATCAATGCCTTACGCAGCCGCATCTTGACTCGGCGGCGGCCGGTTCCTAGCTTGGCTGTCCAAGGGCGGCGCCGGTCCCTCGACCGGCCTCACGCGTATTTCAGGAGAACCTACAGATGACCGTCAAAGCCACCGACGCCTCCTTCGAGCAGGAAGTCCTGAAGTCCGAGACCCCCGTCCTGGTCGACTTCTGGGCCGAGTGGTGCGGCCCCTGCCGCATGATCGGCCCGTCGCTCGAGGACATCTCGAAGGAGATGGACGGCAAGCTCAAGGTCGTGAAGGTCAACATCGACGAGAACCCGTCGACCCCGACCCGCTACAACGTCCGCTCGATCCCGACGCTGCTGCTGTTCAAGAACGGCCAGGTCGCGGCGACCAAGATCGGCGCCGAGCCGAAGCAGAAGCTGGTGAGCTGGATCAACACCGTCGTCAGCTGACGTCGACGGCTCAGCCGTTGCGGGCGAGAACCTCGCCCGCCAGGTAGAGCGATCCACAGATGAGAATGCGCATCGGCGCGGGCTGGGTGACCAACAGGTCCTCCAGCGCCGCGCCGATGTCGTTTGCGGGCTGGCAGTCGATGCCGACCTCGACGGCGTAGGCCGAAGCCTCGCGCGGCGTGTAGGCGGCGTGGTCGGCGATCGGCACGGCGCGCGCGCTGCGGGCATGCCGCGCCAGCGGCCGCAGGAAGCCCGAGGCGTCCTTGGTGGTCAGCATGCCGAACACCAGATGCAGCGGCAGCGGCGCCGGCTCGCGCGCCCACTCGGCGGCCTGGCGCGCCAGCACCAGCCCGCAATCCTCGTTGTGGCCGCCGTCGAGCCACAGCTCGCAGGCCGGCGGCAGGGCCTCGACCAGCGGGCCGCGCGTCAGGCGCTGCAGCCGGGCCGGCCACTCGACCGTCGCGAGGCCGCGCCGCACCGCGTCGTCGTCGATCGCGAAGCGCGCGGCGCGCAGCCGCTCGACACAGGCGACGGCGGTGGCGGCATTGTCGAGCTGGTGGGCGCCGAGCAGCGCCGGCGCCGGCAGGTCGAGGCCGGCCTGGTCGCTGTCGTAGCGGAAGCCGGTCGCGGTCGGCGTGACCTGCCATTCGCGGCCCATGCGGAACAGCGGCACGCCGAGCTCGGCCGCGCGATGGGCGATCACGCCGGCCGCCGCCTCGCGCTGGCGGCCGATCACCGCCGGCGCGCCGCGCTTCAGGATGCCGGCCTTCTCGGCCGCGATCTTCTCCAGCGTGTCGCCGAGGAACTGGGTGTGGTCGTAGCCGATCGGCGTGATCGCCGTCAGCATCGGGTCGACGACGTTGGTGGTGTCGAGCCGGCCGCCCATGCCGACCTCGATCAGCGCCAGGTCGGCCGGGACGCGCGCGAAGGCGAGGAAGGCCGCGACCGTGGTGATCTCGAAGAAGGTGATCGGCTGGCCGTCGTTGGCCTGCTCGCAATCGACCAGCACGTCCTCCAGCATGTCGTCGTCGATCAGACGGCCGGCGACGCGGATGCGCTCGTTGAACGAGACGAGGTGCGGCGAGGTGTAGACGTGGACGCGGTAGCCGGCCGCCTCGCTCATCGCCCGCAGGGTGGCGACCAGCGAGCCCTTGCCGTTGGTGCCGGCGACATGGACGACCGGCGGCAGCTTCCTGTGCGGCGAGCCGACCGCGGCCAGCAGCCGCTCGATGCGCTCCAGCCCGAGGTCGATCAGCTTGGGATGCAGCCGCATCAGCCGCTGCAGGATCGCGTCGGTCATCGTCCCGTCATCCCGACCGGAGCCGAGCGCAGCGAGGCGGAGCGGAGGGACCTTCTCTCGGACGACGACATCCGGAAAATCAGGCCGTCGCGGCGACCGGGCTGTTCGTGTCGACGACCAGCGGGTCCATCAGCAGCGAGACCAGGCGGACCAGCGTCTCGCGCAGCTTGTGGCGGTGCACGACGGCATCGACCATGCCGTGCTCGAGCAGGTACTCGGCGCGCTGGAAGCCGGCCGGCAGTTCCTGGCGGATGGTGTCCTGGATGACGCGCGGGCCGGCGAAGCCGATCAGCGCGTCGGGCTCGGCGATGTGGATGTCGCCCAGCATGGCGAACGAGGCCGACACGCCGCCGGTGGTCGGGTCGGTCAGCACGACGATGTAGGGCAGGCCGGCTTCCTTGACCTTGCGCACCGCGATGGTGGTGCGGGTCAGCTGCATCAGCGACAGGATGCCTTCCTGCATGCGCGCGCCGCCCGAGGCCGAGAACACGATCAGCGGCGCCTTGCGCGCCACGGCCAGCTCGGCGGCCATCACCAGGCCCTCGCCGACCGCGGTGCCCATCGAGCCGCCCATGAAGTCGAAGTCGAGCAGCGCCACCACGGTGGTGCGGTTGCCCATCAGGCCGCTGGCCACGACCAGCGCGTCGGAGCGGCCCTCGGACTTCGACTGGGCTTCCTTGAGCTTGGCGTCGTAGCGCTTGGTGTCGCGGAACTTCAGCGGGTCGACCGGCACCTTGGGCAGCGCGTGCTGCTCGAAGCGGCCCTCGTCGAACAGGTGCGGCAGGCGCTTCATCGGCTTGATGCGCATGTGGTGGCCGCAGTGGGTGCAGACCTGCTGGTTGGCCTCCCAGTCGCGCATGAACAGCATCTGCTCGCACTTGGGGCACTTCAGCCAGAGGGTCTCCGGCGTCTCCTTGCGCGAGATCAGCGCCTTGAGCTTGGGTCGGACGAAGTTCGTCAGCCAGTTCATGGGGGTGGTATGGCACGGCGGACAGCCCCGAAAAAGGGGCTGTCATCCCGAGCGCAGCGAGGGACCTTTCGCTAGCGCCAGAAACCGCTGAACGGGGCCGTCATGTCAGTGGATTTCTTCACTTGGCAGAACAATTTCCGGCCCTGGTAGTCGGCGCACAGCTTCTCGGCGACGCCCGGCTCGAGGTCGGCGATGACGGCGGCCTGCTTGGTCACCTTGTTGGAACTGACCGGCAGGATCCACTCCTTGCCCAGCCGGGTGACGCCCAGCCGCGCGAGGTCGGCCTGGCCGACGTCGAAGGCGTGCTTGGCGGCGCGCCAGTCGCCGAACGTGCCGAGCCAGGCGGCCTCGCCCGGGTAGTCGTAGCGCAGGGGATGGCAGTCGGCCTGCTCGAACACCGTGGTCGGGGTCGAGGGGGTGTTCTTCAACTGCCAGATCTTCGGCCGGTTGCCGCCGGTCTTGAGCGCGTAGGCCTCGTCGAACAGGCGGACCAGGAACTCGTCGCGCAGGTCGGCGCGGCGGAAGCCGAAGGCGACGGCGACCAGGCGGCGACCGTCGCGCATCGCGCTGCCCACGATGTTGAAGCCGGACGAGCACACGAAGCCGGTCTTCAGGCCCTCGGCGTAGGGCGCGTAGAGCTCGAGGAACTTGATGCCCGGGCCGACCCGGGTCTTGCCCAGCATGAACTCCTGGGTGCGGAAGTAGCCGTAGTAGTCGGGGAACTCCTTGACCAGGGCGAGCGCCAGGATCGCCATGTCGCGCGCCGTCGTCACCTGGCCGGGATCGGGCAGGCCGGAGGCGTTGCGGAAGGTCGTCGCCGTCATGCCGAGGCGATGCGCCGTCTCGGTCATGCGCTGGGCGAAGGCGGGCTCGGAACCGGCGACCAGCTCGGCGAAGCCGTGCGCGACGTCGTTGGCGGAGCGCGCGACCAGCGCCTGCAGCCCCTGCTCGACCGTGATCGACTGGCCCGGCCCGAGGCCGAGCTTGGACGGCGGCCGGGCGCGCGCCGCCTCGGACAGGCTGAACGGCGTCTCGAGCTTCAGCCGGCCCGACTTCAGCTGCTCGAAGACCAGGTAGATCGTCATCATCTTGGTCAGCGACGCGGGGTACCACGACGACCCGGCGTTGCGTTCCAGGAGCGTCTCGCCGGTGGCGGCGTCGACCACGACGTAGGGACCGGCCAGCACCGGACCGGACGGCGAGGCCACCGCCGCCATCTGGGCGGCGGCGGGAAGGGAGAAGCCCAGCAGGGCCAGCAGGCAGGTCAGGAACCGGGAAATCATTGCAGCCGACGCATCGAGAGCCCGAGCATACGCCCTTCCCCGCGTCGGCGGGAGGCATTAGATCGGTCGCATGCTCAAGGTCATGATCGCCCCCGTCACCCCGTTCCAGCAGAACTGCTCCGTCGCCTGGTGCGACGAGACCATGGAAGGCACCGCCGTCGATCCCGGCGGCGACCTCGACCGGCTGAAGGAGGTCATCGACGGGCAGGGCATCAAGCTGACCAAGGTGCTGCTGACCCACGGCCACGTCGACCACGCCTCGGCGGCCGGCACGCTGGCCGAGCAGTACGGCGTGAAGATCGAGGGGCCGCACCGCGACGACCTGTTCCTGATCGAGGAGCTGCCCAACTCGGGCGCCAAGTACAACTTCCCGAAGTACAAGCCGTTCGTGCCGGATCGCTGGCTGGAGAACGGCGACACCGTCACGATCGGCAACCAGACGCTCGACGTCGTGCACTGCCCCGGCCACACGCCGGGCCATGTCGTGTTCGTCGACAAGCCGGCCAAGGTGGCGTTCGTCGGCGACGTGCTGTTCCGGGGCTCGATCGGCCGCACGGACTTTCCGCGCGGCAACCACGAGCAGCTGCTGTCGTCGATCCGTCAGCGCCTGTGGCCGCTCGGCGACGACATCACCTTCGTCCCAGGCCACGGCCAGACCTCGACCTTCGGCTGGGAACGCAAGACCAACCCGTTCGTGGCCGACCTGCTGTTCGACGACGACGACAAATAAGGTCGTCATCCCGACCGGAGCCGCGCACAGCGCGGCGTAGTGGAGGGGCCTTCTCTCCACGACTTGCCGTCAAATCGCTGACGCGAGGTCTCTCCGCTCGGGGCTGCGCCCCTCGGTCGAGATGACGGGAGAGATGTTTGCTCTTCCTCCCTGCGCGCTAGCGCGGGGAGGTGTCCGCGCAGCGGACGGAGGGGTCATGAGCCCCTCGACGCTTGCCCTTGACCCCTCCGTCGCCGCAGACGGCGACACCTCCCCGCGCTCGCGCGCAGGGAGGAAGGATCATCGCGTCGCGATCAGGCCAGCGACGCCTGCAGCGCCTGCTGGCCGGCGCGCAGCACGGCGGGGAGGTCGCCCGGCGCGCGGCCCTCGTCCTGGCGGGTGCGGACGTAGTCGAGGCCGTGGCGCAGCATGGCCCGGCTGAACCGCGCCGGCCGCTTCGCCAGCGCGGCCAGCACCTCGGGCGAGCGGTCGTCGAGCGGGCGGAAGAAGGCGTCGAGCTCGACCTCGGCGACGAGGATCATGCCGCAGGCGAGCGCGCCCAGCGCATAGGACAGGCATTCCTCTTCCCAGCGATCGGGCTCGCGGCCCGCGTCCTCGAGAAGATCCAGCGCCACCGTGAAGTTCGCGATCAGCCGGTTCCGGCGCTCGATGTCGATGCGCTGCATTGCGTGCCTCCGCTTCCATGGCCTCGGTTAGCGGAGCGCATATGTGCCGAGGAACGTGACGCGACAATGACGCGCCGACACGTTCCCCGAAATGTCACAGCGGGGACTTCAGCCCGTGTTCAGCCCTTGCGGACGGAGCGGACGCCGCCGGCCAGGGCCTTGACGTCGGCCAGCACGCCGGCGACCAGGCCGGGCGTCGCCTTGCCGTTGGCGTCGAGGCCCGACTTCACGCGATCGACGATCGCCGAGCCGACCACCGCCGCGTCGGCGTGGCGCGCCACGGCCGCGGCCTGCTCGGGCGTGCGGATGCCGAAGCCGACGCCGACCGGCAGGTCGGTGTGGCGCTTCAGGCGCGCGACGTGCTCGCGCACCGCGTCCTCGCTGGCCGAGGTGGTGCCGGTGATGCCCAGCACCGAGACGAAGTAGACGAAGCCCGCCGAGTACTTCAGCACCGCCGGCAGGCGCTTGTCGTCGGTGGTCGGCGCGGTCAGCAGCACCGTGTCGATGCCGTGCTTCACCGCGTGCGGCTTCAGTTCGTCGGCTTCCTCCGGCGGCAGGTCGACCAGGATGAAGCCGTCGACGCCGGCCTCGGCCGCCTCGCGGCAGAATTTCTCGGCGCCGCGCTGGTAGACCAGGTTGTAGTAGCCCATCAGCAGGATCGGCGTGTCGCTGTCGTCCTTGCGGAAGCGGCGCACCATGTCGAAGGTCGCGTCGACCGTCATGCCGGCCTTCAGCGCGCGCTGGCCGCCGGCCTGGATCGCCGGGCCGTCGGCCATCGGGTCGGTGAACGGCATGCCGAGCTCGATCAGGTCGGCGCCGGCGGCCGGCAGCCCCTTCAGGATCTCGAAGCTGGTGTCGCGGTCGGGATCGCCGGCGGTGACGTAGATGACGAGGCCGGCCCGCTTGTCGGCCTTGAGCTTGGCGAAACGCCGGGTGATGCGACTCATCTCAGACCTTCATGCCCAGGCGTTCGGCGACAGCGAACACGTCCTTGTCGCCGCGTCCGCAGAGATTCATGACCAGCAGGTTGTCCTTCGGCAGGGTCGGCGCCAGCTTCAGGACGTGGGCCAGCGCGTGCGCCGGCTCGAGCGCCGGGATGATGCCCTCCAGCTTGCACAGCAGCTGGAACGCCGCGAGCGCCTCGTTGTCGGTCGCCGAGACGTACTCGACGCGGCCCTGCTCCTTCAGCCACGAGTGCTCGGGGCCGATGCCGGGATAGTCGAGGCCGGCCGAGATCGAGTGCGCCTCGGTGATCTGGCCTTCCTTGTCCTGCAGCAGGTAGGTGCGGTTGCCGTGCAGCACGCCGGGGCGGCCACCGGTCAGCGACGCGGCATGCTCGCCGGTCTCGACGCCCTTGCCGCCCGCCTCGACGCCGATGATGCGCACGCTCTTGTCGTCGAGGAACGGGTGGAACAGGCCCATCGCGTTCGAGCCGCCGCCGATGCAGGCGACCAGCGTGTCGGGCAGCCGGCCCTCGGCTTCCATCATCTGCTCGCGCGTCTCGTTGCCGATCACCGACTGGAAGTCGCGCACCATCGCCGGGTAGGGATGCGGCCCGGCGACCGTGCCGATGCAGTAGAAGGTCGTCTCGCAGGTCGCGACCCAGTCGCGCAGCGCCTCGTTCATGGCGTCCTTGAGCGTCGACGAGCCCGAGGTCACCGGCCGGATCTCGGCGCCCAGCATCTTCATGCGGAAGACGTTCGGCGCCTGGCGCTCGACGTCGACCGAGCCCATGAACACCACGCAGGGAATGTCGAACAGCGCGCAGGCCGTCGCCGTCGCCACGCCGTGCTGGCCGGCGCCGGTCTCGGCGATCACGCGGGTCTTGCCCATGCGCTTGGCCAGCAGGACCTGGCCCAGCACGTTGTTGATCTTGTGGCTGCCGGTGTGGTTCAGCTCGTCGCGCTTAAAGTAGACCTTGGCGCCGCCGAGGTGCTCGGTGAGGCGCTTGGCGTAGTAGAGCGGGCTCGGCCGGCCGGCATAGTGCTTCAGCAGGTAGTCCAGCTCGTCCTGGAACTTCGGGTCGGCCTTGGCCGTGGTGTAGGCCTGCTCCAGTTCGAGGATCAGGGGCATCAGGGTCTCGGCGACGTAGCGGCCGCCGAAAATGCCGAAATGCCCGCGCTCGTCGGGACCGGTGCGGAGACTGTTGGAAAGGGCTGCCATCTGGATTCCTGTCGGGACGCGCGGACTTAGCAGTCCCGCCGGAACCGGTCAAAACCCCTAGCGCCGCTTGGCCTTGGCCGACTTCTGCTTGGGGGACGGGCGCTTGGCCCTGGACGCCGACTTCCGCACCGCGGCGGCGCGGCTGCCGCGGGCCGGGGCGGCGTTGACCTCGACCACGATCTCGATCTCGACCGGGATGCCGCGCGGCAGCGAGCCGACGCCGACCGCCGAGCGGGCGTGGCGGCCGCGGTCGCCGAACACCGTCACGAACAGGTCGGAGCAGCCGTTGATCACCTCGGGATGCTCGCCGAAATCGGGCACCGCGTTGACCATGCCCAGCACCTTGACGATCCGCTTCACGCGGTCGAGGTCGCCCAGCTCGGTCTTCATCGCCGCGATCAGGCTGAGCCCGGTCTGGCGCGCGAACTCGTAGCCCTGCTCCTTGGTGAACTCGCGGCCGACCTTGCCGACCGGCAGCGGGTGGCCCGGCAGGCCCGGGCCCTTGCCGGCGAAGAACACGAGGGTGCCAACCCGCACGGCGTTGACGTAGTTGGCCATCGGCGAAGTGGCCTTGGTCAGCTCGATGCCGAGTTGCTTCAGCCGCCGTTCGGTCTTCATCGCGTGTCTCCGCTCAGAGCGCCTTCACGGTGTCGAGGAAGGCGCGGATCAGGTCGGCGGATTTCACACCCCGGCTCGCTTCCACGCCAGAGGAAACGTCGACCGCCGGCGCGCCGGTGACGCGCACCGCCTCGGCGACATTGCCGGCGTTGAGGCCGCCGGCCAGGAACCACGGCTTCGGGACCGTGCGGCCCGACAGGAAGGTCCAGTCGAACGCAGTGGCGTTGCCGCCGGGCAGCGTGCCCTCGGCCGCGTCGAACATCAGCCGGTCGGCGACCGGGGCGTAGGCCGCGATGCCGCTCTCGACGTCGGCCGCGGCGGCGACCTTGATCGCCTTCATCACCGGCTTGCCGGTGCGGGCGCGGATCTCGGCGAGGCGCTGCGGCGTCTCGCGGCCGTGCAGCTGGAGAAGGTCGATGACGCCGCTGGCCAGCCGCTCGTCGAGCAGCGCGTCGTCGGGATCGACGAACAGGCCGACGCGGATCACGCCGGCCGGCACGCGCTGGCCCAGCGCGCGCAGCGCCTCGACCGAGGCGACGTGGCGCGGCGAGGCCGGGAAGGTCACGAAGCCGACGTACTCGGCCCCGGCGGCCACCGCGGCGTCGACCGTTTCCGGCGTCGACAGGCCGCAGATCTTGGCCTCGATCCTGGCCGCGGGCGTCACAGGTCGTTGACGCCGGCCTCGCGGGCGATCGCCTCGGCGGCGGCGCGCGGGTCGTCGGCCTTGTAGATCGGGCGGCCCACCACGAGGTGGGTGGCGCCGAGGTCGACCGCCTGGCGCGGCGTCATCGCGCGCTTCTGGTCGTTGGCGGCGGCGCCCACCGGGCGGATGCCGGGCACCATCAGCACGAAGTCGCGGCCGCAGCGACGGCGCAGCGCCTCGATCTCGAGCGGCGAGCAGATCACGCCGTCGAGGCCGCTGTCCTGGGCGAGCGCGGCCAGCCGCACCACCTGGTCCGAGGGATCGGACGGCACGCCGGTCGCTTCGAGGTCGCCGCGGTCGAGCGAGGTCAGCACGGTCACGCCTAGCAGCTTCGGCCGGTCGATGCCGAGCTTGCGCGCCGACGCCCCCGCCTCTTCCACCGCCGCCTTCATCATCTCGCGGCCGCCGCTGGCGTGGATCGTGATGTAGGTCGGCGCGAGGTCCATGACGGCGCGGATGCCGCCCGCCACGGTGTTGGGAATGTCGTGCAGCTTGAGGTCGAGGAAGAAGCCGACCCCGGTGGCGCGCACCGGCGCCGGGAAGGCGTAGCGCACGCCCGGCGCGCCGTGGGCGAGGAAGAACTCGAGACCCAGCTTGATGCCGCCGACCGCGGGGCGCGGGCCGCCGGCGATCGACTGGATGAGCCGGGCGGCGCCCACGAGGTCGGTCGTGTCGACGCCGCAGTAGACGGGATTGGCGGCCGGGGAATGCGCGGGCTGGGTCATGGCGGGCGGCAACCTAGGGGCGCCCCCCGGGAGGCGCAATCAGGAACTGCGGACGCGCCGCACGGCGTCCTGCCAGCCGGCGTAGCGGCGGTCGCGCGAGGCGGCGTTCTCGGCCGGCCGGAAGGCGCGGTCGAGCGCCCAGCCCTCGGCCAGCGCCTCGAGCGACGGCCACAGGCCGGCGTGCAGCCCGGCCAGGAAGGCCGCGCCCAGCGCCGTCGTCTCGGTGACAACCGGCCGCTCGACCGGCACCGCGACGGTGTCGGCCAGCCGCTGCATCAGGGCGTCGTTGGCCACCATGCCGCCGTCGACCCGCAGTTCCTCGATGGTGGCGCCGTCGCCGCGCATCGCCTCGACGAGGTCGCGGGTCTGGTAGCAGACGGAATCGAGCGTCGCGGCGGCGATCTCGGCCGGGCCGGTGTCGCGCGTCAGGCCGAGCAGCGCGCCGCGCGCGCCGGCATCCCAGTAGGGCGCGCCCAGCCCGACGAAGGCCGGCACCATGTAGACGCCGTGCTGGTCGTTGGCCTTCGACGCGAGGCCCTCGACCTCGCTCGATGCCGCGATCAGCCGCAGCCCGTCGCGCAGCCACTGCACGGCGGCGCCGGCGACGAAGATGCTGCCTTCCAGGGCATAGGTCCGCTTGCCGCCCAGCTGGTAGGCGATGGTGGTGAGCAGCCGGTTGTGCGAGCGCATGGCGATCGAGCCGGTGTTGAGGAGCGCGAAGCAGCCGGTGCCGTAGGTCGCCTTGACCATGCCGGGCCGCACGCAGGCCTGGCCGACCGTGGCGGCCTGCTGGTCGCCCGCCATGCCGAGCACCGGCACCGGCGCGCCGAGGATGTCGGCGACGGCGACGCCCAGCGGGCCCGAGCAGTCGACGACCTTGGGCAGCAGCGCGCGCGGCACGCCGAACAGGTGCAGCAGGTTGTCGTCCCAGTCGCCGTCGTGGATGTCGAGCAGCAGGCTGCGGCTGGCGTTGGTCGCGTCGCTGGCGTGGACCTGGCCGCCGGTCAGCCGCCACAGCAGGAAGCACTCGATGGTGCCGCAGGCCAGCGCGCCGCGCTCGGCGGCGGTGCGGGCGCCGGCGACGTTGTCGAGGATCCAGGCGATCTTGGTGCCCGAGAAGTACGGGTCGAGCAGCAGGCCGGTGCGCGCCGTGACGTCGGGCTCGTGGCCGGCCTTCTTCAGCGCCTCGCAACGCTCGGCCGTGCGGCGGTCCTGCCAGACGATGGCATTGTGGATCGGCCTGCCGGTGGCGCGGTCCCACACCACCGTGGTCTCGCGCTGGTTGGTGATGCCGATGCCGGCCAGCGCCCTGGCGTCGAGCTTCGACTTGGCGAGCGCGCCGCGGCAGACCTCGACCGTCGCCGACCAGATTTCCTCGGCGTCGTGCTCGACCCAGCCGGGCCTGGGGAAGATCTGCGGCAGTTCCTTCTGCGCGCTGGCGACCGGCCGGCCCTGCCGGTCGAACACGATGGCCCGGGTGCTGGTGGTACCCTGGTCGATGGCGAGGATGTGGGTGGCGGCCATGGGCAATTTTACGTCATCTCGACCGAGGGGCGAAGCCGTTGCTTTCCTCCCCGTGCGCCAGCATGGGGAGGTGTCGGCGTCTTCGCCGACGGAGGGGTCATGGGCTCACGTCGAGGGGCTCATGACCCCTCCGTCCGCTGCGCGGACACCTCCCCGCGCTCACGCGCAGGGAGGAAAAACAAGCCGAGTCAGGTCGGGACCGCGCGCGTCTCGCGCGCCTCATGAGCGCGCAGGAGGCGCGCGGTCCCGGTCAAGTCGGCAAAAGCCTAGTGCGCGCGGTCGATCGCGAAGTCGACGGCTTCGAGCAGGGCGGCCTTGAGCGGCGAGGCCGGGAACAGGCCGAGCGCGTCGCGGGCCATCGCGCCGTAATGGCGCGAGCGTTCGAAGGTGTCGGCGATGGCGCCATGGCGTTCGAGCAGGGTCATCGCCTGCTCGAAGTCGCCGTCGCGCTGGTCGAGCTTCTCGATGGTGCGCTTCCAGAACTCGCGGTCGACGGCGCCGCCGCGCAGGAAGGCGAGGATGATCGGCAGGGTGAGCTTGCCCTCGCGGAAATCGTCGCCCACCGACTTGCCGAGCTGGGCCTCGCGGCCGGCATAGTCGAGCGCGTCGTCGACCAGCTGGAAGGCGATGCCGAGGTTCATGCCGAAGCTCTCGAGCGCCACGCGCTCGGGGCCGTTGCGGCCGGCCACCATGGCGCCGACCTCGGCCGCCGCGGCGAACAGCTTGGCGGTCTTGGCGCGGATCACCTCGAGGTAGGTGGCCTCGGGCGTGCTGGTGTCGCGCTGGCTGACCAGCTGCAGCACCTCGCCCTCGGCGATCGTCGAGGAGGCGCGCGACAGCACGCCCAGGATGTCGATCGAGCCGACATCGACCATCAGTTCGAAGGCGCGCGTGAACAGGAAGTCGCCGACCAGCACCGAGGCCTTGTCGCCCCACACCGCGTTGGCCGACGGCTTGCCGCGGCGCAGCGCGCTGACATCGACCACGTCGTCGTGCAGCAGCGTCGCGGAATGGATGAACTCGACGCAGGTCGCGAGCTTGATGTGACGGTCGTCACTGGCGGCATAGCCGCACAGCCGGGCGGCGGCGACGGTCAGCAACGGCCGCATGCGCTTGCCGCCGGCGCCGACCAGGTGGTTGGCGAGTTCCGGGATCAGCGCGACCGGCGAGCGCATGCGCGCCACGATCTCGCGATCGACCCGCGCCATGTCGTCGGCGCACAGCGACAGCAAGGGCTCCAGGCTGGGGCTCTTGCGCTTGCCCTCGAGGGTTACGACGTTCGCCATGGCGTGAGAATAGTCGTTCGATGCCGTTGGATTGTTGCGACACGATGTCGTGAAATGATCCCTAACATGGATCGCGCCGTTACCGAAGACGCCTTGCTGGGGGGCCGGGTCCGCCTGCTGCAGCCAGAACGCGGTTACCGCATCGCCATCGACGCGGTGCTGCTCGCCGCCGCGGTCGAGGCCGGGCCGGACGACCACGTGCTGGATCTCGGCGCCGGCGTCGGTGCGGTCGGCCTGTGCATCGCCGCCCGCCTGCCCGGCGTCCGCGTCACCGGGATCGAGCTGCAACCGGCGCTGGCGGCGCTGGCCGCGCGCAACGCCGCCCTGAACGGCGTGGCCGACCGTGTGACGACGCGGGTCCACGATCTCGCCGGCCCGCTGCCCGCCGACCTCGCGCCGGCCGATGTCGTGGCGACCAACCCGCCCTATCTCGCCGCCGCCGTGGCCGATCCCTCGCCCGACCCGAGCAAGGCGCTGGCGACCGTCGAATCGAGCGCCGACCTCGCGCGCTGGCTGACCGTCGCGGTGTCGGCCGCGAAACCTGCAGGTACCCTGCTGGTCATCCATCGCAGCGACCGGCTGGAGGAGATCCTGCGGCACCTCGAGGCGCTGGGCTGGGGCGACCTCGCGGTAAAGACCCTGCCGCCGGCCCGGCGCGTGCTGGTGCGGGCGCGCCGCGCGGCGACGCCGGTGCGCCGCGATTGCGCGCCGCTGGTCCTGCACCCGCCGGGCGGCGGCTACACGGCGGAGGCCGAGGCGATCCTGCGCCGCGCCGCGCCGCTTGCCTTCTGAGGGCACCGCCGCGACAGTGCCGCCATGCTGGGTTGGTTGCGGGCTCGCTTGAGCCGCCGGCCGGTCGTGCCGGTGGTGCGCCTGTCGGGAGTCATCGCGTCGGGCGGGCTGCTGGGCAGCCGCGGCCTCAACATCGAGACGGTGGCGCCGCTCCTGAAGCGCGCCTTCGAGACGCGCAACGCGCGCGCCGTGGCGCTGGCGATCAACTCGCCGGGCGGCTCGCCGGTGCAGTCGGCGCTGATCGGCCAGCGCATCCGCCTGCTGGCGCGCGAGAAGAACCTCAAGGTCATCGCCTTCGTCGAGGACGTCGCGGCCTCGGGCGGCTACTGGCTGGCCTGCGCCGCCGACGAGATCGTGGTCGACCCGAGCTCGGTGGTCGGCTCGATCGGCGTGATCAGCGCCGGCTTCGGCTTCCAGGACCTGCTGGCGCGGATCGGCGTCGAGCGCCGCATCCACACCTCGGGCGAGCGCAAGTCGATCCTCGACCCGTTCCGTCCCGAGAAGGAAGAGGACGTCGCGCGGCTGAAGCGGCTGCAGGCCGAGATCCACGACGACTTCAAGGCGTGGGTGCGCGAGCGCCGCGCCGGCCGGCTCAAGGGCGACGAGGCGACGCTGTTCAGCGGCGAGTTCTGGACCGGCCGCCGCGGCCTCGAGCTCGGCCTGGTCGACGGGCTGGGCGAGATCCGCGGCACGCTGCAGGCGCGCTACGGCCAGAAGGTGATGCTGCCGGTGATCACCGCGCGCCGCGGCCTGCTGGCGCGGCTGGGGCTCGGCAGCAGCCTCGACCAGCTGGGACCGGCGGCGCTGGCCGCGATCGAGGAACGCCAGCACTGGCAGCGTTTCGGACTCTAGGGGGACGACATGAAGCTGATCACCGCGCCGCATCCCGACGACCTCGCCGCCGTGCGCGCCTGGTTCGACAAGCTGTCGGCGCATTGCCGCGCCGTCGACTACGAGGGCGCGCGGCCGATCTTCGCCGAGGACATGATCGCCTTCGGCACCTTCACCGACTTCATGAAGACGCGCGAGCTGGCCGAGCAGAAGCAGTGGCGCAACGTCTGGGGCACCATCCGCAACTTCCGCTACGACCTCGACAAGGTCGAGGCGATCGTCTCGCCCGACCGGTTGATGGCGACCGGCATGGCGGTGTGGGCGTCCGACGGCTTCCACCCCAACGGCGACCGCTTCGACCGCCCCGGCCGCACCACCGTGGTGCTCGGCCGCCTCAAGGTCGGCGATCCGTTCGTGGCGACCCACACCCACATGAGCCTGTTCCGCGGCACGCCGGAGCGCAGCTACGGCAATTTCGACAAGGCGTGAAGGGTCCCTCGCTGCGCTCGGGATGACAGGGTTTCTTGTCATCCCGAGCGCAGCGAGGGACCTTTCACGGATCCATCGCGCCCTTGCGCTCGACGATCATGCGGTACTGGTCGGGCTGGCGGTGGACCGCGAAATTGAAGGTCGAGCGCTTGTAGCTCTGGCCGGCATCGAGGTCGCAGCGATGGACGACCAGCTCGTCGCCGTCGCCGCCGGCGCGGGCCACCACCTTGCCCGAGGGCGCGACGATCATGCTGTCGGCCAGCGAGGGAATGCCCTCCTCGGTGCCGCCCTTGGCGACGCCGACCACCCACGTGCCGTTCTGGTAGGCACCGGCCTGCATGGAGAGCTGGTTGTGGAACCACGTGTGCTCGTCGTGGTCGGGCGCCGGCGCGTTGTGGATCGGCGTGTTGTAGCCCAGCAGCACCATCTCGACGTTCTGCAGGCCCATCACGCGGTAGGTCTCGGGCCAGCGCCGGTCGTTGCAGATGCACATGCCGATGTTGCCGCCGAACGCCTTGAACACCGGAAAGCCGAGGTTGCCGACCTCGAAGTAGCGCTTCTCGAGATGCTGGAACGGCCGCTGCGGCTCGTGCTCGGCGTGGCCCGGCAGGTGGACCTTGCGGTACTTGCCGACGACCTGGCCGTCGCGCTCGACGATGATCGAGGTGTTGAAGCGGCGCACCCGGCCGTTCTCGCGGGCGAGCTCGGCATAGCCGAGGCAGAAGCCTAGCCCGAGCCGCTTGGCCTCGTTGAACAGCGGCGCCGTCTCGTTCGACGGCATCTCGGCCTCGAAGAAGGCGTCGATCTCGGCCTGGTCGGTCATGTACCAGCGCGGGAAGAAGGTGGTCAGGGTGAGCTCGGGAAAGACCACGAGGTCGCAGCCCATGCGCTTGCCCTCGCGCAGGTGCGCGACCAGCCGCTCGACCACCTCGCGGCGCGAGTGGCTGCGCTGGATCGGTCCCATCTGGGCCGCCCCGACTGTCAGGAATCGCGTCATGTCACCCTCCGCCGGCCATTATGGCCGACGGGCATGCAAGGTCCACGCCTCCGCGGCATCCGTCAGGGTCCGGCGCGCTTCACGTCGTTGCTGAATTCTGCCGAGCAGAAGCCGCCGCCCTGGAACAGGTCGCCGACCGGGTCGGGCCCGATCTTCGCCTGCTCGGCCTCGGCGTGGGCGCGGTGGTCCTCGGCCCGGTGCGCCGGCCGGTAGCCGAGCGCCTGGGCGCGGCTGTTGTCCCACCACGACGCCTCGTTGTCCGACGCGCCGTACAGGATCTCGAAGCGGATGTCGGGATGGTCGAGGCCGATGGCGAGCAGCTGCACGAGGTCCTCCGGGTGCAGCCAGATCGACAGGCGGCGGACATCGAGCGGCATGGGGCCGACGTTGCCGATGCGCAGGCAGGTGACGCCGATCCCGTGCTTGTCGGCATAGAGCGCGCCCAGCGCCTCGCCGAACGCCTTGCTGACGCCGTAGCGGCTGTCCGGCCGCGTCGTGAGGTTGGTGCCGATCTTGCGGCGGCGCGGGTAGAAGCCCATCGCGTGGTTCGACGAGGCGAAGACGAGGCGCTTCACGCCAGCCACGCGCGCCGCCTCGAAGACGTTGTAGCAGCCGGCGATGTTGGCCTGCAGGATTGTGTCCCACGGCCCCTCGACCGAGTGGCCGCCGAAATGCAGCACCGCGTCGGCGCCCTTCACCAGCGCCGCGACCTCGTCGGGCTTCGCGAGGTCGGCCGGCACGAAGGTCTCGCCGGGCTGCAGGTCCTTCGGCGTCACGCGGTCGCTCAGCACCAGCCTCGGGTAGCGCGCCAGCAGGAGCGGCCGGATCATCGTGCCGATGCCGCCGGCCGCGCCGGTGAAGACGATTCGTCGGTTATCGGTCTCGGCCATGAACTTCTCCTTCCGCCAGCTTGCGATAGCGCTGCAGCGAGCGCGTGAGGTGGTCGCGCATCGCCCGGCGCGCCTCGGCCGGGTCGTGCGCGGCGATGCCGTCGACGATGCGTCGGTGCTCGGCCTGGATGCGCGCGAGGTAGGCGCGGCGCCC
Source organism: Pseudomonadota bacterium (assembly GCA_020160955.1). Taxonomy (GTDB): domain Bacteria; phylum Pseudomonadota; class Alphaproteobacteria; order Reyranellales; family Reyranellaceae; genus Reyranella. The sequence goes on from JAIUOX010000017.1 coordinate 42,870, forward strand.
GGCCGGCGTGTCGGTCGCGAGCCGCACGCTCTGGCGCGGGATGACGTGGCTGCCGAGGAAGGCGAGGAAGCCGGCGAACTGGCGGTTGCCGGTCGCCTCGGCGATCGCGCGGTGCAGCGCGAAGTCCTCGGCGACCGCGCCCTCGCCGGCCTGCAGCGCGCGGTCGACCGCCCGCCACGCCGCGCGGATCGCCTCGACCTGCCGCTTGCCGGCGCGCTCGGCGGCCAGCGCCGCGGCCTCGACCTCGACGGCGCGGCGCAGCTCCATGACCTCGAGAACGTCGGCCAGCACGGTGCGGCCCGCGGTCCGGCCGCCGATCCGGAACGGCCCGGCCGCCGGGTCGGCGACGTAGGCGCCCGAGCCGCGCCGCGTCGTCACCAAGCCGTCGGCCTTCAGCGCCGCCACCGCCTCGCGCACCACGGCGCGCGACACGCCCATCGCCGCGGTCAGCGCCTGCTCGGTCGGCAGGCGCGCGCCGGCACCCAGCCTTCCCTCGCGGATGTCGGCGGCGAGGCGCGCCACCACCTGCTCGGCGAGGTTGCCGGGCGGATCGAGCGGGCGCAGGGCGGAAAGCTTGTCGGGCACGGGAGGCGGTGCTAGCTTTTTGTCAGGTTGTCAGACAACTTTAGAACAACCACCGAGGGAAGGAAACCATGAGCATCGCCAGGACCCTGCTCGCCGCCGCCGCGCTCGCGCTGGCTTCCGTCACCGCCGCGCCGGCCAAGGAATTCCGGTCGTCGGACGTCCACCCGCTCGACTACCCGACGGTCCAGGCCGTCCAGTACATGGGCAAGCTGATCAACGAGCGCACCGGCGGCCGCCACTCGGTCAAGGTGTTCGGCCAGTCGACGCTGGGCTCGGAAAAGGACACGATCGAGCAGACCAAGATCGGCGCGCTCGACATGGTCCGCGTCAACGTCGCGCCGTTCAACAACATCGTGCCGGCGACCATCGTCCCGTCGCTTCCCTTCCTGTTCAAGTCGACGGCGCACATGCGCAAGGTGCTGGACGGCCCGATCGGCGACGAGATCCTGGCCGCCATGGAGGCGCAGGGCTTCGTCGGGCTGGCCTTCTACGACTCGGGCTCGCGCTCGTTCTATTCCGGCAAGAAGCCGATCAAGTCGGTGGCCGACACCAAGGGCATGAAGATCCGGGTGCAGCAGTCCGACATGTGGGTCGCCATGATGCAGGCGATCGGCGCCAACGCCACGCCGCTGCCCTACGCCGAGGTCTACACCGCGCTGAAGACCGGCGTGGTCGACGCCGCCGAGAACAACTGGCCGTCCTACGAATCGTCGCGCCACTACGAGGCGGCCAAGATCTACAGCCTGACCGAGCACTCGATGGCGCCCGAGATCCTCGTCTTCTCCAAGAAGGTGTGGGACGGGCTGTCGAAGGAGGACCAGGCGATCATCCGCGCCGCCGCCAAGGAGTCGGTGCCCTACATGCGCAAGCTGTGGGACGAGCGCGAGGCGCAGGCGCGCAAGACCGTCGAGGCGGCGGGCGCGCAGGTCGTGAGCGACGTCGACAAGAAGTCGTTCTCCGACGCCATGGCGCCGGTCTACGCCAAGTTCGCGTCGGACCCCAAGCTGCAGGACATGGTGAAGCGCATCCAGGCAGTCGACTAGGAGCGTCGCCGGCCATGTGGCGCGCCTTCGTCACCTTCAACGCGACGATCTCGCGCTGGTCGATGTACGTCGCGGTGGCCGGCCTGTGCGGCATCGTCGCCACCGTGGCGCTGCAGGTGTTCGGTCGCTACGTGCTGAACGACACGCCGACCTGGGCCGAGAGCCTGGCGCTGGTGCTGATCCTCTACGTCACCATGCTGGGCGCCGCCGTCGGCGTCCGCGACGCCGGCCACATCGGCCTCGAGTCGCTGCTGGTCCTCGTGCCCGACGCGCTGCGGCTGAAGCTCGAGCTGCTGATCCACGCGCTGGTCGGCACGTTCGGCGTCATCATGGCGTGGAACGGCGCGGTGCTGGCCGAATCGGTGATGGGCTACAAGATCCCGACGCTCGGCCTGTCCGAGGGCGTCAACCAGCTGCCGCTGGTGATCGCCGGCCTGCTGATCGCGCTGTTCTCCCTCGAGCACATCGTGGCGCTGCTGCGCGGCGAGGACGTGGAGCCGTCGTGGCACTGACCATCCTGACCGTCGTCTTCGTGCTCTGCCTGCTGCTCGGCGTGCCAGTCGCCTTCTCGATCGGCCTGTCGGCCGTCGCCACCATCCTCTACGAGGGCCTGCCGCTCGCCGTCGTGTTCCAGCGCATGACGTCGGGCATGAACATCTTCTCGTTCCTCGCCATCCCGTTCTTCATCTTCGCCGGCGAGCTGATGCTGTACGGCGGCGTCGCCGACCGCATCGTCGCCTTCGCCAAGAGCCTGGTCGGCCACGTGCGCGGCGGGCTGGGCATGGCCAACGTCGTGGCCTGCACCCTGTTCGGCGGCGTCTCGGGCTCGCCGGTGGCCGACGTCTCGGCGACTGGCGCGGTGATGATCCCGATGATGAAGAAGGAGGGCTACCACGCCGACTACGCGGTCAACGTGACGACCCATGCCGCGCTGGTCGGCGCGCTGATGCCGACCAGCCACAACATGATCATCTACTCGCTGGCGGCCGGCGGGAAGGTGTCGATCACCGCGCTGATCCTGGCCGGGCTGCTGCCGGCGGCGCTGCTGATGGCCTGCATGCTGGTCGCGGCCTACGCCGTGGCGATCCGGCGCGGCTACCCGGCCGGCACCTTCCCCGGCTGGGGCGCGGTCGGGTCGTCGCTGGCGCGCGCGGTGCCGGGCCTGCTGGTCGTGGTGATCATCCTGACGGGCATCCTGAGCGGCGTCTTCACCGCCACCGAGTCGGCGGCGGTCGCGGTGCTCTACGCGCTGGCGCTCACCATCTTCGTCTACCGCAGCCTGTCGTGGGACAACTTCCTGAAGGCCGCCGCCAAGGCGGTGAAGACCACCGGCATCGTGCTGCTGCTGATCGGCGTGTCGAACACCTTCGGCTACCTGATCACGCTGTACGAGGTCGCCGACCTCACCGGCAAGGCGCTGGCCGGACTGTCGAGCAATCCATGGGTGATCTTCTTCCTGGTCAACCTGATCCTGTTCGTGCTCGGCACCTTCCTCGACATGGCGGCGACGATCCTGATCTGCACGCCGATCTTCCTGCCGATCTGCATGCAGTACGGCATGGGGCCGGTGCAGTTCGGCATGCTGATGCTGATCAACTGCGCGCTCGGCCTCAACACCCCGCCGGTCGGCACGACGCAGTTCGTCGGCTGCGCGATCGGCGGCATCTCGGTCGGCCAGGTGATGCGCACCATCCTGCCGTTCTACGGCGCCCTGATCGCCGCGCTCTTCCTGGTGACCTACGTGCCGGCGTTCTCGCTGGCGTTGCCGAACCTGTTCCTCGGCAAGTTCTGAAAGGTCCCTCGCTGCGCTCGGGATGACAAGAAAAGCCTGTCATCCCGAGCGCAGCGAGGGACCCTTCACGCTTCGTCCGCCAGTTCCACCAGCAGGTTGGCCAGGACCTGCGCGCCGGCGGCGAGGTCCTCGGGCCAGGTGTGTTCCTTGACGTTGTGGCTGAGGCCGCCGACCGACGGCACGAAGATCATCGCGGTCGGGCACAGGCGCTGCATCATCTGCGCGTCGTGGCCGGCGCCCGACGGCATGCGGCGGTGGCTGAGACCGAGCGCCTCGGCCTGCGCCTCGACGCGGTCGACCAGCGCCTTGTCGAACGCCACCGGCTCGAAGCGGGCGAGCACGCGGCTCTCGACCGCGACGCGCTCCTCTTCCGCGACCTGCGCGATGTGCTCGGCGACCCGCGCCTCGGCGATCTGCAGCCGCTCCTCGACGGTGTTGCGCAGGTCGACCGTGAACACCGCCTGGTTGGGCACGACGTTGATCAGGTTGGGGCGCAGCGCCAGCGCGCCGACCGTGCCGACCTGGTCGCCGCCCATCTGGCGGGCCAGCGCGCGCACGAAGACGTTGGTCGAGGCCGCGAGGTAGCCGGCGTCGCGGCGCAGGCGCATCGGCGTCGTGCCGGCATGGTTGGACACGCCGGTCACCGTGTACTCGGTCCACGAGATGCCCTGCACGCCCTCGACGACGCCCAGCTGGACCTTCTCCTCGTCGAGGATCGGGCCCTGCTCGATGTGCAGCTCGACGAAGGCGCGCGGCCGGATCGCGCCGGGCTTCATCGGCCCGAGGTAGCCGATGCGGCGCAGCTCGTCGCCGACCGAGCGGCCGTCGCGGTCGGTCGCGGCGTAGGCCTCGTTCAGGCCCAGCCCGCCGGCATAGACCAGGCTGCCCATCATGTCGGGCTGGAAACGCGCGCCCTCCTCGTTGGTGAAGAAGGCGACGGCGATCGGATGGCGCGTGACGATGTTGGCCTCGTTCAGCGCCCGCACCACCTCGAGCCCGGCCAGCACGCCGTAGTTGCCGTCGTAGCGGCCGCCGGTGCGCACCGTGTCGATGTGGCTGCCGGTCATCACCGGCGGGCCGGCCTCGCGGCCGGCGCGCAGGCCGATGACGTTGCCGATCGCGTCGACCCGGATCTCGAGGCCCAGCGTCTTCATCCAGCCGACCACGAGGTCGCGGCCGGCCTTGTCGTCGTCGCCGAGCGCCAGCCGGGCACAGCCGCCGCCGTCGATGGCGCCCACCGCGGCCAGCGCGTCGAGCGCCCCCATCAACCGGTTCCCGTCGATCTTCAGCATGGAATTCCTCAACTGTCACAGGACCTTAGCCTGCCCCGCGCGGCGGGCAAAATATCACGCCGGGGTGATCCGGATTGCCTTGCAACGGCCCCGGCGGGGCGTCACTTCTAGGCTTCCATGTCGCGCCTGCTCGCCCTTCTCCTGCTGCTGCTGGCCGCGCCGGCCCTCGCCCAGGCGCCGGGCCCGGCGGTGGTGCAGACCGAGAACGTGCGGGCCGAGCTGCTGGCCGACGTGTCGGCGGTCAAGCCAGGCCAGCCGTTCTGGGTCGGCCTGCGCCAGGTCATCAAGCCGAAGTGGCACACCTACTGGAAGAACCCGGGCGATTCGGGCCTGCCGACCGAGATCGCGTGGAAGCTGCCCGAGGGCGTCACCGCCGGCCCGATCGTGTGGCCGCGGCCCAACTTCTACGACATCGGCGGCATCGTGAACTACGGCTTCCAGGACGAGGCCGTTCTGCTGGTCCAGGTGACGCCGCCGGCGACGCTGACCGGCAGCCTGCCACTCGTCGCCGAGGCCAACTGGCTGGTCTGCGAGGACGTCTGCATCCCCGAGGAGGCGAAGCTCGAGCTGGTGCTGCCGGTCACGGCGACCGGCGCGCCGGCGTCGCCCGAGACGCTGAAGATCTTCGAGGCGGCGCGCCAGCGCGTGCCGCTGCCCAGCCCGTGGCCCGCCCGCTACGGCGTCTCGCGCGCCGGCGACCCGACGCTGGTCGTCGAGGCCAGGGGGCTGAAGGCCGACACGATCCGCGACGTCTACTTCTTTCCCGCCGCGTGGGGACCGGTCGCCAGCATGGCGCGCCAGTCGGCCACGGTCGGCGCCGACGGCATCCGCATCCCGCTGAAGCGCGGCGACGCCAAGACCGCGCTGCCGGCCGAGCTGGCCGGCACGCTGGTGCTGACCGAGCGCACCGCCGGCGGCGACGTGCGCCAGGCCTTCGACGTCACGGCGAAGCTCGACCCGGCGTTCGTGCCCGCCGGCACGCTGAGCGCGATCGGCGGGGAGTCGATCGGGCTGGTCGAGGCGCTGCTGTTCGCGTTGCTGGGCGGCCTGATCCTCAACCTGATGCCCTGCGTGTTCCCGGTGCTGGCGATGAAGGCGGCGGCGTTCGCGCAGCTGGCCGGCCACGAGCGGTCCGCGATGCGGCGCGACGGGCTGGCCTACACGCTGGGCGTGCTGGTGTCGTTCGCCGCCATGGCGGCGCTGCTGATCGTGCTGCGCGCCAGCCTCGGCGACGTCAGCTGGGGCTTCCAGTTCCAGTCGCCGGTGTTCTCGCTGCTGATCGCCTACCTGTTCTTCGTGATCGGCCTCAACCTCGCCGGCCTGTTCGAGGTCGGCAGCCGCTTCGCCGGCGTCGGCCAGGGGCTGGCGGCGAAGGGCGGCACGGCCGGCGCCTTCTTCACCGGCGTGCTGGCGGTGATCGTCGCCACGCCCTGCACCGCGCCGTTCATGGCGGCCGCGCTGGGCTTCGCGCTCAGCCAGCCGGCGCCGCAGACCGTGGCGGTGCTGCTGGCGCTGGGCTTCGGCCTCGCCCTGCCCTTCCTCCTGCTGTCGTTCACGCCGGCGCTGCAGCGGCTGATGCCGCGGCCCGGCCCGTGGATGGACCGGCTGCGCCAGTTCCTCGCCTTCCCGATGTTCGCCTCGGCGGCGTGGATGGTCTGGGTGCTGACCCAGCAGTCGGGCGCCGACGGCGTGGTCTACGCGCTGGGCGGCATGATCCTGATCGCCTTCGCGATCTGGCTGTGGCGCCAGGGCAGCGGCGTGTCGGCCGCGACCTGGATCCGCCGCGGCGTCGCCGCCGTCGCCGTGCTGCTGGCCTTCGCCGCCGTGCTGCGCCTCGAGGACGCGCCGGCCACCGCCGCCTCGGTGTCGGGCGGCCCGGCCGGCGTCACCTTCGACGGCTGGGAGCGCTTCTCGCGCGAGCGCATGAACCAGGCGGTCGCCGAGGGCAAGCCGGTGTTCGTCGACTTCACCGCCGCGTGGTGCATCACCTGCCTGGTGAACGAGAAGGTCGCGCTCGACACGCCGGCCTCGCGCAAGGCCTTCGAGCAGGCCGGCGTGGTCAAGCTGAAGGGCGACTGGACCAACCGCGATCCCGAGATCACCGCCGTGCTGAAGGAGCTGGGCCGCGCCGGCGTGCCGCTCTACCTGTTCTGGGCCCCCGGCGCCGCGCAGCCGAAGATCCTGCCGCAGGTGCTGACCGAATCGCTGATCCTGTCCGAGCTGGCGGCATTGCCGCCGGCCAAGCGCTAACCTTGGAGGTCGAGATGTCGTTCGTTCACCTTCGCCGTCGCTCCCTGATCGTGGGGAGCGCCGCCGTCGCGCTGCTGCCGGCCGTCGCCGCCGCGGCCGGCCCCGATGTCGGCCAACCCGCGCCGCTCTTCACCGCGACCGACAGCACCGGCAAGACGTGGTCGCTGGCCGACCTCAAGGGCAAGGTGGTGGTGATCGAGACCACCAACCACGACTGCCCCTACGTGCGGAAGCACTACAATGCCGGCAACATGCAGGCGCAGCAGCGCGAGGCCGCCTCGAAGGGCGTGGTGTGGCTCACCTCCGCTTCGTCGGCGACCGGCGAGCAGGGCTACGTCACGGCCCAGCAGGCCAACGAGCTGACGAAGAGCCGCAACGCCGCGCCCGCGGCGGTGCTGCTCGACCCGCAGAGCAAGGTCGCCCGCGCGTTCGGCGCCACCGTGACGCCGCACCTGTACATCGTCGATGCCAAGGGCACGCTGGTCTACAAGGGCGGCATCGACTCGATCCCTTCCGCCGACGTCGCCGACATTCCCAAGGCCACGCAGTACGTGCGCGTCGCGCTCGACGAGGTGCTGGCCGGCAAGCCGGTGAGCAACCCGTCGACGCGGCCCTATGGCTGCTCGATGAAGTACCCGCGTACCGGCGCCTGACCTCTCCGATGCCCGCGTGAGCGCGACCCGCTTTCTCGTCGCGCTCGCCGTGGCCCTCCTCGGCGGCGCAACCACCGACGCGCGGGCCCAGGTCAGCTGCGCCGGGCTGACGTCGCTGGCCTGCACCCAGGCCAGCCAGCAGTTCCTGCTGGTGCAGAGCTTCCAGTCCCTGCCGCTCACGGCCGCCGGCATGGCCGTCTTCCGCGCCGACATCGCCGCCGTCGAGAACATCTACCTCAACGCCAGCGCCGCCCAACGCAACCAGGCGGCGACCAACTTCGACCTGCACGGGCTGCATCCCCAGGAAAACATCTGGGACATGCTGAAGAGCAGCAACGCGCTCTACCCGTCGCTCCTCACCTTCCCGCAGCTGCCGGTGTCGGCGGCACTGGCCGACCAGGTCCACAGCGAGATCAAGGCTGCGACGCCCGCCGCGGTGATGGACACCATCACCACGATGCAGAAGGCGGCGGTCGACCAAGTCCAGGCCGGCGCGCTGAAGGACAGCTTCACCGCCTACGCCACGGCCTTCGCGGGCCAGTCGACGATCTACGCCAACCCGGGGCAGATCGACCCCCGGCCCTTCCAGATCAGCCAGGCCATCGCCGGCAACCCGTGGTCGTCGATTACCCAGGCCGGCCTGGCCGGCACCTCGATCGCCAGCCAGACCGAGCAGTGGGGCAACGGCCCAAACGGCCTGCAGACCTCCGGTTCGTTCCCCAGCGAACACTCGGTCCAGGGCAATACCACGGGCCTGCTCTACGCCCTGCTGCTGCCGCAGGCCTACCAGAGCCTGATGGTGTCGGCGCAGCAGTTCGCGCTCAGTCGCAACATCCTCGGCGCCCACCACACGCTCGACGTCATCGGCTCGCGCGTCCTCGCGTACTACGCGATGACCCAGAGCCTGGCCGGCAACCCGGACTACAGCACCGCCGTCTCGCTGCCCGCGATCCAGCAGGTCAGCCAGCAACTCGCCGCCCTGGTCGGCCCGACCCTGGCCGCGGTGCCCTACGCGAGCTGCGCCGGCGCCGCCGCCGTCGCGACCTGCCTCGGCAACGGCACCTTCCCGGCCGCGGCGACCTTCGCCAACGCCGCCCGCACCTACGCCCAGCAGGCGACCTATGGCCTGCCGGCGGTCGGCCCGACCAACCTCGCCGCCGTGGTGCCGACCAACGCCGACCTGCTGATCGCCACGCGCTTTCCCTACCTCACCCGGCAACAGCGCATCGACGTGCTGGCCTCGACCGAGCTGCCGTCGGGCGGCCCGTTCGACGACGGCAGCGGCTGGGTGCGGCTCAACCTCTATGCCGCGGCGGGCGGCTACGGCGCGTTCACGGCGCCGACCACGGTCACGATGGATGCCGCGCAGGGCGGCTTCAACGCGATCGACGTCTGGAGCAACGACATCTCGGGGCCGGGCGGCCTCACCCTGCTGGGCTCGGGCACGCTGGTGCTGGCCGGCAACAACACCTACACCGGCGGTACCACGGTGGGCTGCGCTGCCGGCATCGGCTGCGCCACGCTGGCGCTCTCCGGCACGCTGACCGGCAACCTCACCGTCATGGCCGGCGCGACCTTCGTCACCGCCGGCGGCTACGTGGTGAATCCCGGCGCGATCATGACCAATGGCGGCACGGTCCAGTCGGTCAACACCGCGCTCGTGAACCTCGGCACGCTGCTCAACACCGGCAGCCTGCAGGGCGCGGTCGTGAACGGCGGCCAGCTCACCAACAACGGCACGATCACCGGCAACGTCACCAACACCGGCGGGGTCAGCGGCACCGGCACCATCGTCGGCAACCTGTCGAGCAGCAGCTACGTCGCGCCCGGCAATCCCCTCGGCACCCTGACGGTGACCGGCACCTACACCCAGACCGCCGCCGGGACCTTCATTGCCCAGGTCGGCGGCAACGGTCAGGGCAACCTCCTGAGCGTCGGCGGCGCGGCCAGCGTGGCCGGCGCCCTGCAGCTCGGCGTCCAGCAGACCACGGCGCTGGCGGCCCGCTCGACCTACCGCATCATCGCCGCGACCGGCGGGCTTTCCGGGCGGTTCGGCTCGATCACCAACAACTATCCTTTCCTGCAGCCGAGCCTGTCCTACGACGCCAACAATGCTTACCTGGCCCTCCAGGTCGGCGGCTTCGCGGCCGCGGCGGGAACGCCGGCACAGGCCGCGGTCGGCGCGGTGCTCGACGCCAACGTCAACAACGCGAGCGGCGACTTCGCCCAGGTGCTGAGCGCGCTGGCCACCGGCGTGCAGGGCCCCGCGGCGGCGCAGTACGCGCTGCAATCGATCTCGGGCAACAACTACGCCGGGTTCGCCAGCTCGCTGGTGCTGGGCGCGCAGTCGCTGATGAACAACTTCGCGGGCCAGGCCGGCGGCGGCGCCCCGGCCGGCACGCGCGTCGCCCTGGCCGAGGCCTGCGAGGTGGCGTGCGACACCACGGCCCCGGCGCGCTGGGGCGCGTGGGGCGGCGGCGTCGGCAGCCTGGGCAGCCTCGGCAGCGGCGCCGCGGCGGGCGCCGTCACCTACAACAGCGGCGGCTTCGCGGCCGGCCTCGACCGGCAGGTCACCGAGACGCTGCGGCTCGGCATCACCGCCGGAACGTCGGCCGGCACGCAATGGGTCTCGGGCTTCGCCGGCCAGGGCAGGACCGATACCTTCACCGCCGGCCTGTACGCCAACCACGCGTCGGGACCGGCCTACCTCGACGCGCTGGCGGGCTATGCCTACTCCAACAACCAGATGTGGCGGACGCTCGCCCTGACCGGCCTGCCGATGCGCACCGCCTACGGCCAGGCCGGCGCCAACCAGTGGTACGGCCAGCTCGAGGGCGGCTGGCGGTTCGATCTCGCCGCCGCGTGGCTCACCCCGTTCGCGCGGCTGCAGGCCTACACCGGCACCCTGGGCGCCTTCACCGAGACCGGCGCGCAGTCGCTCAACCTGTCGGTCGCCGCGCAGACCACGAACTCGCTGCGTTCGGTTGTCGGTGCCCAGCTCGGCGGCAGCCTCGACCTCGGCTGGCGCGATCGCCTCGCGCTGCAGCTCCGGCTGGGCTGGAGCCACGAGTACGCCGATGTCAGCCGGCCGGTGACGGCGACGCTGGCCGGCGCGGCGGCGATGCCGTTCACCACCTTCGGGATTTCCCCGACGCGCGACGGTGCGCTGCTCGGGCTGGCGGCCAGCACCGCCCTCGCCGACACCTCTTCGATCTACTTCCGCTACGAGGGCATCGTCTCGGGCCAGGACAACGCGCACGCCTTCACGGCCGGCCTGCGCATGACCTGGTAGCGGCGCTCAGCCGTCGGCCAGCCGCTTGCCGGTGCCGGGCTCGAACAGGTGCAGGTGGCCGGGCTCGGCGCGGAAGTGCCGGCGCTCGCCGGGCTTGGCCAGCACGTGGCCGCCCTGGCGCACCGTCACCAGCTCGCGGCCCGGGCCGAAGCGGCCGTGCAGCAGCGTGTCGGCACCCAGCGGCTCGGCCAGCTCGACCTCGAAGGCCAGCGGGCCGTTCTCGTCGGGGTGCAGGTGCTCGGGCCGGATGCCCAGCGTCACCGCGGCGCCGCCGGGGATCGAGGCCGGCCGCGGCAGGGCGAGGCTGACCGCCGCGCCGCCGTCGCCGCCGGGCAGCGTCACCGACCGGCGGTCGTCGTTCACCGTGGCGGCGATGGTGATTTTCCCCGCCAGCGCGCTGCCTGCGGCGGCGAAAAGCGTGATGCCCGCGAGTGCCGCAAGCCATGTTTGGTATCGAGTCATATTAGCGCCCACCGAATTCTCCCAGGTTTTTGAAGGCCACATGCAGCATGTATTGCATGGTTGGCTCTACGTCGCGGTCACGGGTGTAGATCTTTATCGTATCGAGACCAATGTTGAAACATTCATTTTTGAAGACAATACCCGCGCCGGTCGAGATGAACTGGTCGATGGTAAAGTTGCGGCGGGCGCTGCCATAGACGCTCCAGTTCTCGTTTACGGGCAGGGTTGCGTGCAGTTCGCCCTCTTCGCTGTCGCTGACATAGCGGTTGTTACGGATGCTGCGGAAGGAGGTCATGACGCTTAGCCATGGTTTGGCAAAATGCAGGCTTGCCTCGTTACGGTTGAGCGCGAGGCCTTTGTTATCGAGGGCAAAGCGGTACGCCACCGTCACGGGTGCGTAGCTGAAAGCCAGGCGGCCAATGAAATCGGAGAAATCTTCCTTGAGGTCGGTGGAGTTGGGGAACGGCGTGCTGGAGGATGGGTTGAAGCTCTGGCCCAGCAGCGCATCGAGGCTGGTGCCGCCGCCGAAGAGGTATTGCGTGCGCGCGCCATAGGCCACGCGTGGGCCCGAATCCACCTCATCGAGCCCGGGCATCCGGTTGATGCTGAAGATGTTGGTGTCGGTCAGTTCCAGCAGGTTGCTGTCTTCGTTCGATATCTCCCACGGGTTGCTGCCGCGCGGCTGGAGCACGGTCATGACGATGGGTTCCACGGTCATGGTTTCGTTGCCGAACCGCTCCATCAGCGGGTAGCGCCATTCCAGTGCCGCCTGCGGGATGGTGCGGTAGGTGGTGGCGTCTACCCCGTTATTGTTATCCGTCTGGTACATGTCCTGCCGCAGGTTCAGCGTGGCGGTGAATACATGCCCGCCTTCGGTGATATAAGGGAGCGACGCACCGACCGTGGCCGAGAGGCGGCGCTGATCGACCCCCTGCGAGCGGCTGAGGGCCTGCGCGTCGCCCGCGACATGGTAGCGGATGCCGTTATCGTCCGGTCTGGTTTCGTAATAGCCCTGGATCATCGGCAGTACGAGCGGGGTTGTTTTGCGGTTATCCGTGATTCGCAGCCCCTGCATGGAGAGCGCCTGCGTGGAGAGGTAATTGCGGTTCTCGGCCATTTCGCCATAGATGCGGGAGAAGAGCACGCGCTGATCCCCCAGCGAATAGCGGCGCAGGAAGGTGTCGTCGCTGGTGCGGTTGATGTCAAAGCCAATGCGCGAGAAATCGCCTATGTTCTGATAGCCTTTGGCGAAAATATGGCCGCGGAACTCATTGCCGCCGATTTCGTTGCCGTTTGCATCCAGCGCGTTGGGGTAGGTGCCGGATGCCTGAATATTATACTCGCCGTTATCCAGCCGCTGGTTGTAGATGCCTTGCAGCAGCGGCCCGCCGGCGGTGGTATACCACGGAATGACTGTCATTTCC
>JAIUOX010000189.1 GCA_020160955.1 Pseudomonadota bacterium
CGTCATGCCGGTGTAGATGGCGCCGGGGCAGACGTAGTTGGCGGTGATGTTGAACTTGCCCAGTTCGAGCGCCAGCGTGCGCGTCAGGCCGCCGACTCCCGCCTTGGAGGCGCAGTAGGCCGCCAGCCCGTAGTCGGTATCGAAGGCCATCACCGAGGCGGTGTTGACGATGCGCGCCCGGCCCTTCTCGCGGGCCCGCGTCTTGAGCGCCGGGATGGCGGCGCGGCACATCCGGAACACCGCCCGCACGTTGACCGCGTTGACCCGGTCCCACTCGGCGTCGGTCATCTCCTCGACGAAGGCGCGGCCGCTGACGCCGGCATTGTTGAACAGGATGTCGAGCCCGCCGAAACGCTGCACGGCGGCGTCGACGATCCGCGCCGGCGCGTCGTCACCGGTGAGATCGCAGCCGAACGGCGCGATCGCGGCGATCCCGGCATGCGCCTCGTCGATCGCCGGTCCCGGCCGGTCGACCGCCAGCACCTGCGCACCCTCGTCGGCGAACAGCCTCGCCGATGCCGCGCCGATGCCCGACGCCGCCCCGGTGACGATCGCGATCTTGCCCTCGAGCCTGCCCATGACCTTCCTCCCTCAATCCATCGTGAGTCCCGTGGCCGCCGCCACCCGGCGCCACACCGCGAGGTCGGCCGCGACCGCCTCCGCGAGGGCCCGCGCCCCCTGCCCGACCGGGTCGGCCCCGAACAGCCGCGACCGCTCGCGCACGTCGGGCGATGCCATCGCTTCGTCGAAGGCCCGTTCGAGCTGGCGAACGACGACGCGCGACAGGCCGGCCGGCGCCATGATGCCGGCCCACAGGGGGACCTCGGCGCCGGGCAGCCCGGCTTCCGCCAGCGTCGGCACGTCGGGCAGCGACAGCGCGCGGCCATGACCGGTCACCGCCAGCGCGCGGAACTTGCCGGAGCCGAGCATCGGCGCGGCCACGGCGGTGGTGACGAACGCGGCCTGCACCTGGCCGGCGTGAAGGTCGGTGAGCGCCGCCGCGTTGCCGCGATACGGCACGTGCTCGACCTCGATCCCCGCGACCAGCTTGAGATTCTCCATCACCAGGTGCGACAGCGTGCCGACGCCCGTCGAGGCATAGTTGAGGGCGCCGCGGCGGTCGCGCGCCTGACCGACGAAGTCCGACAGGCTGCCGATCGTCGACGCCGCCGACACGACCAGCACCATCGGCATGTCCGCGAGGTAGGCGACCGGCGCGAGGTCGCGGGCCGGGTCGAGGTTCGGCGTGCGCAGGATGGCGGCCGGGACGGTGACCTGCGCCGGGGTCGCCAGCAGGAGCGTGTAGCCGTCGGGCTCCGCCCGCGCGACAGCCGCGGCGGCCGGCACGCCGTTCGCCACGGTGCGGTTCTCGATCAGGATCGGCTGGCTGCCGAGCGCGGTGGCGGCCGAGCGGGCGACCAGGCGGGCCAGCATGTCGCCCGGCGTGCCCGGCGGGAACGGCACGACCAGCGAGACCGGGCGCGCCGGGAAGTCGTCGGCACGCAGCGGCGTCGGCGCCAGCGAGACGCCGAGCAGGGCCGCGAGTCGACGCCGCCCGAGCATGCCCCGGCTCAGGCGACCGTCAGGACGACCTTGCCGGTGGCCTTGCGCGACAGCAGCGCGTTCATCGCGTCGGCCCCCTTCTCGAGCGGGAAGCGCATCGAGATGTGCGGCTTCAGCTTGCCCTCGCCGTACCACGCCAGCAGCTCGTCGAAGTTCTTGCGCGCCTCGGCCGGCTCGCGACCGCGCCACGCGCCGTAGAACACGCCGCGCACGTCACAGCTCTTGAGCAGCGCGAGGTTGGCCGGCAGCTGCGGGATGCGGCCCGCCGCGAAGCCGACCACCAGCAGGCGGCCGTACCAGGCGATGCAGCGGATCGACTCGTCGAAGGCGTCGCCGCCGACCGCGTCGTAGACGATGTCCGCGCCGTGGCCGCCGGTCAGCTCCTTGACCTTGTCGCGCATCTTCTCCTTGGCGTAGTTCACGAACATGGTCGCGCCGTACTTGCGGCAGATCTCCATCTTCTCGTCCGAGCCCACGGCGGCGATCACCTTCAGCCCCATCAGGGCGCCGAGCTCGACCGCCGTCAGGCCGACGCCGCCCGAGGCGCCGGTCACCAGCAGGAACTCGCCCGGCTTGGGGTCGCTGCGCTGCTTCAGGGCGTAGTACGAGGTGCCGTACGTCATGGTGAACGCCGCGCCGTCCTCGTAGCTCATGTTCTTCGGCATCGGCAGCAGCTGGATCTCGTCGACCACGGCCTCGGTGGCGTAGCCGCCATGGCCGATCATGCCGATCACCCGGTCGCCCTTCTTGTACGCGGTGATGCCCTCGCCGACCTCGACGATGTCGCCGGCGATCTCGTGGCCCGGCGCGAACGGGCGCGGCGGCTTGAACTGGTACTTGTCCTGGATGATCAGGGTGTCGGGGAAGTTCACCCCGGCGGCCTTCACGGCGACGCGGACCTGGCCCTTGCCGAGCGGCTTGGACGGCATTTCCACGAGCTTGAGGCTCTCCGGGCCGCCCGGCGTTTCGCTGATCAAGGCGCGCATGCGTTCGCTCCGTCTCGGTGTTTCCCTGCGTCGGGGCATTGATACGATGGCGGGCGGGCCAGCGTCCATCCGTGCTAGAAGGGCGCGTTCGCGGGGAGGAAAATGGCCGGGCTGTATTTCGAGGAGTTCTCCGTGGGCCAGGCGTTCGACCATGCCTGGACCCGCACCGTCACCGAGATGGACAACGTGCTGTTCAGCTCGCTGACCATGAACGTCCAGCCGCTCCACCTCGACGAGGAGTTCGCGAGCGGCACCGAGTTCGGCCAGCGCATCGTCAACAGCCTGTTCACGCTGGGCCTGATGATCGGCATCACGGTCAACGACACCACGCTCGGCACCACCGTGGCCAACCTCGGCATGACCGACGTGCGGTTCCCCAAGCCGGTCTTCCACGGCGACACGCTCAGGGTCCGCACGACCGTGCTGTCGCTGCGCGACAGCAAATCGCGCCCGGATGCCGGGATCGTCGAGTTCTCCCACGTCGCCCTCAACCAGCGCGGCGAGACCGTGGCGCAATGCACGCGCCAGGCCCTGATGCGCAAGAAGCCCCGGAGCTGAAGTCCCGATGCGTTCCTTCCTGTTCGTTCCCGCCGATTCCGAGCGCAAGCTCGCCAAGGGTCCCGCCTCCGGCGCCGACGCCCTGATCCTCGACCTCGAGGACTCCGTCGCGGCCGACCGCAAGCCGGTGGCCCGCGACATGGCGCTGGCCTACCTGAAGGCGTCCGACCGGCGCGGCCCCCGGCTCTACGTCCGGGTCAACGCGCTCGACACCGGCCTGACGCTCGGCGACCTCGCAACGGTCATGCAGGGCAAGCCGGACGGCATCGTGTTTCCCAAGTGCGTCGGCCAGGCCGACCTCGACAAGCTGGCGACCTGGCTGGACGCGCTGGAAGCCCGCGAGGGCATCGCGGCCGGCGCTACCCGCATCCTGACCATCGCCACCGAGAGCGCCGCCGCGGTGCTGGCGCTGGCGGCCCAGCCGGCGCGCCATGCCCGGCTGGTCGGTCACTCGTGGGGCGGCGAGGACCTGATGGCCGACCTCGGGGCGTTGGCCAAGGGCCCCGCCCCCGGCCAGTACGACGACACCTTCAAGCTGGCCCGCACCGTCAACCTGATGGCCTCGGTGGCGGCCGGCGTGGTCGCCTATGACACGGTCTATCCCGACATCCGCAACGTCGAGGGCCTGCGCGCCGAGTCGCGCGACGCGCGGCGCATGGGCTACGGCGGCAAGATCGCCATCCATCCCGACCAGGTCGCGATCATCCACGAGGTGTTCACCCCGTCCGATACCGAGGTCGACTGGGCAAAGCGGGTCGTGGCGACCTTCGCGAACAATCCCGGCTCCGGCGTGCTGACGCTCGACGGCAAGATGCTCGACCGGCCACATCTCGTCCTGGCCGAGCGCCTGCTGGCGCGGCTCGGGGGATGAAGGACAACTTCGGACTCGTCGACACGCTCGACCGGCTGTTCGCCGGCGACTCGCGCTCGCTGCTGTCGCTCGACGAGTTCCTCGACGGCCTGCAGGGTCGGTCCTATGCGTTCGCCATCGCCGCGCTGAACCTGCCCAACTGCGTGCCGACCGGCATCCCGTGGCTGTCGACCATCACCGGCCTGCCGATGGTCTTCCTGCTGGTGCAGTACTTCGCCGGCCGGCCGGTACCGTCGCTGCCCGGCTTCGTCGGCCGCCGCGGGCTGAGCCGCGGCCACCTGCAGCGCTTCCTCGACCGCACGCGGCGCTTCCTCGGCTGGCTCGAGCGGACGATCCATGCCCGCGCCGAGGGTTGGGTCAACGGCCTGCCGCGCCGCGCGCTGCTGCTGGCGCTGGCGGCCAACGTCGTGATCCTCGCCCTGCCGATCCCGTTCGACAACTTCCTGCCGGCCTGGGCCATCCTGTTCTTCTGCCTCGCCCTGATCGAGGACGACGGGGTGATGGCGATGCTGGGCTGGCTGTTCACCGTTCTGACCGCGCTGTGGACGGTGTTCCTGCTGATGCTCGGTCATGCCGCAATTTCGACCGTGTCCGGTGCCATACGTCGGTTCCTGTTCGACTAGGCGAGGCCGCGGCATGACGACCGACATCGACGATCTCGACACCCAGCTGGCGGCGCTCGACCGCGGCCATTCCCTGCCCGCCCGCTGGTACACCGACCCGGCGCTGCTGCCGCTCGAGGACGAGCGGATCTTCCGCAAGGCCTGGGCCTATGTCGGGCCGCTGGCCGAACTGGCCGAGGTCGGCAGCTATGTCACCGGCATGGCCGGCACCGTGCCGGTGGCCGTGGTCCGCAACGCGCGCGGCCTCGCCGGCTTCGTCAACGTCTGCCGCCACCGCCGCCACGAGGTCCTGTCCGGCCGTGGCACGGCGGCGATGCTGCAGTGCCCGTACCACGCGTGGACCTACGACCTCGAGGGCGCCCTGAAGCGCGCGCCGCGGGTCGGCCCGGCCTCCGGCCTGCGCCTCGAGGAGCTCTCGCTGCTGCCGATCCGCGTCGAGACGCTCGGCCCGTTCGTGTTCGTCAACCTCGATGCCGACGCGCCGGCGCTGCACGACTGCTACGGACCGGTGCTGGAGGGCATCGCGCGGAGCGGCGTGGCGCTCGATACGCTGCAGTTGAACGGCCGCGAGGAGTGGCAGGCGCGCGCCAACTGGAAGGCGATGCTGGAGAACTACCTCGAGTGCTACCACTGCCCGGTCGCCCATCCTGGCTTCAGCGTCGCGATCGACGTCCGGCCGGATGTCTAC
>JAIUOX010000018.1 GCA_020160955.1 Pseudomonadota bacterium
GGCCTGGGCCTCGGCTCGGTCGCCGGCCTCGGCGCGGCGCGGCTGGCCGCGACGCACTACTCGGTGATGGTCAAGGAGACCTCGGCGATGTTCGTCGCCGGCCCGCCGGTCGTGAACCGCCTCAGCCCGAAGCAGTTCGACAAGCAGGAACTGGGCGGCTGGGAGATCCAGCTGCGCGCCGGCGCGATCGACGAGGCCGTCGACAGCGAAGACGAGGCCTTCGCGATGGCCCGCCGCTTCCTGTCCTACCTGCCTTCTTCCATCGACAGCGCGCCCGAGCGCGGCCCGGTGACCGACGACCCGGCGCGTCGCGAGGAGTCCCTGTTCGAGGCGATCCCGCGCGACACCCGCAAGGTCTATCGCATCCGGCCGATCGTCGAGAAGATCGTCGACCAGGGCAGCTTCTTCGAGATGGGCAAGCTGTACGGCCGCTCGGTCGCGACCGGGCTGGCGCGGATCGACGGCTGGCCGGTCGCGGTGATGGCCAGCGACCCGATGTTCTACGGCGGCGGCTGGACGGCCGACACCTGCCAGAAGGTGGCGCGCTTCGTCGACCTCGCCGAGACCTTCCACCTGC
This sequence comes from Pseudomonadota bacterium, assembly GCA_020160955.1. Lineage (GTDB taxonomy): Bacteria > Pseudomonadota > Alphaproteobacteria > Reyranellales > Reyranellaceae > Reyranella. The sequence goes on from JAIUOX010000018.1 coordinate 578, forward strand.
CGATCGTCTACTTCTGCGATTGCCCCGGCTTCCTGATCGGCCTCGAGGCCGAGAAGAGCGGCGTCATCCGCCAGGGCGTGCGCACCATGTCGGCGATGTTCCAGACCACCGTGCCGTGGTGCACCTTCATCATCCGCAACGCCTTCGGCGTCGCCGGCGCGGCGCACCAGAACGGCGGGCGGCTGAACTGGCGCTACGCCTGGCCGTCGGGCCGTTGGGGCTCGCTGCCGCTGGAAGGCGGCATCGAGGCCGCCTACCGCGCCGACCTCGACGCCGCCCCGGACCGCAAGGCCAAGATGGCGGAGATCGAGGAGCGGCTGAACAAGCTGCGCTCGCCGTTCCGCAGCGCCGAGAGCTTCTGGATCGAGGAGATCGTCGACCCGCGCGACACCCGCCAGATCCTCTGCGAGTTCGTCGAGCTGGCCGCGCCGGTGCGCGGCAGCGGCCCGTCGAGCCACGGCATGAGGCCCTGACGGTGTCGATCTACGAGATCCTCGCGACGGTCGCGCTGGTCGCGGCCGGTGGCTTCGCGTTCTTCCTCTACCGCAAGGACACGAAGGGCGTGGCCGAGGGCAAGCCGCCGCCGGTCTCCACGGGGCGCATGTTCGACCGCTCGCCGCCCGGCAAGAACGATCAGCGTCCCCAGCCGTAGCCGGTGAGCCGCGGCAGCGTCCCGCAGGCCGGGTCGAACGGCGGGTTGCTGCGCCAGTCGTTGTCGGCCAGCACGTAGGCCCGGCCGGGCGTCCGGCTGACCAGCGCGCTCATCGCCGGCAGCGTCCAGTCCTGGGCGAACAGCTTGTCGGGCCAGTCGAGCACCGGCAGGTCGCTGGCCCGGACGATGCCCTTCTCGTGGTCGACCAGACCGCGCAGGCGGGCCACGTACTCGGTCCACAGGTTGGTCAACGCGATGTCCGGCACCGCGGCCGCCACGAGGAGCACCGCCAGCGTCGCGGTCAGCCGTCGCGCCACCGCCGGCTCGCGCAGCACCGCGAGGACGCGCGGCGGGCTGCGCCACGCCACCTGCAGCCACAGGCCGATCAGCAGGCCGAAGGCGGCGACACCCGAGGCCTGTCGCGCGAGGTAATGCGCCGGCGGGTAGAGGATCGAGTGATCGTCGAACAGCCGGTACCAGGGCGACAGCACCAGCGCGACCGCGACGATGCCGAGCACGGCGACCGGGCCGCGCCCGCGCAGCCACGGCGGGTAGACGAGGCCCGCCAGGGCGCACAGCGCGAGGCCGGCCAGCGGGATCACGACCTGCAGGTTCTGCCAGAAGCCGAGGCTGGTGGCCCTGACCTTGATGAAGTGCGGATGGCTCCAGTAGCCGACGAGGGTGGCCCCCGCCACGACCGCGCCGCCCAGGAAGGCGAGCGCCGCCACGACCGACAGGCCGCGCAGTCCGCTATCGGTCTCGCCGCGCCACGACCACAGGATCACCGCCGCCACCAGCGGGCCGAGATAGACCATCGCCTCGTAGGCGCGCACGCACATGAGGCCGAGCAGCACGAGGAACACCGCGTCGGCCAGCCGGTTGCGCCCGGGCACCAGGCTCACCGCCGCGGCCGCCAGCACGGCGGCGTAGGCGGCGTTGTACTCGCCGACGATGAAGAAGCTGGACGGCAACCAGACCATCAGGAGGAAGACCATGGCGATCGCCAGCGCCACGGCATCGCCGCGCAGGCGGGCCAGCGCCACGTGGTAGAGCGCGACCGGCAGGGCGAACAGCGCCGCCGAGTAGACCGTCGCCAGCAGGTGGATGTCGCGCACGCCCCAGCGGACCAGCAGCAGCACCGGCAGCTGGGTGACCCAGTCGACATGGGCGCGCGCGGTGTAGAAGTCATGGACCTCGCCCTGCTCGAGGATGTTCACGAGGAAGGACGAGCCGTCCCAGAACAGGCCGCGGCAGGCGATCGCGGCGTTGGCCGCGAGCCCCCACAGCACCAGGACGGCCACCCGGTAGGCGACCGGCGACGCCCCGGCGCCTAGTCGCGCCACACGAAGGTCCCGAGCGGGTACGGGTCGTCGGGCGGGAACGGCTGCCACGCCTTGAAATCCTGCGGCGGCGCGATGATGCCGTCGCCGCGCTTGGCCCGCATGGCCAGGCTCTGGCTGGGCAGGATCCACGCCTCGACCAGCAGGTTCCAGGGATGGCGCGACAACGCCGACTTCTCGTAGGGGATGACGCCACCCTGCGCCCGCACCTCGTCGCGCACCACGTCGAGGTAGTTGGCCCAGTTGCGCGTCAGGTAGATGTCGGACGGCACGATCGCCAGGGCGATCAGCACGGCGAAGCCGAGGAAACGCCGCGCCGCCTCGGGCTGGCGCAGGACGCGGAAGGCCGGCAGCCGGTCGACCGCCAGGGAGCCGTACGACCAGATGAACAGCACGATGGTGATGATCACCAGCCCGGCCGCCTGGCGCGCGACGTACTGCGACTTGGCGAGCGGCCGTACCAGCCCGTCGGACAGCGCCAGCAGCGGCGTCAGCGCCAGGATCGCGAGGCACACGATGGCCCAGCGATAGGGCCGGCGCGACAGCAGGTCGTCGGGCCGTACCAGCGCCCACACCACGACGACGAGCACGGCGGCCACGACGAAGTCGAACTGGATGTTCTGCCAGAAGTTGGCGGCGGTCTCGATCGTCTCGTCGAGGTGCTCGACCGAGTAGGGCTTCACGATCGAGCGGATGGCGACCAGCATGCCGCCGAGGAAGCCGGCGATCGACAGCAGGTAGAGGGCGGTCGGCAGCCACGGGCGCTCCTTGATGCGCCAGATCGTGTGCACCACGATCGCCGACAGGAGCGGTCCGAGGTAGATCAGCGATTCGTAGGTCCGGATCGCCAGCCCGCTGACCACCGCCAGGAACAGGCCGTCGAGCACCGTGAGCTCGCGCGCCGTGACGAGGCGCACGGTGACCACGATGGCGATCGCATAGGCGGTGTTGTATTCACCCACGATGAAGAACGAGGTGGTCATGAAGACCACGCCGATCGCCGCGATCACCGCCGCCAGCAGCACCGGGTCGTCCTTGGCGCGGGCCAGGGCCAGCGTGTAGAGCGCGGTCGGCAGGGCGAACAGGCCGAGCGACAGCAGCCGGGCCAGGGTGTGGAGGTCGTCGATGCCGAGGAAGACGGCCGTCATGATCGGGGCCTGGCCGACCACCATGGCGTACAGGCGGGGGGCGTAGAAGTCGAAGAACCACTCCCGGCGCGCGATCTGGACGAGGAAGGCCGACCCGTCCACGAACAGCCCACGGCTTTCCCAGCTGTGCCAGAGAGCCAGCCCCCAGATCAGCCCCAAAGTGATACGATAAGCGGCAGCGGTTGTCGGCATTTCGGTCGTTTGCGGGCTCTACCCGAGCCCCGGCCATGGCGCAAGCGCGGCCCGGCTTGCAGGGTGGAAAAAGCACTGTTAGCAAGGCCCGGCATATAAGGACATTCGATGCTGAGTTGGGAAAAGATCGACGCCATCCCGGGCTGGTTCACCTTCCACTCGTACTGCGTCTGGCGGGCCCTTCTGGACCACCAGGTCGGCATCGGCGGCGACATGTTCGAGATCGGCGTCTGGAAGGGGCGCTCGGCGTCGGTGCTGGCGTCGTACCGCAAGCCCGACGAGAAGATCTACCTGTGCGACCTGCGCCTCGACCTGCCGGCGGTCGAGCGGGCGATCCGCTCGGTCGACCTCGAGCCGACCAACCTCGTGCCGCTGTCCGGCCCCTCCTCCGACCTGCCGTCCAAGCTCGACTTCCAGGCGATGCACGACTCGGTACGGTGGTGCCACATCGACGGCGAGCACACCGGCACCGTGGTCTACCGCGAGCTCGAGATCGCCAACCGCATCGTCAACACCGACGGCATCGTGGTGATCGACGACTTCTTCTCGCCGCGCTACCCGGCCAACACCACCGAGGTCATTCGCTACCTCGAGAAGAACCCGTTCCATTTCCGCCTGCTCGCGGTCGGCTTCAACAAGGGCTACCTGTGCCGGCCGGAGAGCCTGCCGCGCTACATGGACTACATGGCGTCGGGCATGTCGCAGGCGCTGGAGAAGTACGGCGCGGTGTGCACGATCTTCAAGACCACCGGCCCGTGGGACACCGACGCGGTCGGCATCACCAAGTACGTCCCCGACGCCGGCAACATTGCCGGCCCGGACGACGAGCCGCAGACCTGGCACATGATGCGCACCCGCCCGGTGTGGGGGCCGCTGCGCCATCTCCGCAACGGCTGGCGGATACTGACCGGGCGCTAGCGCTTCAGGCCGACGCGGCGATCTTCAGCTGGTCGTCGAGGTCGTCGGCGATGAAGTGGCGGACCACCTCGTCGAGGTCGCGGTCGGTCTCGAAGCCGAGCCGGCGCGAGCGCGCCGAGTCGATGCCCTGGGGCCAGCCGTCGCAGATCTTCTGGATCGCCGGGTCGTGCTGCCAGGTGACCTTGCCGACCTTGCGGTTGCCGGCATGGCGGCCGACCGCCTGCTCGAGGTCCTTCGCCGTCACCTGGATGCCGTTCAGCAGCAGCGTCCGGCCCGGCCCCAGCGCATCGGGGTCGAGGTCGTGCAGGCGCACGAAGGCGTCGACCGTCTTGCGCGGGCTCAGCACCACCATCACCGTCTCGGGCGTCACCGGGCAGACCACGTCGACGCCGGTCAGCGGCTCGCGCACCACCGAGCTGGCCCAGGTCGAGGCCGCCTTGTTGGGCAGGCCGGTGCGCACGCAGATGGTCGGCAGGCGGACCGCGCTGCCGCGCAGGTAGCCCTTGCGGGTGTAGTCGCGGACCAGGAACTCGCCGATCGACTTCTGGGACCCGTACGAGGTCTGCGGCGTCAGCGGCGTGTCGTCGGTGACGGCCGGCGGCAGGTCGCCGCCGTAGGCCGCCAGCGAGCTGGTGAAGACGACGCGCGGGTTGGTGCCGAGCGCGCGGCAGGCCTCGAGGACGTTGCGCGTGCCGTCGAGGTTGACCCGGTAGCCGAGGTCGAAGTCGGCCTCGGCGCCGGCGCTGACCACGGCGGCGAAGTGGAACACCGTCGAGGCGCCCTGCACGATCGACTGCACGGTGGCGAAGTTGGCGATGTCGCCGGCCACCGTCTTGACCCGCGGATCGTCGAGCCCCGGCCCGCTGGCCAGGCCGACGTCGAACAGCACCAGTTCGCCGATTCGCCCCGGCTTGCCCGTCGGCCCGGCAATCGCGCCATCCTGCAACAGGCGCCGGGCCAACTTCTTGCCGAGGAATCCCGCGCCGCCGGTGATCACCACCTTCATGTCGTTTCCGTCCCTTCCGAGGTTCGTTCCGTCTTCCTTGGCCGAAAGTGTGCACAGAACGCCATCGGCAGTCTATGTTTGCCCGCAATGGCAGGCAGCAGCGAGATCTTCGTCTTCAAGGACGCCCTGATCGTCCTCGGCACGGCCGCCGTCGTCGCCCCGGTCGTGCACCGTCTCCGGATCAGCCCCGTGCTGGGCTTCTTCGCGGTCGGCGCGGCGCTCGGGCCGCACGGGCTGGGCCGGCTGGCCGAGTATTCGCGCGCCATCGACTGGCTGACCGTGACCGGCGAGCGGCAGATCGCCTTCATCGCCGACCTCGGGATCGTGTTCCTGCTGTTCTTCATCGGCCTCGAACTGTCGATGCGCCGCCTCCTGACGATGCGGCGGCTGGTGTTCGGGCTGGGCGGCCTGCAGGGCCTGCTGACCACCGTGGTGCTGAGCTTCGCCGGCCTGTGGCTGGGCCTGCCGCCGGCCGCAGCGCTGATCGTCGGCGCCTGCCTCGCTTTGTCCTCGACCGCGATCGTGATGGAGGTGCTGTCGGGCCAGCGCCGCATGATGTCGACCACTGGCCGCACCAGCTTCGCGATCCTGCTGGCGCAGGACCTCGCGGTCGTGCCGCTGCTGTTCCTGATCACCGCGCTGGGCACGGCGGCGGCCACCGCGTCGGTCGCCCAGGGCGTCGTCATCGCGCTGGTCGAGGCGGCGGTCGCGGTCGCGGTCATCGCCGTGGTCGGCCGGCTGCTGCTGAAGCCGCTGTTCCGGCTGGCCGCCGGCAGCGACAATCCCGAGTTCTTCATGGCGGCGACCCTGCTGATCGCGGTCGGTTCCGGCGTGATCGCCGCCGGCGCCGGCCTGTCGATGGCGCTCGGCGCCTTCGTCGCCGGGCTGCTGTTGGCCGAGACCGAGTACCGCCGCGCCGTCGAGGCGATGATCGACCCGTTCCGCGGCCTGCTGCTCGGCGTGTTCTTCTTCTCGGTCGGCATGAAGATCGACCTCGCCTTCATCTGGCACGAGCCGCTCCTGGTGTTCGGCGGCCTGTTCGCGATGATCGCGCTGAAGGCGCTGCTGCTGGCGCCGCTGTGCCGGCTGTTCGGCGTGCCGTGGAGCAACAGCACCGAGACCGCGCTCCTGCTGGCGCCGGGTGGCGAATTCGCCTTCATCGGCATCGGTCTCGCCGTCCAGTTCGGCCTGGTCGCCGCCAGCGTCTCGACCGTGGTGCTGGCGGTGGTGTCGCTGACCATGGTGGCCCTTCCCTTCATCGCGCTGCTGGCCCGCCGCCTCGGCAAGGGCGTGGCGCGCAAGACCGACGCCGTCGCCGTCCCGGCCCTGCCCCCCGAGGACCACGCGCGGCGCGTGATCGTGGTCGGCCATGGCCGCGTCGGCCAGCTGGTGTGCGGCCTGCTCGAGGAACACAAGATCCCCTACCTCGCCGTCGACCGCGACACCGGCCGCGTCGACCGCTGGCGCCAGCTCGGCCGGCCGATCTACTTCGGCGACGCATCGAACCCGCTGTTCCTGAAGCGCTGCGGCATCGAGGAGGCGACGGGCGTGATCGTCACCATCGACACCGACGCGGTGGACGACGTGGTCCGCGCGGTGCGCGCCCGGCGCTCCGACGTGATGATCGTGGCGCGCGCCCACGACGAGCAGCACGCCCGCCACCTCTACACGCTGCAGGTCACCGACACGGTGCCCGAGACGGTCGAGGCCAGCCTGCAGCTCGCCGAATCGTCGCTGGTCGGGCTGGGCGTGCCGATGGGCCTGGTGATCGCCTCGATCCACGAGCGGCGCGAGGCGGTCCGCCGCGAACTGCAGGCCGCCTCGGGCAGCGCCGCCGCCATGACCGAGCAGATCCGCGTGGCGCGACGCGAACGCGCGGCGAAATCGGCCGCGGGCAAGGGTATGACAGGCGGATCGTGAAGGTCGTCAGCTGGAACCTGTTGCGCCTCAAGGGCGCCGCCGTCGAGGACGTCGCCGACCTGGCGACGCGCGAGAAGCCGGACGTGCTGCTGATGCAGGAAGCGACCGTGCACATCGAGCAGCTGCCGACCCTGCTGGGCGGCTACTTCCACCGCCTGTCGTGGCTCGGCCGCATCCACGGGCTGGCGGTCTGGAGCCCGCACCGCTTCGCCCGGCCGCGCGCGTTGTCGCTGCCGGCCTCGCGCCTGCCCGGGCGGCTGCCGCGCCGCCGCGCCCAGATCGTGCAGGTCGGCGACATCCACTTCGCCAACGTCCACCTGTCGCACGGCCAGCTCCTGAACCGCCGCCAGCTGGCGCGCATCGCCGCGGCGCTGCGCGGCAAGCCGTCGGCGATCATCGGCGACTACAACGTGGTCGGGCCGGTCCTGCTGCCCGGCTTCGCCGATGTCGGCCCGCGCGAGCCGACCCACTATGCCAGCAACGTCGTGCCGTTCCGGCTCGACCGCTGCCTCGTGCACGGCCTGTCGTGCCGCGGCGCCGACGCCCTGGCGTTCGGTCCGTCGGACCACCGGCCGATCCGGCTCGAACTGGCGCTGCTCGAGGGCTGGGGACTGGAAGGCGGCCTCGCCGCCCGGCCCGACCAGCGCTGGCAGCGCCGCGACCGGCTGCGCCGGCTGTACCGCTAGGCTCTCAGAGGTAGGGCTGCAGCAGCCGCACCGCGCTGTTGCGCAGGCGGATCGGCAGCGGGTCGGCGTCGATCTCGGCCAGCGTCAGCCGCCGCGCGCCCTTCGCCAGCTCGGCGATGCGCGCCGCGAACGCCGGGTCGTGCAGCTCGACGTTGAGCTCGAAGTTGAGGCGGAAGCTGCGGGTGTCCCAGTTGGCGCTGCCGACCAGCGACCATTCGTCGTCGATCACCATCAGCTTGGAATGGTCGAACGGCGCGGGCTTCAGCCAGATCCGGCAGCCGACCTCGATCAGCGGCTTGAGCGGCACCCGGCGCGCCCAGTCGAGAATCCTGTGGTTGGAGTGCTCGGGCAGCACGATGTCGACGCGGACGCCGCGCACGGCGGCGAGGCCGAGCGCCAGGATCAGCGGCTCGGGCGGCAGGAAGTACGGCGTGACCACGCGGATCGACTTGCGGGCGCACGAGATGGCGTGGAGCGTCACGTACTCGATCTGCTCCATGTCCTCGTCGGGACCCGAGGTGATCACCCGCGCCGTCACCGGCCCCGCCTTCTCGAGGTGCGGGAACCAGTTCTCGGTCAGCAGCCTCTCGCCGGTGGTGTAGAGCCAGTCGTCGGCGAAGGCGTCGGTCAGCTGCTCGACGATCGGCCCCTCGAACTCGAAATGCGTGTCGAGCACGACGAAGCCGTCGTTGCCGGCGCGGATGTTTTCGGCGCCGATGTTGAGGCCGCCGGTGTAGGCCAGCCGGCCATCGACCACCATGACCTTGCGATGGTTGCGCAGGTTCACGAACGGCATCTGCCACGGCAGGTACGAATGCAGGAAGCGGGCGACCGGGACGCCGGCCTTCGTCAGGCGGTTGTAGGTTCCCGACCAGAAGTAGCCGCTGCCGACGCCGTCGATCAGCACGCGCACCTCGACGCCGCGGCGCTGCGCCTGGATCAGCGCCTGGTGGAAGGCCTCGCCCGCCTTGTCGGCGCGGAAGATGTAGCTGGTGATGCCGACGCTCTTCCGGGCGTTGGCGATGGCCGCCAGCATGCGCGGGTAGGCCTCGTCGCCCGAGCGCAGCATCTCGACGCGGTTGCCCGGCTCGAGGTGCAGGCCGGTCAGCCGGCCGATCGCGAACTCGAGCGGCGACAGCGTCGGGTCGTCGACCACCTCGGCCGCGATCTCGCCCGCCGTGGCGATCGGCAGGCGTTGCCGCCGCAGCCGCTGGGCGCGCCGCTTGACGCGGTTGATGCCCATGATCGCGTAGAGCAGGCCGCCGAGGAACGGCGACAGCCAGGCGATGCCGATCCACGAGACGGCGGCGGCGACGTTGCGCTTGTAGAGGAGAACGTGGACGGTGACGGCGCCGGCGGTCGCCACGTGCGCCGCCGAGAACAGTGCCGCCGTCAGTCCGAGATCGATGACCACGTCACCGATATAGGTCATCCACCTCTCCCCCGATAGGGGGAGAGGCCGGTGACGGGCGGGTCGGCTAGGCCGACGCCTTGATGGCCTTGCCGGCGAGGTCGATGATCTCGTCGATCTGGGCCTTCTCGATGACCAGCGGCGGCGACATGGCGATCGTGTCGGTCGCCTGGCGCACCATCAGGCCGAGCTCGAAGGCCTTGATGAAGGCGTCGAAGCCGCGGGCGCCCGGGGCGTCCTTGCGGCTTTCCATGTCGATGCCGGCGGCGAGGCCGAGGTTGCGGATGTCGATCACGCCCGGCAGGCCCTTCAGCGAGTGCACGCCGTCCTCCCAGTACTTCGACAGGTCGGCGGCGCGCTGGAACAGCGCCTCTTCCTTGTAGATGTCGAGCACCGCCAGCGCCGCGGCGCAGGCCAGCGGGTGGGCCGAGTAGGTGTAGCCGTGGAACAGCTCGATGACGTTCTCCGGGCCGTTCATCAGTCCGTCGTAGATGTGCTTGCGCACGAACACGCCGCCCATCGGCACGGTCGCGTTGCTGATGCCCTTGGCGACCGTCATGAGGTCGGGGATGACGCCGAAGTACTCGGCGGCGAACGAGGCGCCGAGGCGGCCGAAGCCGGTGATGACCTCGTCGAAGATCAGCAAGATGCCGTGCTTGTCGCAGATCTGCCGCAGGCGCTGCAGGTAGCCCTTCGGCGGCGGCAGGTAGCCGGTCGAGCCGGCGCACGGCTCGACGATCACCGCGGCGATGGTCGAGGCGTCGTGCAGCGCGACGATGCGCTCGAGCTCATCGGCGAGTTCCGCGCCGTGCTCGGGAAGGCCACGCGAGAAGGCGTTCTTCGACGGCACGTGGGTGTGCGGCAGGTGATCGACGCCGGGCAGCATGGTGCCCCACTGCTTGCGGTTGTTGACCATGCCGCCGACCGAGATGCCGCCGAAGCCGACGCCGTGGTAGCCGCGCTCGCGGCCGATCAGCCGGGTGCGGGTGCCCTGGCCGCGGGCGCGCTGGTAAGCCAGCGCGATCTTGAGCGCGCTGTCGACCGCCTCGGAGCCCGAGTTGCAGTAGAAGGCGTGGTCGAGGTCGCCCGGCAGCATGGCGGCGTGACGGGCCGCCAGCTCGAACGACTTCGGATGGCCCATCTGGAAGGACGGCGCGTAGTCCATCTCGTCCAGCTGGCGGGCGATCGCCTCCTTGATCTCCTCGCGGCCGTGGCCGGCATTGACGCACCACAGGCCGGCCGTGCCATCGATGATGCGGCGGCCTTCCGGCGTCCAGTAGTGCACGCCCTTGGCGCGCGCCAGCAGCCGGGGGTTCTTCTTGAACTGCCGGTTCGCCGTGAACGGCATGAAGAAGGCTTCGAGGTTGTTGGCGGTCTGCACGGTGGCGGCCTTGGTCATGGCGGATACTCTTCGGTTCGAATCGCTAAACGGCGGGAAACCCTATCACTTGCTCACATCGACGACCACGCGGCCGCGTACGGCTCCCTTGAGGATTTTTGGGGCCAGCGCGAGCAGGTCGCCCAGCCCGGCCTCGCTCACCGTGCTGTCCAGCCGGTCGAGCGGCAGGTCGCTGCCCAGCCGGCGCCACGCTTCCTCGCGCGGGCCCTTGGGCATCATCACCGAGTCGATGCCGTACATCGCCACGCCGCGCAGGATGAAGGGCAGGATCGAGCCCGGGAAGGCCGGGCCGCCGGCGAGGCCGCAGACCGCGGCGGCGCCGCCGTACTTCACCTGCGCCAGCGCGCGGGCCAGCATGACGCCCGACACCGTGTCGACCACGCCGGCATAGCGCTCCGACAGCAGCGGGCGATCCGGCGCCTCGGTCAGTTCCTTGCGCTCGATGACCGTCGCGGCGCCCAGCGCCTTGAGGTAGTCGCCCTCCTCCGGCCGCCCGGTCGCGGCGACGACCGCGTAGCCGAGCTTGGCCAGGATGGCGACGGCGACCGAGCCGACACCGCCGGCCGCGCCGGTGACCAGCACCTCGCCCGAGGCCGGCTTGATCCCGTGCTTCTCGAGCGCCATCACGCACAGCATCGAGGTGTAGCCCGCGGTGCCGATCGCCATCGCGCGCCGGGCCGAGAGCGTGGCGGGCAGCTTGACCAGCCAGTCGCCCTTGACGCGCGCCCGGGTCGCGTAGCCGCCCCAGTGGATCTCGCCGACCCGCCAGCCGTTCAGCACGACCTTGTCGCCCGGCTTGAAGGCCGGGTTGTCCGAGGCCTCGACGGTGCCCGCGAAGTCGATGCCACCGACATGCGGCCAGGTCTTCACCAGGCCGCCGCCCGAGGTCAGCACCAGCCCATCCTTGTAGTTCAGCGTCGAGTACTCGACCGCCACCGTGACGTCGCCCGCCGGCAGCCGGTCGTCGGCCAGGGTTTCGACGGCGCCGCTGACCTTGCGGTCGGCGCCCTGGTTCAGAACGAGTGCCCGGAATGACATGCGTAACCCCCTCGAAGATGCGCGGCGGTTCTAGCAAGCCGCCACCGGTCGGGCGACTCGGGCGTGCCGGCCTCAAACCGGTCTGCGGCCCGGCCCCGCGATGGCCCCGACATCGGCCGCGATCTCGCGCCCGAGCGCGGTGAGCCGCCGGCCGTAGCGCGCGGCGGCCTCGTCCTCGCCCATCGCCGAGCGCGGGAAGCGCATCGACAGGCTGCCGAGCAGGCCGCCGTGGCCGAGCACCGGCACGGCCATGCCGTGGATGCGCGACGGCCGGGCCGAGGCGGTGAAGGCCCAGCCCTGCCGCCTCACCTGCTCCAGCGCGCGGTCGAGGGCCAGCCGCTGGCGGCGGCCTGCCGCGCCGGCGGGCAGCAGGGTGCGCAGCAGCATCTCGCGCGGCTCGTCGGCGCTGAACGCCAGCCAGGCCCGGCCGAGCGCGCTGGTCAGCACCGAGCGGCGGGTGTTGAGCGCCGCCGATTCGAACGCCATCGGGCTCTCCGGCGCGGTCGAGTGGCGGATCGTCAGCGCGCCGTCGCTGAGCGTCGCGAGGTAGAGCGGCCAGCCATGCTCGGCGGTGAAGGCGCTCATGTGGGGCATCGCGGCGTCGACCAGGTGGTCGACGAAGCGGATCGCGCCGGCCAGCCCCAGCACCCGGTCGGTCAGTCGGTAGCCGTCCTGGCGCGACACCCGCTGGGCATAGCCCAGGGCGACCAGCGTCTGCAGCAGGCGGACCACGGTGGGTCGCGGCAGGCCGGTGTCGGCGACCAGCAGCGAAAGCGTCGAGCGCGAGCGCCCGCTCATCGCCTCGAGCACCCGGAAGGCGCGCCGCACCGGCTCGATCACGGGAGGGGGCATGCCGGCAAAGCTAGTCCGCAATACGGACTTTGTCGACTTTCCCCGGCCGCCCGGGCAGCCGGCGCGCCTATCCTGCCGGCAAAGGAGGAAACAAGATGACCTACCAGACCATCGAGGTCCGCAAGCTGACCCCCACGATCGGCGCGGAAATCTCCGGCGTCGACCTGTCCAAGCCGCTCGGCAACCAGCAGTTCCAGGAAGTGCACGACGCGCTGATGGAGAACCTGGTGATCTTCTTCCGCGACCAGAAGATGACGATCGACCAGCACAAGGATTTCGGCCGCCGCTTCGGGCCGCTGCACACCCATCCCAACGCGCCGATCGAGTTTCCCGAGCATCCCGAGATCCTCGTCATCAAGGCCGACGAGAAGTCCAAGCGGGTCGCCGGCGAGGAGTGGCACACCGACGTGAGCTGCGATCCCGAGCCGCCGATGGGCTCGATCCTCTACCTGACCGAAGTGCCGCCGGACGGCGGCGGCGACACGCTGTTCGCCAACATGTACCGCGCCTACGAGACGCTGTCGGACCCGATCAAGAAGCTGCTGCAGGGCCTGACCGCGACGCACGACAGCTCGAAGGCGCACTACTACCGGACCAAGGCGACCGACCGCGCCCAGCTCGACTTCCCCAACGCCGAGCACCCGATCGTGCGCACCCATCCGGTGACCGGCAAGCAGGCGCTGTTCGTCAACCGCGGCTTCACGCTGCGCATCCCGCAGCTCAAGAAGCACGAGAGCGATGCGCTGCTCGAGATGCTGTACCGCCACCTCGAGACGCCGGAGTTCCAAGTCCGCTTCAAGTGGCAGCCCAACTCGGTGGCGTTCTGGGACAACCGCTCGACCCAGCACCACGCGATGTTCGACTACTGGCCGCACCGCCGCTACGGCCACCGCGTCACGATCTGCGGCGACAAGCCGTTCTACCGGCCCAACTAGCCCCGGCCCTCGACGGAACGGGAAGCGTCGCGGCGGAGCAGTGAAACCACTGCCGCGACCAGGGCGAAGCCCGACAGCATCAGCAGGCCGCTCTCGACGGCCTCCAGCAACGGCACGTTGACCGGCGACCCCGGCACCAGGATCGGGGCGTCGGCGCCGAAGCGCTTCAACTGCCACGACATCACCGACGAGGCGGCGGCGACGCCGACGCAACTGCCGAGCACGCGCGCGAGGTTGACCAGCGCGCCGGCCGTCGCGACGTGACCCGCCGGCGCCGCCTTGATCGTGGCGTCGGCGTTGGGCGCCATGAACAGGCCCAGCCCGATCCCGAAGGTCACCAGCGCGAGCAGCCGGATCACCAGCCGGTCGGGGCCGAACGCCATGAAGGCGAGCGCGCCCAGCGCGGCGATGCACACCGCCATCGCGACGGTGCCGAGCCGCGGCGCGCCCAGCCGGTGGGCCAGCATCACGCCGACCGGCGCCAGCAGGCCGACGCCGACCGGCACGGTCGCCATCTTGAGGCCGGCCACCAGCGGCGTGTTCAGCAGGCCGTGGATGTAGGCGAACGACATCAGGAACAGGAGGCCGTAGAGCACGGCGTAGGCCAGCGCGACGCCGGCGATCCCGGCGGCATAGCCGCGACTGGAGAACAGGGCGAGGTCGACCAGTGGCCATGTCGCCCGCCTCTCGCGGCGCAGGAACAGCGTGGCGAGGACGATGGCGCCGCCGGCGCAGGCCAGCATCGGCAGCGAGGCGACCGGCCACACCCCGACCTGCAGCACGACCAGCACGCCGAGCACGAGGCAGGGAACGATCAGCAGCGCGCCCGCGACGTCGAGGCGGCGCCCGGCCGCGCCGGGCTCGGTCCGCGGCAGCACCGCGGCGCCGATCGCCATGGCCGCCAGGCCGAACGGCACGACCATCCAGAACACCCAGCGCCACGACAGCCACTCGAGCAGGACGCCGCCGACCATCGGGCCGGCACTGATGCCGATCGCCTGCGCCGCGGTGAACAGGCCGATCGCGTGGCTACGCCGGTGCGGCACGATCACGGTGGCGAGAATGGTCATGCTGTTGGCGCCGAGCAGCGCGCCGCCCATGCCCTGGACGACGCGCGCCGCCACCAGGGTGGCGAAGTCGTCGGCCAGGCCGCACACCGTCGAGGCGGCGGCGAACAGGCCGAAGCCCAGCAGGTAGAGCCGCTTGCGGTCGAACAGGTCGCACAGCTTGCCGAATACCGGCAGGCAGGAGGCGAAGGCCAGCAGGTAGGCCACGGCGACCCAGCGGACGGCGTCGATCGAGACCCCGAAGGCATCCTTCAGGGCCGGCAGCACCAGCTGCACGACGCTGGCGTCGAACTGGCCGACGAACGCGCCGATGCAGCACACGCTCACCACCAGGCCGTGGCGAGGGGATCGATCGGCGGCATCCATTCGGCGACACATTAGGACAAACGTGGCATTCGTCACAAACCGGTGGCGTGGTCGCGCGCACTCTCGGACGGTGATGAAGCGGGGAACGAGATGAAGGCTTTCCTGGAGAGGCTCGGGGCGCGGCTCGGGACGGCGTGGTGGCACGTCAGCGACACCATCGGGATGCTCTGGGTGTGCCGCGCCGCGGTCCTGCCGGTCCTGGTCGGCGGTGCCCTCATCGCCTTCACCGACCAGGCGCGCGATATCGTGGTCGCGCTGTCGCCGACCAACCTCGACGCCCAGGCCGCCATCCTGGTCGCGGTGCTCATCTGGTCGACCGTGGCCTGGTACTGGGCGCGCGTGACCGTGCAGTACAAGCGGGCCAATCCCGTGCCCGTCCTGCCGCCCTCTCCCCCGCCGTCCTCTCCGACCCCGCCGCCGCGGATCCTCTGGCACCGGACGCTGACCAGCGTGGTCCCGCGCTGGATCGGCGCCGCCGGCATCCTGTCGGTGGCCGTCGCCTTTTCGCTCGCCGGATGGGCACATCATGAAGCCGGCGACACGAGGGGCGCCCTGCCGTTCGCCGCCGCCGCGCTGTTCTACGTTGTGCTGGCGCGCGTGTTCTACGTGCTGGTCCGGGATCGCGAGCCGATCGCCCGGCGCCTGGTCAAGGCAGGAAAGGTCAGCAAGGCCTGGATACCCGTCCGCGACCCGAGCGACGCGATCTTCGACAAGAGTCACCCGTTCGCGCTGCGCTTCCTCGTCGTGTCCCTGCTGGCGACCCCGCTGTTCTACGGGCTGGTCCTCGCGTTCCCGGTCGCGATGGGCCAGCACGTCCTGCGGGGCGCCGTGCCGGCGACGCTGCTCGGCTTCGCGCTGATCGTGCCGGTGAGCTGCACGCTGGTGATGCTGTCGGCGCGGCTGCGCTTCCCGCTGTTCGGGACGGCGCTGGCGATCCTGGTCGTCTTCCCCTACGTCTTCGGCGACTTCCACGACGTGCGCACCCTGCGCGCGGCGGCGGCGACCAAGAGCGGCGCACCGCCGTCCTGCGACGCCCAGGACCGGGCCTGGCAGCAGGCCGAGGCCGACCAGCGCCCGCTGCTCCGCGACGCCTACCTCAAGTGGTGGGACCACAATTCGAAGCTGTCGCCGCCGATCCCGAACGATCGCCCGGTGCCGCCGCTGGTGATGGTCGCGGCGGCCGGCGGGGCCAGCCGTGCCGCCTTCTGGACATCGCAGGTGCTCGCCCAGATCGCGGCGCGCGAACCGAACTTCAGCGACCGGCTGTTCATGATCAGCGGCGTCTCCGGCGGCTCCCTCGGCGCGGTGACCTTCCGCTCGATCGTCGAGGCCAACCGCAAGACGAAAGGCAGTCCCGCGCTGATCGACGACGCCCCGCGGCAGGCCCGGCAGATCATCGAGAGCGATTTCCTCGGACCGACCTTCGCCGCCGGGGTCTATGTCGACCTGCCGTCCAACGGCTTCAGCTTCCTGCCGCGCGCCCTGCTGCCGGGCGACCGCGCGGTCGCGCTGGAAAAGGCCTGGGAGGCGGCCTGGAACGCGAGCGACGCCCGCAAGGCCGCGGGGTTCTCGTGGAGCGACGGCTTCGTCGCGACGTTCGGCGGCGCCCGCCCGTGGCCGGTGCTGGTGCTGAACGGCACCTCGGTCGAGAAGGGCAAGCGCATCGTCACGTCGAATGTCCGGCTGGACGACAACAACCCGCGCGACAGCGCCGCCGCCGATTCGCTGGGCCTGTCCAGCCCCATCAACCGCTACGACACCTTCGCCATGACGAAGGCCGACATCCCGATCAGCACCTCGGTCTCGATGAGCGCCCGCTTCCCCGTGATCTCGCCGACCGGCGCGTTGCGCGACTGCGAGGACAAGGTCAAGGCGCGGGTCACCGACGGTGGCCTGTTCGAGAACTTCGGCGCCGCCACGCTCGACGAGGTGCTGCGCTTCCTGACGCTCAGGGTCGACGAGGTGTCGAAGGGCCAGCACCAGGCCGCGCCGATCGCCATCCTGATCAGCAGCGATCCCTCGCTCGACCAGTTGCACCTCCGCTTCGACCCGAAGGCGCCGAAGGCCCAGCCGGACTGCCGGCCGGATCCCGTGGTTCATGCCGGCAACGGCCAGCCCGAATGCCCGGCCCGGGTCAGCACCAGCGCCAAGCTGCTGGTCGACCCGGTGATCGCCCTTTACGACGGGCGCACCGCGCGCGGAGAGGCCGCGGCCACCGCCGTGCTCGACCGCATCACCGACCTCAAGGAAGCGCTGCCCCAGCGCCTGGCGCGGACCGCGCCCGACGGCGGTGCCGACCTCGGCGCCCTCAACCGGTACTTCGGTTACCCGGACAACACCGACTTCTTCCATTTCCGCCAGTGCCGGGTGCCCGGCAAGGTCGCGCCGACCATGAGCTGGCACGATTCGAAGCCGGCCTGGGATGTCCTGACCGACATGCTGGGACTGACCGCCGACCGGGGCGACCCGTGCGGCAACCAGGCGGAGTTCGTGCGCCTGTGCCGGCGCCTGGCCACCCTCGGCGACGGCAAGGCCGAGGCCACGGCGATGCAGGAATGCGCGGCGCGGTGGAAACCCCAGCCCGGGAAGTGACCGGGGACGCTTGCCAAGCGGCCCGGCCGCACCCAAATGTCGAGGCCATGAGTGCCCGACCGTTCTGTCTCCTTCCCCAGCGCAGCGTCATCGCCGTGGGCGGCGCGGACCGCGTCGATTTCCTGCAGGGGCTGGTGTCCAACGACATCGCCCGGGTGACGCCGCAGGCCGCCGTCTGGGCGGCCCTGCTGACGCCGCAGGGCCGCTTCCTCAACGACATGTTCGTCGCCGACGACGGCCAGGGCACGCTGCTGCTCGAGACCGAGCGCGAGCGCGCCGCCGGCCTCGCGCGCAAGCTCTCGATGTACAGGCTGCGCTCGAAGGTGACGGTCGAGGACCGCGCCGAGGCGCTCGAGGTCGCCGTGGCGTGGGGCCCGGAGGCAACGACGCTGCTGCCGCTCGACGGCGCGGTCGCCTTCGCCGACCCCCGCCTGCCCGACCTCGGGGTGCGGGTGATCGCCCCGGCCGGCACCGCCAGCCGCCTGCTCGAGGCGCGCGGCTTCGCCGCCGCGCCGCCGCAGGCCTGGGACGAGCGGCGGCTGTCGCTCGGCGTGCCCGACGGCAGCCGCGACCTGCCGGTCGAGAAGGCGCTGCTGCTCGAGAACGGTTTCGACGAGTTGAACGGCGTCGACTGGAAGAAGGGCTGCTACATGGGCCAGGAACTGACGGCCCGCACCAAGTACCGGGCGCTGATCAAGAAGCGCCTGTTCCCGGTACGCGTCGAAGGCCCCCTGCCGGCGCCCGGCGCGACCGTGCACCAGGGCGGCGAGGAAGTCGGCGAGCTGCGCTCGGGCGCCGGCGACCGGGCGCTCGCCCTGCTGCGCCTCGACGCGGTGCGCAGCGGCACGCCGCTGTCGGCGGGCGATGCGAAACTGGTGGCGGAAATCCCCGGCTGGATGCGGCTGCCCGAGGCCACCTCCCCCTAGCCGCGTCGGCGCGACGGCCTTAAGGTCTGCGGCTTCCATCCCGTGGAGGCCGGCCCGTGAAACTGATCAACCCGAACCCGTTCACCACCCGGCCTGAAATCGTCGGGACGTTCGGCGTCGTGGCCTCGACCCACTGGATCGCCACCGCGGTCGGCATGGGTATCCTCGAGCGCGGCGGCAATGCCTTCGACGCGGCGGTCGCCACCGCCTTCACGCTGCAGGTCGTCGAGCCGCACCTGTGCGGCCCGGGCGGCGACGTGCCGCTGATCCTCCACGCCGTGAAGCGCGGCAAGACCGAGGTGGTTTGCGGCCAGGGCCCGATGCCGGCGCTGGCCACCATCGACCGCTTCAAGGGGCTGGGCATCGACCTGATCCCGGGCACCGGCCTGCTGCCGGCCTGCATTCCCGGCACCTTCGACGCCTACATGCTGGTGCTGCGCGACTACGGCACGATGCGGCTGGCCGACGTGCTGGCGCCGGCGATCGGCTACCTGCTGAACGGCCACCCGATCGTCGAGCGCGCCACCGCGACGATCGCCACCGTGGCCGACAACTTCCGCCAGAACTGGCCGACCTCGGCCGCCGTGTTCCTGCCAGGCAACGCCGTGCCCAAGCCGGGCACGATGTTCCGCAACACCGCCTTCGGCAACACCTACGCCCGCATCCTGAAGGAAGCCGAGGCCGGCGGCGGCGGCCGCGAGGCCGAGATCGAGCGCGCCCGCAAGGTCTGGAGCCAGGGCTTCGTGGCCGAGGCGATCGACCGCTTCTGCACCGAGCAGGAGGTGATGGACGTGTCGGGCCAGCGCAACCGCGGCCTGCTGCGCGGCGCCGACCTCGCGGGCTGGCAGGCCACCATCGAGGCGCCGCTGACCTACGACTACGGCCGCTACACGGTGTGCAAGGCGGGCGCCTGGTCGCAGGCGCCGGTCGTGCTGCAGCAGCTCGCGCTGCTGAAGGGCTTCGACCTCGACGGCATGGACCCGACCAGTCCCGACTTCATCCACGTCGTGGTCGAGGCGAGCAAGCTCGCCTACGCCGACCGCGAGGCGTTCTACGGCGATCCCGCCTTCGTCGACGTGCCGATGGAGACGCTGCTGTCGGATGCCTACAACGACGACCGGCGCAAGCTGATCGACCCGAACAGGGCGTCGCTCGACCAGCGTCCGGGCAAGGTCGAGGGCTACGGCGGCGTGGTGAAGCTGTTCCGCGCCGACGCCCAGCGGCTCGGCGTCTCCGCGAGCGGCGCCGGCGAGCCGACGGTCGGCCGGGTCGGACAGACCAACGGCGACACGGTGCACTTCGACATCGTCGACCGCGAGGGCAACATGATCACCGCGACGCCGTCGGGCGGCTGGCTGCAGAGCTCGCCGGTGATCCCCGAGCTCGGCTTCCCGCTGGGCACGCGCGGCCAGATGTTCTGGCTGGAGGAAGGCCTGCCCGGCTCGCTGAAGCCCGGCAAGCGGCCGCGCACCACGCTGACGCCGACCATGGCCCACCGCGACGGCAAGCCGTACATGGCGTGGGGCTCGCCGGGCGGCGACCAGCAGGACCAGTGGATCACTCAGATGTTCCTGCGCCACGTCCATTGCGGCATGAACCTGCAGGAGGCGATCGACGCGCCGGCCTGGCACAGCGAGCATTTCCCCTCGTCGTTCTGGCCGCGCACCGCGCGTCCCGGCGTGCTGGTGCTGGAGGGCCGCGTGCCCGCCGAAACGGCCCAGGAATTGCGTCGTCGCGGCCATGAGGTCGAGATGAACGACGACTGGTCGGAAGGCCGCCTGACCGCCGCGACGCGCGACGATCCGTGGCGCAAGGCGGCGGCCAACCCGCGCGGCATGCAGGGCTACGCGGCGGGACGCTGACGGGACCCCCATGACCTGGTCGATCATCTTCAACGAGCGCGCCACCGGCCGCATCGCCATCGCCGTCGCCACCAAGTTCTTCGCGGTCGGCGCCCGCGTGCCCAACATCGAGCCGACCAGGGGCGCGGTCTGCACCCAGGCCCTGACCAACCCGCTGTACGGGCCGCGCGGCCTGCGGCTGGTCCGCGAGGGCGTCGGCGCCGCCGACATCGTGCGCCTGCTGATCGCGCCGGACGCCGGTCGCGAGCACCGGCAGGTCCACGTGCTGGGCGCCGACGGCCGGTTCGCCGCCCATACCGGTGCCGAGTGCGTGCCGTGGTGCGGTCACTGGATCGGCGACGACCTGTCGGTCGCCGGCAACATGCTGGCCGGTCCGCAGGTCATCTCGGAGACGGTGCGCTTCTTCCGCGAGAACGCCTCGATGCCGCTGCCGCGCCGCCTGATCGGCGCGATGAAGGCCGGCGAGAAGGTCGGCGGCGACAAGCGCGGCAAGCAGTCGGCGGCGCTGGTGATCTACGGCGACCAGGAATATTCCGAGCTCGACCTGCGGGTCGACGACCACGTCGAGCCGCTGCTCGAACTGGCCCGGCTCGAGGCGGTGAGCCGCGAGCGCTGGACGCACTTCCGGGCCTTCGTGCCGACGCGCGAGAACCCCGCCGGCGTGTTCGACCGCGCCGAGATCGACGCCGGCATCGAAAGGAGCCTGGCGGCGGAGCGTTCATGAGCGCCCTGCTCGAACTGCGTCGCCTCGCCGTTTCCTTCGCCACCGACGACGGCACCGTGCGGGCCGTCGACGGCATCGACCTGTCGCTCGAGCGCGGCCGCACCCTGGGGCTGGTGGGCGAATCGGGCTGCGGCAAGAGCGTGACGTCGCTGGCCGTGATGGGCCTGCTGCCGCCGGAGAACTCCACGGTCGAGGGCGAGGTGCGCTTCGAGGGGCGCGACCTGCTGCAACTCGGGGCGCGCGAGATCCGCGACCTGCGCGGCGCGCGACTGGCGATGATCTTCCAGGAGCCGATGACCTCGCTCAACCCGTCCTACACGATCGGCGACCAGATCATGGAGGCGATCCAGCGCCACCAGGGGCTGGCGGCGGCCGAGGCGCGGGCGCGCGCCATCGACATGCTGCGCCTCGTGCGCATCCCCTCGCCCGAGAAGCGGGTCGACGACTACCCGCACAAGCTGTCGGGCGGCATGCGCCAGCGCGCCATGATCGCCATGGCGCTGGCCTGCGGGCCGCAACTGCTGATCGCCGACGAGCCGACCACGGCGCTCGACGTCACGATCCAGGCGCAGATCCTCGACCTGTTGCGCGGGCTGCGCCGCGAGACCGGCACCGCGATCATCCTGATCACCCACGACCTCGGCGTGGTCGCCGAGATGGCCGACGACGTGGCGGTGATGTACGCCGGCCAGATCGTCGAGCGCGCCCCGGTGGCGTCGCTGTTCGCGCGGCCCGAGCACCCCTACACGGTCGGCCTGCTGGGCTCGATCCCGCGGCTCGACGAGAAGCGCGAGCGCCTGCCGTCGATCGAGGGCCGCGTCCCGGACATGACCCGGCCGCCGGCCGGCTGCCGCTTCGCCGCGCGCTGCCCGTTCGTCGAGCCGGCCTGCCGCGCCACGATGCCGGAACTGGTCGAGGTCGCGCCCGGCCACCTGTCGCGCTGCCGTCGCGCGCCGCTGGCGCAGGTGCTGGCGTGAGCGCCCTGCTGGAAGTCGCCGGCCTCGCCAAGCTCTTCCCGGTGCGCGGCGGCGCGTTCGGCCGGGTGACCGGCCATGTCCGCGCCGTCGACGGCGTCGACTTCGCGCTGGCCGCCGGCGAGACGCTGGCGATCGTCGGCGAATCGGGCTGCGGCAAGTCGACGGTCGGCCGCCTCGTGCTGCGCCTGATCGAGCCGAGCGCCGGCAGCGTGCGCTTCGAGGGCGAGGACCTGCTGGCGCTCGACGAGCGCGCCATGCGGGCGCGGCGCCAGCGCCTGCAGGTGATCTTCCAGGACCCCTATGCCTCGCTCAATCCGCGCATGACGGTCGGCGCCATGCTGGGCGAGCCGCTGTCGCTGCATGGCCTCGCCGCCGATGCCGCGGCCCGGCGCGCCCGCATCGGCGAGTTGCTCGACCTGGTGGGCCTGCGTCCCGAGCACGCGCGCCGCTACCCGCACGAGTTTTCCGGCGGCCAGCGCCAGCGCCTCGCGATCGCCCGCGCGCTGGCGGTCGAACCGCGCCTGATCGTCGCCGACGAGCCGGTCTCGGCGCTCGACGTGTCGATCCAGGCGCAGGTCATCAACCTGATGCGCGCCCTGCAGCAGCGCTTCGGGCTGGCCTACATCTTCATCAGCCACGACCTCGCGGTGGTGAAGCACATCGCCGACCGCATCGCCGTCATGTACCTCGGCCGGATCGTCGAGACGGCGACGACCGACGAGTTGTTCCGCAACCCGCGCCACCCCTACACCCGCGCCCTGCTGGCGGCGGTACCGGTCCCCGATCCCGGCGCGGTGCGCGAGCGCGCCCTGCTCGAGGGCGACATCCCGAGCGCGCTCAACCCGCCGGCCGGCTGCCGCTTCCACACCCGCTGCCCGTTCGTCCGCGACGCCTGCCGGCGCGACGTGCCGCAGCTGGCGGACGACGGCGCCGGCCACGCCACGGCCTGCCCGTACTGGCCGGAGTTTCCGCCGCCCGCCGCGCTGGCCCCCGGCACGCTCGCCGAGGCGGACCGGGCCCGTCTTGCCCGCCTGCAGGCGGCTTTCGTCACCAATCAACAAGTGGAGGCTTCATGAAGAACGGACTCAAGCGCCTCGCGCTGGCGTTCGCCCTGTCGACGCTGGCCGCGGGCGGCGCGGCGGCGCAGTCGCACCTGCGCATCGGTCTCGCCGAGGACCCCGACGTCCTCGACCCGACGCTGGCCCGCACCTATGTCGGGCGCATCGTCTTCGCGTCGATCTGCGACAAGCTGTTCGACATCGACGAGAAGCTGAACATCGTGCCGCAGCTGGCGCTCGGCCACGAGACCTCGGCCGACGGCAAGGAAGTCACCATCAAGCTGCGCCCCGGGGTGAAGTTCCACGACGGCGAGGCGTTCACCGCCGAGGCCGCGAAGTACAGCCTCGAGCGCCACCTCACCATGAAGGGCTCGTTCCGCAAGCCCGAGCTCGGCTCGGTCGACAAGGTCGAGATCGTCGACCCGACCACGATCAAGCTGGTGCTGAAGGAGCCCTTCTCGCCGCTGCTCGCCCAGCTGACCGACCGCGCCGGCATGATGGTGTCGCCCAAGGCCGCCGAGGCGGCGGGCGACAAGTTCGGCCTCAAGCCGGTCTGCGCCGGCCCGTTCAAGTTCGTCGAGCGCGTCCAGCAGGACCGCATCGTGGTCGAGAAGTTCGCCGACTACTGGAACAAGGACCAGGTGTTCATCGACAAGGTCACCTTCCTGCCGATCGTCGACGGCACGGTGCGGCTGGCCAACCTGCGGTCGGGCGGCCTCGACATGATCGAGCGGGTGCTGGCGACCGACATCAAGACGGTGCGCGACACCCCGAAGCTCAAGCTCACCAAGGCAGTGTCGCTGGGCTACATGGGCCTGACGATGAACCTCGCCAACGGCCCGAAGGCCAACAACCCGCTGGGCAAGGATGCCCGGGTGCGCCGCGCCTTCGAACTGTCGATCGACCGCGACGCGCTGAACCAGGTCGTGTTCAACGGCGAGTTCGTGCCGGGCAACCAGTGGGTCAACCCGACCAACTCGTACTACCAGCAGGCCTTCCCCGTGCCCAAGCGCGACGTCGCCAAGGCCAAGGCGCTGCTCAAGGAGGCCGGTGTCACCGGACCGATCGCGCTCGACTTCATGGTGCCGAACGGGCCGGAGACGCGCGCCGTGGCCGAGGTCGTCCAGTCGATGGCGGCCGAGGCCGGCTTCGACCTCAAGATCCGCGTCACCGAGTTCGCGACCTCGCTGAAGCAGGGCGAGGACGGCGACTTCCAGGTCTACCTGATCGGCTGGAGCGGCCGCAGCGATCCCGACGGCAACTCCTTCGTCTTCCAGACCTGCGGCGCGCCGCAGAACAACGGCAAGTACTGCGACAAGGAGGTCGACGCCGCCCACGCCGAGGCGCGGGCGAAGAGCGACCCGGCGGTGCGCAAGAAGGCCTACGAGACGGTGGCCCGCAAGTTCCTCGCCGACGGCCAGATCATCTACCTGTACCATCCGCAGGTGCTGGTCGCGCTGTCCGACAAGGTCGACGGCTATCGCCAGATGCCCGACGGGCTGGTCCGCGTGGTCGGCGTCAAGCTGAAGTAGGACACCTTGCTCGCCTTCCTCACCCAGCGGCTGCTGCAGGTCATCCCGACGCTGATCCTGGTGTCGATGCTGATCTTCGGCCTGCAGCAGCTCCTGCCCGGCGACCCGGCCCTGATCATGGCCGGCGAGGAGCGCGATCCCGCGGTGCTGGAGGAGATCCGCCAGCAGTACCGGCTGAACGAGCCGATCCCGGTGCAGTACTTCTACTGGGTCAAGGGCGTGCTGTCGGGCAACCTGGGCGAGTCGATGCGGCTGAAATCGTCGGTCGCCTCCTTGGTCGCCGAGAAGCTGCCGGTGACCCTGCAGCTGGCGGCGATGGCGATCGTCATCGCGCTGGGCATCGGCATCCCGGCCGGCATCGTCTCGGCGGTGAAGAAGGACACGGCGTGGGACTACGGCGCCAACATCTTCGCCCTGTGGGGCATCAGCACGCCCAACTTCTGGCTGGGCATCCTGATGATCTTCCTGTTCTCGGTGACGCTCGCCTGGCTGCCGGCCTCGGGCTACGTCCGGCTGGGCGAGGACTGGCGGGCCAGCCTCGCCACCACGATCATGCCGGCCTTCGTGCTGGGCAACGCCATCGCCGCCATCCTGATGCGCCACACCCGCAGCGCGATGCTGCAGGCGATGGGCGCCGACTACGTGCGGACCGCCCGCGCCAAGGGCCTGGTCGAGCGTCGCGTGGTGCTGAAACACGCGCTGCGCAACGCCATGACGCCGGTGATCACGCTGGGCGCCCTCGAGTTCGGCACGCTGCTGTCGGGCGCCGTGCTGACCGAGCAGATCTTCACCATCCCGGGCTTCGGCAAGCTGATCGTCGACGCCGTGTTCAACCGCGACTACGCCGTCGTGCAGGGGGTCGTGCTGGTGACCGCCTCGACCTACATCGCCCTCAACCTGCTGGCCGACGTGGCCTACGTGCTGGTCAACCCGAGGCTGCGCGGATGACCGCCGTGACCGTGGCCGACGGCGCCGGCGAGGCGCGCGAGGAGAACCCGTGGGCGCGGGCGTGGCGGCGCCTGCGCCGGCGCAAGGGAGCGATGGTCGGCCTGGCCGTGGTCGTCTTCCTGGTCGCCGTCGCGGCGCTGGCGCCATGGGTCGCGCCCTACGATCCGACCGCCACCAGCTGGAGCGCGGTGCGCAAGGCGCCGTCGTGGGCCCACTGGATGGGCACCGACGAGGTCGGCCGCGACGTGCTCAGCCGCATCATCTGGGGCGCCCGGGCCTCGCTCAGCGCCGGCCTCGTCTCGGTCGGCATCGCGCTCGGCATCGGCGTGCCGCTGGGACTGCTGGCCGGCTATGCCGGCGGCTGGATCGACGGCGTGCTGTCGCGCATCGTCGACGCCATGCTGGCGGTGCCGTTCCTGATCCTGGCGATCGCGCTGGCCGCCTTCCTCGGCCCCAGCCTGAGCAACGCCATGATCGCCATCGGCGTCACCGCGACGCCGATCTTCGTGCGGCTGACGCGCGGCCAGACGCTGGCCGCCAAGGTCGAGGACTACGTCGAGGCCGCCCGCGCGGTCGGCAACCCGCACTGGCGGATCGCGCTGCGCCACGTGCTGCCCAACATCGTGCCGCCGCTGCTGGTCCAGGCCTCGCTGGCGATCGCCGGGGCGATCATCGCCGAGGCGGCGCTGTCGTTCCTCGGGCTCGGCCAGCAACCGCCGGCGCCGTCCTGGGGCAGCATGCTGAACTCGGCGCAGCGCTTCCTCGCCCAGGCGCCGTGGATGGCGTTCTGGCCGGGTTTCGCGATCTTCGTGTCGGTGCTGTCGTTCAACCTGCTGGGCGATGGCCTGCGCGACGCGCTGGATCCCCGGCACAAGTAGGCCCGTTGCGGGTCGGGCGGCCACATCCTCCTGCCGGCCGGCGGCCGACAGGAGGATGGGCGCGAGGCGTCGTGTCCACACACCCCAAGAAGGACCGGCCTGCGGGCTGCTTCTCCCCCCGAAGAAGCGGCGAGCACGGCCGGGCCCACACGACGCCCGGCATCCAGGCTAGTTCGACGCGGTCCCCAGCGGCAGGCCGGCGGCGTCGAGCTGGTTCTCGCGGCGCAGCACGACGGACTCGGGCGCCTCGGCCTCGGGCAGCGGCTTGCTCGGGTCGACCGCCTTGACCATGGCGACGATGCGCTTGGGCGCGCTGCCGGCTTCCTCGGCCACGAGGCGGCGCCAGCCCTGCTTCTCCCAGTACTTCACGTCGGCCGGCAGGGCCTGCGTGTAGAGCATGTTGTTGCCGCGGGTCTCGGCCAGCTGGCGCGCCCGCTCGAGCAGCAGCGTGGCGACGCCGTTGCCGCGGAAGCGCTGGATCACGGCCAGGCGCTCGAGCATGGCGAACGACTTGAACCAGCGCACCCGCAGCGTGCCGACCGGCTCGTCGCCGACATAGGCGATGATGTGGGTGGCGCCGAAGTCGTGGCCGTCGAATTCCTCCGAGTACGGCACGTCGAGTTCGCCGATGAAGCAGGCGGCGCGCACCGCGAAGGCCTGCAGCGAGTCCTCCATGCGCATCGCGAGGCGGGTGGTGACCGTCTCGCCGGCGATCGAAAGCGAAGTCATGCTCATCTGTGCCTCCCCTAGTTGGCGCGACGCTCGGACCACTCGGCGTGCGGGTTGCTTGCCCCGCGCGTCATCGAGTCCTCGAGAATGCCCGGCATCTCCAGGCGGTCTTCCGGCCGGTTGAGGACCATCGGGTCGGTCAGGACGGTCGGCATCGTGGCGGCATCCGGCTCGAGGTCGCAGGCGAAGGCGCCGTACTCGTGGTCGGAGAAATGGAAGATCTTGTCGTCGACCCGGCGGAAGCCCATGCGCTCGAAGATCGGCCACAGCCGGTGCTGGGCGTGCAGGTACGCCTTGGCGTAGCCCTTGGCCCGGCAGAAGTCGCGCGCCCACATGACGAACGGGATGAACAGCCCGTACGACCGGTAGCGCTTCAGGATGATCGCCCGCTCGAGCTTGGCGAAGGTCGCGAACCAGCGCACCCGCATCGACGCCGCCGGCTCGCCGTCGACGTAGAGCATCAGGTGGCTCGCGGTGTAGTCGTTGCCGTCGAACTCTTCCCAGTACGGGCAGTGCTGTTCGCCCATGAACACCGCGGCGCGGAGCATGTAGCACTGCATGAGCTCGTCGGACGTCGCCGCGAGCTTGATGGTGATGACTGGACGATTGGAGATCGTCTCCGCATTCGCTTCCGTCATGCTAGGCCCCCTCGGTGAGAACACCGTTGTCATTCCGGAAGCGGCGGCCCCCAGCCGTCACCACCGGAAGATTCTGAGAAATCTGTGAAAGCACGTCGGCCACGACCGGCGAGGTCATGCCGGAGGCGCCGCCCCGGATGGCGCTGGCCGACACCTCGTCGCGGCGCAGGATGCACCACGGGTAGATCCAGCCACACTCGTCGCAGATCTGGCGCACCAGCATGCCGCCGAAATCCGTGCCATGCAGGGTGTGCAGGCGCTGGCCCGGGTAGAGGCGCTTGATCTCGCCGATCACGCCCTGGAAGCCGCGGCGGTCGTAAACCTCGGGATAGAACGCGACCTCGACCCGGTTGCCGAGGCCGGCCTCGGCCAGCGCCAGCTCGATCAGCACCTTGCGCGTCTCGGGCGGCAGGAACTGCCGGCCGGTCGGGAAGTAGTCGACGTTGGAGTCGGCCTTGTCGGTCGTCTCGTAGATCTGGAAGCCGTCCTTCAGCGCCCCGACCCGCAGCTCGCCCTTGCGGAACGCCTCGGCGTGCAGCCGCGGGATCAGCGTCGGGTGGATGATGATCCTGTCCAGGTTGCGCTCGTCGAGGGCGCGGCGGACCATCATCAGGTGCGAGCGGTGGAACGGGTTGAAGGTGCCGAAGAACATGCCGACGCCGCCCTTGGGGGCGAACAGCGAGCGCAGGTCGGACAGCAGGCCGACGCCGAAGAACAGCAGGCCGAACACGGTGCCCATCACCAGGAAGGCCTCGCGCGCGCCGGGCACGCCGGCGGTCCCGAGCGCCGCCAGCACGACGTTGACCAGCAGGCCGACCAGGGTGTTGCGGTTGGCGTCGCCGACGCCGCGGGCAACCAGGTAACCGCCGAGGTACTGGGTTCCCTGCGACGCCAGCGTGGTCAGCAGGGCGGCGACCGCGAAGCCGCCGACCGAGGCGACGCCCGCCGCCTTGAACACGCCGGCCGCCTGCCACAGCGCGAAGACCGCCAGGTTGAAGGCGAGCTGCGGCAGGAAGCGGCCGAGCCGGCCCGCCGTGACGAAGCCGAACTGGTTGTTGGCCCAAAGCTCGGCCTTGTTCGACAACTTCGAGTAGCTGGGCAGGAAGACGCCGACGAACAGCGACATGCCGATCAGCGCCGGGTTGGACCAGCTGCCGTGGGCATAGGCATAGCAGACGTAGGTCAGCAGGCCGCCGAAGGCCGCCATGCGCGTCGACGGACTGCGCACGTAGCGGCGAAGCTTGCCGGCAGTCACCGACAGGCCAGTCGTCTTGCCGTCTGAGCCGATTGCGGCCACAGTCACGAGTCCCCCGTCACACGAGTCGATCGGTCAACAACTTGCGATTGATTGACTAACGAATAAGAGACTCGAAAAACGGGTAGACCTTGAATTTACGTCGGCCGTGAGAAAATCGGCCCTAAAGACTTACAAACGAGACTGAAAACGACATTTCGGCGTTAATGGTGTAAGATAAACCATGGCGCAGACCTCAAAGTAAACTTCGCGCCGGCAACCTTATTGTATCGATTGTTACGAATGGTCATGAACACACCGCGCAAGCACAAGGTCCCGAACATCCTGGGTGACTGGGACGACGTGCGATTTTTCCTCGCGGTTGCAAAAACCGGGAGCTTCAGCGCCGCGGCCACGCAACTGAACACCAAGCAGACCACGGTCGGCCGCCGCATCCAGGCGCTCGAGCGCCGGCTGGGCGCCAAGCTGTTTGACCGCCATCGCCACGGCATGGAGGTCACGCCGGCCGCCCGCGGCGTGCTGCTGCAGGCCGAGTCGATGCTGTCGAACGCCACCTCGATCGAGCGTCACCTCGCCGGCCTCGACCGCGAGATGGCCGGCATCGTGCGCATCGCCGCAACCGAGGGTATCGCGGCCCACTGGCTGGTGCCGCGGCTCGGCCAGCTGCGCAACACCCACCCCGACATCATCGTGCAGGTGATCGCCTCGGACCAGGTGCTGGACCTCGCGACCCGCCAGGCCGACCTCGCGATCCGCTTCTTCCGCCCGACCTCGAACCAGCTGGTCGCCGCGCGCGTCGGCCAGGTCAACTTCTCGGTCTTCGCCGCGCCCTCCTACATCGAGCGCTTCGGCCTGCCGCAGCGGCTCGAGGACCTGCGCGAGCACCACATCGTCGACCACACGACGCTGCACAGCCTGCCCGCGATGAAACCGTGGAGCGAGGTCGTCGAGCAGAGCCCGTCGGTCGTGCTGCGCACCAACTCGTCCTATGCCGCGGTCGAGGCCGTGCAGGTCGGCTACGGCATCTCGGTGTTCCCCGACTACGTCACCAAGTCGTCCAACCTCGTGCCCGCGCCGATCGATCTCAAGATCGTCCGCGACATCTGGCTGGTCAGCCACGAGGAGACGAACAAGGGCGCGCGCATCCGCACGGTCATCGACTACGTGCGCGAGCAGTTCCGCACCGACGAGCGCGACTGGTTCTCGACCACGGTGCGCTCGCCGCAGGCGGCGTAACGAAGAGGTCCCGCGCGCAGCGCGGGCCCCCTCGCTTCTACAGCGCCTTCTTCAGCCGCTCGCACAAGGCCGCGATCTCGTCCTTGTTGCCCGGCTTGTAGGTCCAGTTGAGCGTCGCGCCGTCGCCCTTGTGGCGCGGCAGCACGTGGATATGCAGGTGCGGCACGCTCTGGCCGGCACCGGGGCCATTGTTCTGCACCAGGTTGAAGCCGTCGGGCTTCAGTTCGCGCACGATCGCCTTCGCCACACGCTGCGCCGTCGCCGCCGTGGCGGCCAGCGCCTCGGTCGGGATGACGTCGGCGGTCGGCCAGTGACCCTTGGTCACCGCCAGGGCGTGGCCGGGGTTCACCGGGTTGATGTCCATGAAGGCGATGGTGTGCTCGTCCTCGAGCAGCTTGAAGCAGGGGATCTTGCCCGCCACGATCTTGCAGAAGATGCAGTCGTCGTCGACCGGGTGACTCATCGCGCTTCTCCCAGGATGGAACCGAGTTCGTGCAGGCGCTGGAACGGCTGGCCACCGGGCGCCAGCGACAGGTCGAGCCCGCGCCGCGCCAGGCGCTGCAGCCCGTCGCGCCCGAAGCGGTCGCGCAGCGATTCGACGATCCAGCCCTCGGCCTGTCGATGACGCTGCACCGCCAGCCGCCCGTCGCCGTCCAGCCACGCCTTGTGCGCGTCGAGCGCCGCGACCAGCGGGTCGAGGCCGTTGCCGGTGCGCGACGACAGGGCGAGCGTGCGTACCGCCCAGCCGTCGCCCGCCGCGGCCAGCGACAGCGCGCCGGCGACGTCGGCCCGCGCCCGCTCCGCGGCCGCGCCGAGGTCGGCCTTGGTGACGACCACGAGGTGCGGGATCTCGACGATGCCGGCCTTCATGAACTGCAGCGAATCGCCCGAGCCGGGCTGGACGCAGAACACCACCGTGTCGGCCACCCCCGCGACGTCGGTCTCGGACTGGCCGACGCCGACGGTCTCGATCAGCACGCGGTCGAACAGGGCGCGCATCACGACCGTCGCGGCCAGCGTCTGGTCGGCGAGGCCGCCCAGCCGGTCGCGCGCCGCCATCGAGCGCACGAAGGAGCCCTGGTCGTCGGCGTCGTGGACGATGCGGACGCGGTCGCCCAGCAGGGCGCCGCCGCTGGTGCGCGACGAGGGATCGACGGCGATCACGCCGACCGTGTGGCCGGCCCGGCGCCATGCCGCCACCAGGGCGGCGCACAGCGAGGATTTGCCGACGCCCGGCGGGCCGGTCATGCCGACCACGTGGGCGCGCGGCGCCCGCCACGCGGCGTCGAGCAGCGCCTGGGCCGCCGCGCCGTCGGGGTCGCGCTCCAGCCCGGCCAGGGCGGCCGCCAGGGCGCGCTTGCCGCCGGCGCGAAGCGCCGCCAGCGTCATTCCGTCTTGAGCGGACCGCCCAGCGCGGCCTGCGCCGCGGCCAGCCGCGCGATCGGCACCCGGAAGGGCGAGCACGAGACGTAGTCGAGGCCGGCCTTGTGGCAGAAGAACACCGAGGCCGGGTCGCCGCCGTGCTCGCCGCAGATGCCGAGCTTCAGGTTGTTGCGCACCTTGCGGCCGCGCTCGCGCGCGATCTCGATCAGCTCGCCGACACCCTCGGTGTCGAGCGAGGCGAACGGGTCGTGCTCGAAGATGCCGCGCTGCTGGTACTTCTCGAGGAACGAGGCCGAGTCGTCGCGGCTCAGGCCGAACGTCGTCTGCGTCAGGTCGTTGGTGCCGAAGCTGAAGAAGTCGGCGGTCTCGGCGATCTCGCCGGCGCGCAGCGCGGCGCGCGGCAGCTCGATCATGGTGCCGACCAGGTAGTCGAGCTTCTCGCCCGACAGCTGGCTGACCTCGGCCGCGACCTGGTCGACCACCGCCTTCATCAGGTCGAGCTCCTTCCGGGTGGCGACCAGCGGGATCATGATCTCGGGGATCACGGTCTTGCCGCCCTTCTTCTGAACCTCGGCGACGGCCTCGAAGATGGCGCGGGCCTGCATCTCGTAGATCTCCGGGTAGGAGATGCCGAGACGCACGCCGCGATGGCCGAGCATCGGGTTGAACTCGTGCAGCTTGTTGGCGCGAGCCTCGACTTCCTCGGCCGAGACGTTGAGGTCCTTGGCGACCTGCTCCATGTCGGCGCGGGTCTTGGGCAGGAACTCGTGCAGCGGCGGGTCGAGCAGGCGGATGGTGACCGGCAGGCCGGCCATGATCTCGAACAGCTCGACGAAGTCCTTGCGCTGCATCGGCTGGATCTTGGCCAGCGCGGCGCGGCGGGTCTTCTCGTCGTCGGCGAGGATCATCTCGCGCACCGCGACGATGCGGTCGCCGTCGAAGAACATGTGCTCGGTGCGGCACAGGCCGATGCCCTCGGCGCCGAACTTGCGGGCGGTCGCCGCGTCGGTCGGCGTCTCGGCGTTGGCGCGGACGCCCAGCTTGCGGACCTTGTCGGCCCACACCATCAGCTCGGCGAAGTCGCCGGACAGCTCGGGCTGCACGGTCGGCACGACACCCAGCATGATCTCGCCGGTGCCGCCATCGAGCGTGATGAACTCGCCGGCCTTCACCACCGTGCCACGCACCGACAGGGTGCCGGCCTTGGCGTCGATCCGGACGTCGCCGGCACCGGCGACGCAGGGCTTGCCCATGCCGCGCGCCACCACGGCGGCGTGGCTGGTCATGCCGCCGGTCGAGGTCAGGATGCCCTCGGCGGCGTGCATGCCGTGGATGTCCTCGGGGCTGGTCTCGCGGCGCACCAGGATGACCTTCTCGCCGCCGCGCGCCTGCAGCTCGGCCTCGTCGGCGGTGAACACCACCTTGCCCGAGGCCGCGCC
The DNA here is from genome assembly GCA_020160955.1 of Pseudomonadota bacterium. Taxonomy (GTDB): domain Bacteria; phylum Pseudomonadota; class Alphaproteobacteria; order Reyranellales; family Reyranellaceae; genus Reyranella. The sequence continues at coordinate 33,685 of JAIUOX010000018.1, forward strand.
CGGCGAGGCCGGCAGGCCCTTGGAGATCACCTTGCGCGGCGCCTTGGGATCGAGCGTCGGGTGCAGCAGCTGGTCGAGCGACGACGGGATGATGCGGGCGACCGCTTCGGTGTGGTCGATCAGGCCCTCGCGCACCATGTCGACGGCGATGCGGAGCGCCGCCTTGGCGGTGCGCTTGCCGTTGCGCGTCTGCAGCATGTAGAGCTTGCCGCGCTGCACCGTGAACTCGATGTCCTGCATGTCGCGGTAGTGCTTTTCCAGCGTGTTGCGCACGCCGGCCAGCTGCTTGAACACCGCCGGCATGACCTCTTCCATCGCCGGGGCGTCGGACTTCTGCGCCAGCTTGCCCTGCACGGTCAGGAGCTGCGGCGTGCGGATGCCGGCCACCACGTCCTCGCCCTGCGCGTTCACGAGGTACTCGCCGTAGAACAGGTTCTCGCCGGTCGACGGGTCGCGGGTGAAGGCCACGCCGGTGGCGCAGTCGTCGCCCATGTTGCCGAACACCATGGCCTGCACGTTGACCGCGGTGCCCCAGCTCTCGGGGATCGAGTGCAGGCGGCGGTAGGTGATGGCGCGCTGGTTCATCCACGAGCCGAACACCGCGCCGATCGCGCCCCACAGCTGCTCGCGCGGCTCCTGCGGGAACGGCTTGCCGGTGCGCTTCTCGACGATCTTCTTGTACTCGGTGACCACCGAGCGCCAGTCGTCGGCCTTGAGGTCGGTGTCGAGCTGGACGCCGAGGTCTTCCTTCTTGAGCTCGAGCGCTTCCTCGAAATAGTGATGCCCGACGTCGAGCACGACGTTCGAGTACATCTGGATGAAGCGGCGGTAGCTGTCCCAGGCGAAGCGCTCGTCGCCGGCCGACTTGCCGAGCCCGAGCACCGTGCGGTCGTTGAGGCCGAGGTTCAGCACGGTGTCCATCATGCCCGGCATCGAGGCGCGGGCGCCCGAGCGCACCGAGACCAGCAGCGGGTTGTTGGGATCGCCGAACTTCGCGCCGACCACCTGCTCGACCTGGCCCAGCGCCTGCTCGACCTCGTGCTTCAGCTCGGCCGGGTAGGCGTTGCCGTTGGCGTAGTACCAGGTGCAGACCTCGGTGGTGATGGTGAAGCCCGGCGGCACCGGCAGGCCGAGGCTCGACATCTCGGCGAGGTTGGCGCCCTTGCCACCCAGCAGGTTGCGCATCTCGGCACGGCCCTCGGCCTTGCCATCCCCGAAACTATAGACCCACTTGGCCATTTCAGCCCTCGATCCTGGAGAAATCCGCTACCGAATCCATGGTCGCCCGAATCTGGTTGAGCAGCTTGAGGCGGTTCAATCTCAAATCGGGCTTGTCGGTGACATTCACTGTGACTTTTTCGAAGAAGGCGTCGATCGGGCCGCGCAGCCCGGCGAAGGCCTTCATGGCGCCCGCGAAGTCCTCGCGTTGCAGGGCGGGCTTCACCCCCCGCTCCAGCTCGGCCAGCGCCGCCGCCACGGCCTTTTCCTCGGCCTGCTCGAGCAGCGCCGCCTGGGGCGCGCCGGCGACCTGGGCCGCCAGCGTCTTGTCCTTCTTTTCCTCGGCCCGCACGATGTTGGCGGCCCGGCCATAGGCGGTCAGCAGGTTGCGGCCCGCTTCCGTCCCGAGGAAGGACTGCACCGCCTCGACCCGGGCCAGCAGGCGCACCAGGTCGTCCTCGCCGCCCAGCGCGAGCACCGCGTCGACCACGTCGTGGCGCACGCCCTTCTCGCGCATCTGGACCTTCAGGCGGTCGGCGAAGAACGCCATCAGGTCGTCGGCCTGGAAGAACGACTTCAGCGGCAGGCGCAGCCGGTTCTCGACCACGATGCGGATGATGCCGAGCGCGGCGCGGCGCAGCGCGAACGGATCGCGCGAGCCGGTCGGCTTCTCGCCGATCGCCCAGAAGCTGGTCAGCGTGTCGAGCTTGTCGGCCAGCGCCACCACGATCGACAGGGGCGCCGACGGGCAGCGGTCGTTCGGGCCGGCCGGCGCGTAGTGGTCGCCGATGGCGTCGGCGATCGGCGCCGGCAACTTCTCCTCGAGGGCATAGTAGCGGCCCATCACGCCCTGCAGTTCGGGGAACTCGCCGACCATGCCGCTGACGAGGTCGGCCTTGCAGAGGTGCGCGGCCAGGATCGCCTGCGCCCGCTGGTCGGCCTTGTCGGCGCCGGGCACGAACCGCGCCAGCTTGTCGGCCAGGATCTCGATGCGGGTCACGCGGTCGGCCTGGCTGCCGAGCCTGGCGTGGAACACGATGTCCTTGAGGACCGGCAGGCGCTCTTCCAGCCGCACCTTGCGGTCCTGGTCCCAGAAGAACTTGGCGTCGCTCAGCCGGGCGCGCAGCACGCGCTCGTTGCCGTCGACGATGGTGGCGCCGCCGTCGCGCGCGACGTTGTTGGCGACCACGACGAAGCGGTTGGCCAGCGCCGCGCCCTTGGTGGTGGTGGCGAAGTAGCGCTGGTGCGTCTTCATCGACACGATCAGCACCTCGGGCGGAACGCCCATGAACTGCGCGTCGATCGTCCCGAGCAGCGGCACCGGCCATTCGACCAGCCCCGCGACCTCGTCGAGCAGCGCCTCGTCGGGGCGCAGCGTGACCCCGGCGTCGGTGCACAGGCGCCCGGCGCCGTCGCGGATGATCTGCTTGCGCTCGGCCGGATCGAGGATCACGTGGGCGGCGCGCAGCTTGGCGACGTAGTCGGCGAAGCCGGTCACCTGGATGTCGCCCTTCGACAGGAAGCGATGGCCGCGCGTGGTGTCGCCGAAGCGCACCGGCGCCATCTTGCCGCCGGGCGCGATCTCGCCCTGCAGCACCTTGCCGTCGAACAGCGCGACGATGGCATGCAGCGGGCGCACCCAGGTCATGGTGCCGCTGCCCCACTTCATCGACTTGGGCCACGGCAGCGCCTTCATCGCCGCCTCGACGATGCCGGGCAGCGCGTCGGCGGTCGGACCGCCCTTGCGCGAGATCACGGCGAACCAGAACTCGCCCTTGCCGGTGTCGCGCTTCTCGGCCTGGTCGAGCGAGGCCAGCCCGGTCGCCTTGAGGAAGCCCTGCACGGCCTGGTCGGGCGCGCCGACCCGCGGGCCGCGGCGTTCCTCGCTGACGTCGGCGCGGGCGGCCGGCAGGCCGTCGACGACCAGCGCCAGCCGGCGCGGCGTCGCGAAGGCGCGGGCGCCGGTGAAGGTCAGGCCGGCGGCCTTGAGGCCGTCGCAGACCAGCCGCTGGAAGTCGTCGGCGGCGCGCGCCTGCATGCGCGCCGGGATCTCTTCGCTGAGGAGTTCGAGAAACAGCTCGGCCATGTCAGGCAGCCTTCGCGATCTGGGTCGCGAGCCACGCCTCGCAGCACGCCTTGGCGAGGTCGCGCACGCGCAGGATGTAGCTCTGGCGCTCGGTCACGCTGATCACGCCGCGCGCGTCCAGCAGGTTGAAGCAGTGCGAGGCCTTGATGCACTGCTCGTAGGCCGGCAGCGGCAACTTCTTGGCGACCAGGCTGGCGCACTCCTTCTCCGCGTCGGCGAAGTGGCGGAACAGCATCTGCGTGTCGGCATGCTCGAAGTTGTAGGCCGACTGCTCCCGCTCGTTCTGCAGGAAGACGTCGCCGTAGGTCAGCGGCACTTCCGAGTCGGTGCGGTTGAACGGCAGCTCGTACACGGTCTTCTTGTCGAACAGGTACATCGCCAGCCGCTCGAGTCCGTAGGTGATCTCGCCCGCCACCATGTCGACCTCGATGCCGCCGACCTGCTGGAAGTAGGTGAACTGGGTGATCTCCATGCCATCGCACCAGACTTCCCAGCCGAGGCCCCAGGCGCCCAGCGTCGGGCTCTCCCAGTCGTCCTCGACGAAGCGGATGTCGTGCAGCGTGGTGTCGATGCCGATCGCCTCGAGCGAGCCGAGGTAGCGCTCGAGGATGTCGGGCGGCGACGGCTTCAGGATCGCCTGGAACTGGTAGTAGTGCTGCAGCCGGTTGGGATTGTCGCCGTAGCGACCGTCCTTCGGCCGACGCGACGGCTGGACGTAGGCGGCGTACCACGGCTTGGGGCCGAGCGCGCGCAGCGTCGTCGCCGTGTGGAAGGTGCCGGCGCCCATTTCCATGTCGTACGGTTGCAGGATCAGGCACCCCTGGCGGGCCCAATAGTCCTGCAGGGTGAGGATGAGTTCCTGGAAGCACGTCGGCTTGCGGCGTGCTGACGGCTCGGACACGATCAACTCCGAAGCTCAGAAGGCCTTGTGTTTCCGCCACTTAAGGCCGTTTTTGCGGTGCGGCAAAATAGGTGGCACCCCTACCCCGGTCAAGCGCGCCCGCAGGCCTCACCCGGAACTGCGGCCTTGTGGCAGGGGATGCCCACATTGTTCGCACTTTGCAATTCTGGCAGAGACGTAGGCACCGCACTTATCGCACTGCACAACGTCCTCGATCGGCCCGCTGCGGCGGGCCTCGACGGGCGGTGCGGGCGGCGGCGCCGGACGGGTCGGCGGCGGCGGTTCGGCCGGGGGCCGGCGGCCGACGAACGTGTCGAACAGGCCTTTCCAGCGGGAAAAGGTCTTCCACAGGCCGTAAACGGCGACGCCGAACAGGATGATCTTGAGCAGAAGCCCCATGCGGCCATTTGAGGTTCCTGCATGATCGGGTCAAGCACGCTATAGGAAGTCCATGGACCGAAACACCACGCCGCCCCTCGACCTGTTCGTGGTGGGCGGCGGCATCAACGGGGCGGGGATCGCCTGCGACGCGGCCGGCCGGACCCTCTCGGTCGGCCTGTGCGAAATGCACGATTTCGCCAGCGCCACCTCCTCGGCCTCGACCAAGCTGATCCACGGCGGCCTGCGCTACCTCGAGCACTACGAGTTCCGGCTGGTCCGCGAGGCGCTGCAGGAGCGCGAGGTCCTGCTGGCCAAGGCGCCGCACCTGTCGTTCCCGATGCGCTTCGTGCTGCCGCACGAGCCGCACCTGCGGCCGCGCTGGATGCTGCGGCTCGGCCTGTTCCTCTACGATCACCTCGACTGGCACATGACGCTGCCCAAGTCGGAGTCCGTCGAGTTCGCGACCTCGCCGTTCGGGCGCGGTCTCAAGCCGTCGTTCCGCAACGGCTTCGTCTATTCCGACGCCTGGGTCGACGATGCCCGGCTGGTGATCGCCAACCTGAAGTCGGCCCGCGAGATGGGCACCCGCATCTGGGCCCGCCACCGCTGCGTGTCGGCGCGGCGCAGCGCCGACGGCAAGCTGTGGGACATCGCGCTGGAAGGTCCCGGCGGCACGGCGGTGGCGCTGCAGGCGCGCGGCCTGGTCAACGCCGCCGGCCCGTGGGTGAAGCACTTCCTCGACGACCAGACCGAGATCCGCACGCCCAAGCGGGTCCGCCTGGTCAAGGGCAGCCACATCGTGGTGCCGAAGCTCTACGACGGCGATCACTGCTTCATCCTGCAGAACGCCGACAACCGCATCGTCTTCGTCATCCCCTACGAGCGCGACTTCTCGTGCATCGGCACGACCGACATCCCGGTCGAGAGCGGCGAGCAGGCGGTCTGCTCGCCCGAGGAGATCGACTACCTGTGCGGCATCGCCAGCCACTACATGGAAAAGCCGGTGCGACCGTCGGACGTCGTGTGGACCTGGTCGGGCGTGCGGCCGCTGTTCGACGACGGCGACGACAATCCGTCGGCGGTGACGCGCGACTATCACCTCGAGATCGACGGCGGCCCGGGCAAGGCGCCGCTGCTGTCGGTGTTCGGCGGCAAGATCACGACCTACCGCCGGCTGGCCGAGCACGCGCTGCGCGACCTCGCGCCGTGGTACCCGAACATGGGCCTGCCGTGGACCGCGACACGGGCGGTGGACGGCGGCGAGTTCGCCGACGCGCCGACCTACGAGGCGGCGTTCGACGACTTCGTGAACGGCGCGGCGCAGGCCTACAAGCAACTGCCCAAGGAGCTGATCCGCATCCTCGCGCGCCGCCACGGCGTCTGCATCGACGAGCTGCTGGAAAACATCCGCACCGTCGATGACCTCGGCCGGCACTTTGGCGGCCATCTCTACGAGCACGAGGTGCGCTACCTGATGCGCGAGGAATGGGCGTTCGAGGCCGACGACGTGCTGTGGCGGCGGACCAAGGAAGGGCTGCACATGACCGCCGAGCAGCGCGACGCATTCGCACGCTGGATGGCCGAGCAGCGGCCGAACTTTACATAAGTTTACACAGGGGCCCGGGCACGTTCGCACGGTCCGGGCCGTAACAGGGGCATGACCACCCCGTTCCGTTCGGAGTTCCCGATGTCCAAGCGCACCCTTCTCGCCTCTTCCGCCCTCGTGCTGGCCGCCGGCCTGGCGCTGTCGGGCCCCGCCACCGCGCTCGACACGTTGCCCGGCGACGACCTGCTGGAACTGGCCCAGGCCACCCCGCCCGCCGCGTCGCCGGCCAGCCCGCCGGCGAACGGCCTCGAGCGCCGGATGCGGACGATCAACCCCAAGGCGGTCTGCCTCGACCACCTCGCCCGCCGCATCGGCAACCGGACCTATCTCAAGATCAAGCTGGAGCTGAAGCCCGAGCAGGCGGCGGCGTGGGACGCCTTCGCCAAGGCCGCCGAGGGCGCCGACGCCAAGGAAACGGCGCGCTGCAACGCGCTGCCCAGCGAACTCAAGGACCGGCCGACCATGCTCGACCGCATGACGATGCAGGAGAACGCCATGAAGGCCCGCCTCGAGCGCATCGAGGCGGTGAAGCCCAGCATGACCGCGCTCTACAACGCCCTGTCGCCCGAGCAGAAGACCGTCCTCGACGGCCCGATGTCGGGCATGGGGATGGCCATGCGCGGCCCCGGAATGGGCATGGGACACGGCATGGGCCCGGGAATGGGCCCGATGCAGGGCCGCTAGGACCTACGGGTCGCCCTTACCAGTCACTCGAGCGGACGATCTTCAACAGGTCGTCCGCCATCGTCATGGCGGTGAGCACGCCGGTCTTCGGATTGTCGGGCATCGCCTTGCCGATCCGCTCCATCTTGAGCTCGCCGGAATCGGCCACGACCTCGAGCCGGCTGGCATTGGTGCCGGGCGGCAGGGTCGGGTCGGCGACCAGCTCGATCTCGGTGCGGTCGAGGCCGGCGCCACACAGTGCGACGGTGACCGCCAGGTTCGCGTTCTTGGGGTAGAGGCGGCCGGCGTCGGCCGGCTTGCCGCGGAAGATCACCGTCGGCTGCTTGATCGACGGCAGGTCGAACTCGGTCTCGGCCGGCGTGCCGGTCCAGGCATGCGGCGGCTTGATCGACACGTACTTCACGCGCTCCAGCGTGCCGAGCCGCATGGCGAGCAGGCCGTCGAGGCCGGCGATCGCGCCGGACGGCAGGCGCAGCCGCGCCCCGCTCTTCTCGGCCGCCTTGACGTGCTTGCGGAACAGCTTGGGGTCGCCGTAGGCGCCGGTGGCGATCACCATCAGGTCGAAACCCTTCTTCAGGATGGTCTCGCCCCAGTCGCGCACCGCCTGCTGGCTGGCCGCCTCGACCACCACGTCCGGCTCCAGCTTGAGCAGCGCCTTCAGCGATTCGACGACCGCGACCTTGCGCCCGACCTTCTTCTGCGTCTCCTTGGCGCGGCCCGGCCGGACCAGCACGCCGACGATGTCGATCGGGGCCTTTTTCGCGCGAAACAGGTCGAACAGGGTCTGGCTGATCGCGCCGTAGCCGATCAGCGCGATCCGAAGCCGCTTTTTCTTCGCCATGACCTGTCCCCCGCTCCCTGAAACGCGGCCACTATAGCGATGCGTTGCGGGCCTTGCGACTGCGGGGGGGCACGGCTATAACCCCGCGTCCCGAGCGGGGTGCCTCCGTTTCTGACGGAGTGTAGCTCAGCCTGGTAGAGCACTAGCTTCGGGAGCTAGGGGCCGGAGGTTCAAATCCTCTCACTCCGACCATTCGGGATGGCAAGCGGCGGACCTCACGGTCCGCCGCTTCGCTTTTCGGGGTCCGGGAAGGCCGGCCCGCCGCCCGGCAGCGACCAGGGGTGCCCGGACAGGGGCCGGGGCGCCAAACCGAAGAAATCACACGGTGCGGGAACGGACGCCGGACGGCCCCGCGATCAGGTGCAGTTGGCCTGGGCGATCACCACGGCGTCGAGGCCCTGCATCTGCTCCTGGCTGAGCATCGAGGGATCGAGCAGGTTGCCGCCCGGCCGCATGGCGGCGTTCGACTTGCGCAGGCCCTCGATGGCGGCCTGGCGCTTGTCGGCCGGCAGCTTGGACGAGATGCACTCGCACATCTTCTGCGGCGTGGTCTGCATGCAGACCTGCAGGAAGGGATCCTGGGCCTGCGCCGGGACAACGACGGCGGCGGCAAGGGCCGCCCCCAGCAGACAAGAAACGAGACGCATCGACTCCTCCTCGCAGGTCGCCGGATGATAGCAGAAGGCTCAGCCGACCAGCCAGCCGCGCAGCAGGCCAAAGGTACCGGTGGCGAACAGGATCGCCAGCGCCACGTTGCGGTACAGCCGCTCGCTGCCCAGGCCGTGGAAGGCCCGGCCGCCGATCCAGGCGCCCAGCACCATGACCGGGAACAGCACGACCGCGCGGTACAGCGCCTCGACGCCCGCCACCCCGGTCGCCATGACGATGACGATCAGCAGGAACTGGGTCAGGAAGTAGTAGGTGACGATGTTGGCGCGGTTGACCTGCGGCGGGTCGTTGCCCGACAGCAGGTAGAGCAGCACCGGCGGGCCGCCGACGCTGGTCGTCGCCATCATCGCGCCCGACACCGCGCCGACCGCCACCGTGGCGACGGTCGAGCGGCCGCCGGTGTAGCGCCAGCCGGTCCACATCAGCACCACGAAGGCCACGATCACCGCCGAGACCGCGGTGACGATGGTGTTCTTGTCGACGCTGGCCAGCAGCCAGACGCCGAGCGGCATGGCGGCGCAGGCCGCGACGCTCATCGGCGTCAGGACCTTCCAGTCGGCGTGGGCGCGCACCTGCGGAAAGAGCTGCAGCGAGACCACCAGCTCGATGGCGACGACCGTCACGACCATGTCGGCCGAGCCGAACAGGATGGCGAAGATCGGCGCCATCAGCATCGCCGAGCCGAAGCCGGCGAAGCCGCGCATCAGGCCGGCGACCAGCGTGACGCCCAGCGCGGTCCACAGGCCGACGCCGGCGAACAGGGCCGTGACCTGGCTCAACAGGTCGGACAGCAGGGAGGGGAACATGGGGGACGGCTTCCTTCGAAAACTTCACGCGCGCGAAGATCCGCGGTCCGGCGGTCGCCGGAGCGGGATCAGCGGGTAAGTCGAAGGGTCCGACGCGTCATGGGCGCGAACCTTCCCCGATTCGCGCCGCACCGTCAATGTTCAGGCCTTCCCGTCCTGGCCTTCCCCGGTCTTGTCGCGCAGCCGGCGCATGCCGCGCAGCCAGCGGTCGCGGTCGAGCTTGCGCGCCATGTAGTCCTTCACCTCGGGGTGCGGCAGCACGAGGAAGCGCTCGGCGTCCATCGTTTCGATCACGGCGTCCGCCACCGCGTCGGTGTTGAGCACGCCGTCGACCGAGGCGGCGGTCGCGCCGGCCATGCGCAGCATGTCGGTGTCGACCGCCTGCGGGCACAGCACCGAGACGCAGATGCCGCGGTCGCCGTACTGGATCGACAGGTGCTCGGCCAGCGCCACGGCGGCGTTCTTGGTGACGCCGTAGGGCGCCGATCCCATCGACGCCAGCAGGCCGGCCGCGCTGGCGGTGTTCAGGAGGTAGCCCGACTTGCGCTTCAGCATGCCCGGCACGAGGGCGCGCGCGGCGTAGACGTGCGCCATGACGTGGATCGCCCAGCTGTCGGCCCAGTCCTTGTCGGTCGCGTCCTCGTGGCCGCCGCGGCCGATGCCGGCGTTGGAGAAGAACACGTCGACCGGGCCGAACTTCTTCTCGGCCTCGGCGACCAGCCGCTTGATGTCTTCCTCGCGCCCGACATCGCAGGCGACCGCGAGGCCGCCGATGTCCTTCGCCACCTTCTCGAGACGCGCCGCGTCGCGGTCGGCCACGACCACGCCCCTGGCGCCTTCCTTCGCGAATCGCCGGGCGATCGCCTCGCCGATGCCACCGGCCGCGCCGGTGACGACGCAGACCTTGTCCTTGACCTTCATCCCCAGCTCTCCTCGATCAACTGGATGTACTGCTCGCGCGTCGGCTGGCGCGGCGTCGACTGGTGGCAGTGATCGCCCAGCGCCCCGTCGGCGATCTTCTCGACCGTGTCCTGCTTCAGGCCCATCGCGCCCAGCCCCTTGGGGATGCCCAGCCGCTCGTTGAGCGCGGCGACGGCGGCGGCCACGCCCGCGGCATTGCCCTCGCTGGCCTTCAGGCCCATGACCTGCGCCACCTTGGCGAACTTGTTGCCGACCGCCGGCTCGTTGAAGCGCAGCACCGCCGGCAGGTAGATCGCGTTCAGCGTGCCGTGGTGCAGGCGGTAGCCCTTGAGGCCGCCGGTCGGATGGCTGAGCGCGTGCACCGCGCCGAGGCCCTTCTGGAACACCATGGCGCCTTCCATCGCGGCCATCGCCATGTTCCAGCGCGCCTCGCGATCCGAACCGTCCCTGGTCGCCTTCTCGACCCAGGTCCACGCCTTCTCGAGCCCGTCGAGCGCGATCGCGTCGGCCGGCGGGTTCACGACGTTGGCGAGGAAGCACTCGATGTTGTGGGTAAAGGCATCCATGCCGGTGCCGGCGGTCAGGTGCGGCGGCAGGCCGATCGTCAGCTCGGGATCGATCAGCGCGAGGCGCGGGATCAGGTAGGGACTGCCGATGGCGAGCTTGCGGCCGGAGTCCATGATGATGACGCCGCCGCGGCTGACCTCGCTGCCGGTGCCCGAGGTCGTCGGGATGGCAACGATCGGCGCCACCGCGCTGGTGATCTTGCCGGCGCCGCCCTCGACGAACGAGTAGGGCTGCAGCGAGCTGCCGGGATGCGTCGCCATCAGGCCGACCGCCTTGGCGAGATCCATCGGCGAGCCGCCGCCGATCGCGATGATGCCGTCGCAGCCTTCCGACTTGTACAGCTTCAGCGCGTCACGCATCGCCGCCTCGGTCGGGTTCTCCGGCGTCTCGTCGTACAGCGTGATCGGCATGTTGCCGGGCAGGCGCTCCTTGACCTTGGCCCACAGGCCGGCGGCGACGACGCCCTTGTCGGTGACGATCAGCGGCCGGCGCATGCCGAGCAGCTGCAGCTCGGATTCGAGCAGCGAGAGCGCGCCGAAGTCGAACTGGATACGCGTGAGATAGGTGATGAGAGCCATGGACTTTCCCGTGTTTTGCCGCGAGCCTACGCGAGAACACCGACATGAGCGACTCTCCGATCCTGCGCGCCGCGAGCGCGGCCGATGCCCCTGCCCTCGCCGCCACCATCGCCGCCGCTTTCGAGCAGTACCGCGGCAAGCTGGTGCCCGAGTCCGGCGCGTTTCGCGAGACGGCCGAGGGCATCGCCGCCGAGTTGGCCCACGGCGCGGGCGCGATTATCGCCGAGCAGAACGGACGCGCCGTCGGCTGCGTGATGCTGAAGCCCATGGAGGGCGATCTCTACTTCGGCCGCCTCTCCGTGCTGCCCGGCGCGCGCGGCAGCGGCCTGGCGCGGCGGCTGGTCGAGGCGGTCGAGGCCGAGGCGCGGCGACGCGGCCTCGCCGGCGTCCGGCTGGGCGTGCGCATCGTGCTGACCGGCAACCAGCGCCTGTTCGGCGCGCTGGGCTACGTCGAGGTCTCGCGCGAGGCCCACGCGGGCTTCGACCATCCGACCTCGATCAACATGCGCAAGGCGCTGGGCTAGGAACGCCGCTGGGCGCCGGCCGGCGCGGCGGCGTGCAGCACGACCAGGCACAGGCCGAACAGCGCCGGATCGTAGTGCCGCAGTTCCGGCGACGGGTAGATGACGAACCGCAGCGCCATGCCGACCACCAGCGCCGCCAGCAGCCGACCGGCCCGTCGCGGGCCGGGCTCGGCCTCGCGACGCGCCACCAGCACGGCGGCGAGGATCACCAGGCCCAGCGCGGCCTGGGCCCACGGCAGGTGAAGCACGTCCAGCGCCTGTTCGCGCAGCACGTCGAGATAGGTGCGCAGGCTGAAGGCGGGATCGAAGCCGGCGAGATCGTGCGGCGGCGGCCGGAAGCTCAGGATGAACTGCCGCCACCAGCCGAGGTGCCCGCTGAGCGCGAGGTCGAGCGCGTAGGCGCCGAGCGAACCGCCGGCGACGGCCGCGGCGACGCGGCGCGAATCGACCGCCAGGGCGGCCGCCAGCGCGAGGTTGAGCACGACGCTGTCGGGCCGCACCAGCACGACCGCCACCAGCGGGACGGCCACCAGCAGGACGGCGGCCCCGCCGAGCCGCCCCGACAGCACGGCCGCGAAGGCCACGACGTAGAGCAGCGTCGCCAGCGGGTCGGGCGCCAGCATGGTCGACAGCGACGACAGGCCGAACAACGTCACCGCCGGCAGCCACGCGAGCGTCACCAGCCCCGCGGTGCGCCACGCCGCCGCGAACAGGACGGCCAGCGTGCCGAGCGCGCCGGCCAGCGCGACGACGCGCATCGCCAGCAGCGGGTCGGCCAGCGGGGCGAGCAGGCGCAGCAGCCAGACGTACCCCAGCTTCACCTCGTAGTGCGGCAGGAAGGACACCATGGCCGCCGCGTCGGCATGGTGGGCGCTGCGCGCGGCAGAAGCGTTCACCAGGGCGTCGAAGGCATCGCGCGGCATCCGCGCCTCGACCAGCGCCCACGCCTTGCCATGCAGCGCCACGGCGTCCGGCGTGCCGTCCCGGAAGACGGCCATCGTGTAGAAAACGGCGTCCCACTCCCAGGCCGGCCGCGTCACCGCGAAGTGAACCAGGTAGGCCACGACGAGGAGCAGCAGGACGACCGAGACGATCCTCCAGCCCTTCCAGTCCGCTACGCCTGCCATCATGCCGACGGTCCCCACCCCGCGCGGCACTATGCGCGACCGATGGTCCGCTCAGCAACCGGCCGCCGTTCCTGCTAAGCTCGGCGCATGACCCAACGCCAGCCCCTCACCGGCCCAGCCGTCTGGAACGGCACCGACATCAGGAATTCCCGCCGCTGGATCCGCGAGCTCTCGGCCGACCAGGCCGCCGAGCTGGAGGCGGCGGTCGCCCACGTGAAGAAGAAGGGTCTGCACTGGGCGCAGGTCACGCGCGCCGACTTCCCGATCCCCGGCCTGCGCGCCCTGATCGACGACATCGCCGAGGAACTGGAGAACGGCGTCGGCATCCTCAAGCTGCGCGGCGTGCCGGTCGAACGCTACGACGAGGAGGACCTGCGCCGTCTCTACTTCGGCCTCGGCACGCATGTCGGCACGCCGCGGTTCCAGAACCGCACCGGCGAGCTGATGCGCGCGATCCGCGACGAGGGCGCCCATGTCGGGCGGACCTACGGCCAGACCCAGGACAACAAGGGCAGCACCTTCCTGTCGTCCTATGCCCGGACCCTGACCAACGGCGGGCTGCGCTTCCATACCGACCGGACCGACGTGGTCACGCTGCTGTGCGTGCGCCAGGCCAGCGCCGGCGGCGTCAGCAAGATCGCCAGCACGCCGGCCATCCACAACGCCATCCTGGCGCGCCGCCCCGACCTGCTCGACGAGCTCTTCAAGGACTACTGGCGCAGCCGGTTCGGCGAGGAAGGCACGACCAAGGAGACCGCCTACCCGCTGCCGATCTTCGGCCTGCGCGACGGCAAGTTCACCTCGCACTACTCGCTGACCTTCATCGAGGCGGCGCAGATGGCACCGGGCGTGCCCGCCCTGACCGACCGCCAGAAGGAGGCGATCGACGTGCTGATGGCGACCGCCGAGGAACTGTGCTTCGAGATGACGCTCGAGCCGGGCGACCTGCAGCTGATCAACAGCCACGTCACCTACCACGGTCGCACGCCGTTCGAGGACGACTTCGAGGCCGGCAAGAGCCGCCTGCTGCTGCGCCTGTGGTTATCGATGCCCAACAACCGGCCGCTGCCGGCGGGTCACGAGGTCCTGTGGCAGAATATCGAGGCCGGCCAGCCGCGCGGCGGCATCCAGCAGGTCACGATGTGAGCTTGCGCGCGGCGCGGTTGCGCAGGCTGCCGACGATGCCGGTCGGGAAGAAGTAGACGCACAGGATGAAGGCCACCCCGAGCCACAGTAGCCAGCGGTCGGGGTGGAACAGGTTGGCCAGCAGCGGCGTCCCCGCCATCGCCTTGTTGGCGATCGCCAGCAGGTCCTGCAGGTAGTTCTGGGCGAACACCAGCAGCACCGCGCCCAGCACGGCGCCGTAGATCGTGCCCATGCCGCCGATCACCACCATCAGCAGGATGTCGACCATGATGTCGAACGACAGCGTGGTGTCGGGGTTGGTCTGGCTCGACCACAGGGCCAGCAGCGCCCCGGCCAGCGCCGCCACGGCGGCGGCGATGCAGCTGGCGATGGTGCGGTAGACCACGGTGCGGTAGCCGATCGCCTCGGCGCGGAACGGGTTCTCGCGGATCGCCATCAGCACGCTGCCGAACGGCGAGTTGACGACCCGCAGCAGCGCCAGCACCAGCAGCAGCGAGCAGGCATAGACCAGGTAGTAGTCGACCAGCCGGCCGTTCAGCCGGACGCCGAACAGCGTGCCGTCGGCCAGGCTGTAGCTGGCGCGCAGCGCCGCCGGCAGCCGGTAGTTCAGCCCGTCCTCGCCACCGGTCAGCGCCGGCAGCTGCGACGCCAGGATGGCGAAGGCGCTGGCCACCGCCAGCGTGATCATGGCGAAGAAGATGGTGCGGACGCGCAGCGAGAACAGGCCGATCAGCGCCGCCAGCGCGATCGCCACGACGAGGCCGGCGACCACCCCGACGCCGACCGCCAGCCACTCCGGCCCCATCCGGGTCAGCGCGATGGCGACGCCGTAGGCGCCGATGCCGAAGAACATGGTGTGGGCGAACGACACGATGCCGGTGTAGCCGAGCAGCAGGTCGAAGCTGGCGGCCAGAACGATGAAGACGCAGATCTTGGCCGCGACGTTCAGCGACTTGGCCCCGGGGAAGGCGAACGGCGCCACCGCGAGGCCGACCACGACCACCAGCAGCGCCAGCGCCAGCAGGCGGCTGCGCGGCAGGTCGTCGGACAGGAGGGCGCGCAGCATCAGCGCCTCGCCACGGGGAACAGGCCCTGCGGCCGCCACAGCAGCACCAGCGCCATCAGGAGGATGTTCGACCCCAGCGCCACCTTGGGCGCGATGAAGCCGACGTAGTTGGCGGTCAGGCCGACCAGCAGGGCGCCGATGAAGCAGCCGCCGACCGATCCCAGCCCGCCGATGATGATGACGATGAAGACCAGCACGGCGACCTGCGCGCCGATCGCGGCGGTGATCGTCTCCTGGTAGAGGCCCCACATCGCGCCGCCCAGCCCGGCCAGCGCCGAGCCGGCGACGAACACGCCGACGAACAGGCGCCGGATGCGGTAGCCCAGCGCCTCGACCATCTCGCCGTTCTCGACGCCGGCCCGGATCAGCAGGCCGATGCGGGTGCGGTTCAGCGTGATCGCCAGCACCGCGAACACGGCGAGGCCGACGACGACCGCCAGCAGGCGATACTTCTCGATCGCCACGTCGCCCCACAGGAAGGCGCCGCGCAGCGCGGTCGGGCGCGACAGCGTGATCTGCTCGGGTCCCCAGATCACCTTCAAGAGCTGCTCGGCGACGATCAGCCCGCCGGTCGTCACCAGGATCTGGCGCAGGTGCTGGCCATAGACCGGCCGCACGATGACGCGCTCGAAGCCGAGGCCGAGCGCGCCGCTGACCACGATCGCCGCCAGCACCGCCGGTCCCACCGCCACGAGGTTGGTCCACAGCGAGTCGGCGGTCATCCACGGCGTCATCGCCAGCATGACGCTGGCCGCGACGTAGGCGCCGACCGCGATGAAGGCGCCGTGGCCGAAGTTCAGCACGTCCATCAGGCCGAAGGTCAGCGTCAGGCCGGACGCCATGACGAAGATCATCAGGCCCATGGCGAGGCCGGCGAGCGTCAACGTCACCCAGCTCGACGGCGAGCCGACCAGCGGCAGGGCCGCCACCGCGACGGCCGGCACGAGGACCAGGGGTATCCAGTCGCGCTTCACTGGTGTTCTCCCATGCCGAGGCCGAGCAGGTGCTGCTGCAGCCCGGTGTCGGCGGCGAAGGCCGCCATGGTGCCGACATGGGCGACCCGGCCGTCGTCCATGACCGCGACGTCGTCGCCCAGCGCGCGGGCGAAGGCGAAGTTCTGTTCGACCACCAGCAGGCTCACCGCGCCGTCCTTCAGTTCGCGAAAGGCATCGATCATGTTGGCGATGATCGCCGGCGCCAGTCCCTTGGTCGGCTCGTCGATCAGCAGCAGGCGGCGCGGCTCGATGATCGCGCGGGCGACCGCCAGCATCTGCTTCTGGCCGCCGGACAGGTTGCCGGCCGGCAGGGTCCAGAAGCGCTTGAGCGCCTCGAAGCGGCCGAAGATCCAGTCGAGCCGGGCACTGTCGGGCGGCCCCGAGCGGGCCGCCAGCACGATGTTCTCCTGCACCGTCAGGTCGGCGAAGATCGCCATCGTCTCGGGCACGTAGGCGATGCCCAGCCGGGCGATGTCCGGGGTCGACATGCGCGTGATGTTTTCGCCGGCGAACACGATCTCGCCGGCGACCGCGCGCCACAGGCCCATGATGGTGCGCAGCGTCGTCGTCTTGCCCGCCCCGTTGCGGCCCAGCAGCATGGTGAGCCGTCCCTCGGGCACGTCGAAGTCGACGCCGTGCAGGATGTGGTAGCGGCCGATGTCGGTCTTGACGCCGCGCAGGCTGAGCAGCGTCTCAGTCATGGCCGGCGGCCTGCGGTTCGGCGGCGCCGCCGAGGTAGGCCTCGCGCACGATGTCCGAGGCGATCACCTCGGCCGGCTTGCCGTCGGCCACCAGCTTGCCCTGGTGCAGCACCACGATGCGGTCGGACAGCGATCGCACCACGTCCATCTTGTGCTCGACCAGCAGGATTGTCTTGTCGCCGCGCTTCTTGATGGCGGCGATGATGTCGAGCACGGTCGGTACCTCGTCGATGCTCATGCCCGCGGTCGGCTCGTCGAACATGAAGATGTCCGGCTCGAGCGCCAGCAGGATCGCGACCTCGAGCTTGCGCTGGTCGCCGTGCGGCAGCGTCGCCGCCACCGTGTCGGCGCGGTCGGCCAGCGAGACGGCGGCGAGGTGCTCGCGCGCCTGGTCGATCAGCTCGCGGTGGCCGCGCACGCGCGACAGCAGGTCGAGGCTATTGCCGCGCCGGACCTGCACCGCCAGCCGGACGTTCTCCAGCGCGCTGAGGTTGGGGAACAGGTTGGTCAGCTGGAAGGCGCGGCCGAGCCCCAGCCGGCTGCGGCGCGGCGCCGCCAGGCCGGTGATGTCCTGGCCGTGCAGGCGGACCTTGCCCGAGGTCGCCGGCAGCTGGCCCGAGATCAGGTTGAAGTAGGTCGTCTTGCCGGCGCCGTTGGGACCGACGATGGCGGTCAGCGTGCCGGGCTCGAAGGCGCAGGTCACGCCGTCGACCGCGGCGTGGCCGCCGAACCGGATGGTGAGGTCCTCGGTCTGGAGCATGGCAGCGTAGCGGGGCAGTGTGGCGGGGCGGCGCGCTTGACGCCGCCCCGGGACACTCAGCGCTTGTTCTTGACCGGCAGCTTCAGCTCGTCGGCCGGGATCTCGCGCACCAGCTCGAGCAGGTCGAAGCTGTCCGGCGGGTCCTTCTTCATGCGCCAGTGGTACATCAGCTGCAGGGCCTGGTGATCCTCCTTGCGGAAGGTCATCTTGCCCTTGGGCGTGTCGAAGCTCATGCCCTCCATCGCGGCGATCAGCTTCTCGGTGTCGGTGCCGCCCGCCTTCTTGACGCCCTCGACGATCGCCAGCGCGGCGGCCATGCCGCCGGCCACGAAGAAGTCCGGCGGGGTGCCGTTGTTGCGCTTCTTGTACTCGGCGACCAGCCAGTCGTTCACCGGGTTCTTGGGGAAGCCCCAGTAGTAGTAGATCGCGCCCTCGAGGCCCGGGAACTGCTTCCAGCCGGCCATCACCGGCAGGATGTTGCCGCCCGGCGCGATCTCGATGCCGAAGCGCTCCGGCTTGAGGTCCATCAGCTTGGGCAGCGGGTGGGCACCGGCCCACACCACCACGACGATCTTGCGGCACTGCTTGTCCTTCAGCGCGTCGAAGATGCGTTGCGCCGGCGCCGTGAAGTCGGTGGTCTGCTGCGGCGCGTACTCCTCGTGCACGATCTTGGCCTTGGAGCCGACCGCCGTCAGCGCGTCCTTCATCGAGGCGACGCCGTCGCGGCCGAAGGCGTAGTCCTGCGCCAGGGTGGCGAGGCAGATGTTCTCGTCCTTGAGCGTCGCCGCGGCGGCCAGCGCATCCTGCGTCGAGTTGCGGGCGGTGCGGAAGATGTAGCGGTTCCACTTCTCGCCGGTGATCTGGTCGGCCACCGCCGGCTCGACGATCAGCACCTTCTTGTATTCCTCAGCGACCGGCAGCATGGCCAGCGCGGCGGCCGACGAACTGGTGCCGACCGCGATGTCGACCTTGTCGTCGCCGTAGGCCTGCTCCAGCGCCGCCTTGGCGAGGTCGGGCTTCAGCTGGTCGTCCTTGAGGATGACCTGGATCTTGCGGCCGTTGACCTCCATCGTGCCCTTGGTCGCGTACTCGAGGCCGAGCATGAAGCCGGCCTCGGTCTGGCGCGCGTAGGCCTCGAGCGGGCCGGTCTTGCCATAGATCAGCGCGATCTTGATCGGCGGTTGCTGGGCCGCGGCCGGCAGCGCCAGCGCCGCACCGGCGGCAGCGACGAGAATCGAACGACGAAGCATCTTGGGTACCTCCTGCCCCACGCTTCTAGTCGATGCTTTCCCATCGCACCACGGAAGAAAATACCGCAGGCCCCGCTCAGTCGATGATCGCCGCCTGGACCATCGACCGGAACTGGTTGCGCAGCGCCACGCGGTCGGGATCGCTGACCTGCACCATGTAGATCGCGACCAGCTGCTCGCGCGGGTCGATCCAGAACAGCGTGCCGGCATTGCCGGCCCAGCCGTACTCGCCGATCGAGCCCGGCAGCGCCGCCTCGCCGACCATGGTGCGGACCTCGAAACCCAGCCCGAAGCCGAGGCCGGGCGGCCGGCCCGGCCGGTTGCCGGTGTGGTCGGCGGTCATGAAGGCCAGCGTCTGCTTGCCCAGCAGCCGCGGGCCGCCCGGGACGCCGCCGCCGTTGGCCAGCGCGACCGCGAAGCGCAGGTAGTCGTCCATCGTCGAGGTCAGGCCGCCGCCACCCGACTCGTAGCGCGCGCCGTCGTTGACCGCGAAGCGCGGCGTTCCCGGCTGGCCGCCCGGCCGCGGCCCCGGCTGGGCGGCGCGCGCGACCTTGTCGGCCGGCACCTGGAAGCCGGTATCGACCATGCCCATCGGCTTGAACACCCGCGCGGCGAGCGCCTCGCCCAGCTTCCGGCCGTCGATCACCTCGACCAGGCGGCCGAGCACGTCGGTCGACACGCCGTACTCCCAGCGTGCGCCGGGATTGAACTTGAGCGCCAGCGTCGACAGCCTCGTCACGAACTCCTCGTTGCTGAGGCCGCGGTCGCCGATCTTCGCCTCGACGTAGGACTGGTTGACCAGGTTGCTGCCGCGCGAGCCGTAGGTCAGGCCCGAGGTGTGGCGCAGCAGGTCCTGCACCGTCATCGCCCGCTGCGGCGCCACCAGCTCCATGGCTGGCTTGCCGTCGGCATCCTTCTTCTCGACGCCGACCTTCATGTCCTTGAACTCGGGGATGAAGTGCCAGACCGGGTCGTTGATCTGCATCCGGCCCTGCTCGACAGTGCACTGCAATCGGCGCTAGGGCTCCTGGCGACGCCGTCTCCTACCCCTCTCCCCCTGGCTCGCCAGAGGGAGAGGTTGGGTGAGGGAGCAACGCCAAAACACACGGCATTGCTGGGGTTTTCGCGGTG
>JAIUOX010000019.1 GCA_020160955.1 Pseudomonadota bacterium
GAGCGCCGCCGAGACCGAGATCGCCGAAGGCGAACTGGCCGACCCGATCGGCGACGAGGCGCGCTCGCCGGTCAAGGGCATCGTCCATCGCTATCCCGACCGCGTGCTGCTGAAGCCGTTGCACGCCTGCCCGGTCTATTGCCGCTTCTGCTTCCGCCGCGAGAAGGTCGGGCCGGGCGGCGACGCGCTGTCGGCCGACGAGATGGCCGCCGCCGTCGCCTACGTCCGCGCCCGGCCGGCGATCTGGGAAGTCATCCTGACCGGCGGCGACCCGCTGATGCTGGCGCCGCGCCGGCTGGCCGACCTGCTGGCCGCTCTGGACGCGATCGACCATGTCGGCGTGATCCGCCTGCACAGCCGCGTGCCAATCGTCGATCCCGGCCGCGTCACCGACGGGCTGGTCGAGGCGCTCAGGCCGCGCCGGGCCGCGCGATGGCTGGCCGTGCATTGCAACCACCCGCGCGAACTGGCGCCGGCGGCGCGCGCCGCGCTGGCCCGGCTGGCCGAGGCCGGCCTGCCGCTGCTCGGCCAGACCGTGCTGCTGGCCGGCGTCAACGACGACGCCGACACGCTCGACGCCCTGATGCGGGCGCTGGTGACGGCGCGGGTCAAGCCGTACTACCTGCACCATCCCGACCTGGTGCGTGGCACCGGCCATTTCCGGGTGTCGATCGAGAAGGGCCAGGCCCTGATGCGGGCGCTGCGCGGCCGGCTGAGCGGGCTCGCCCAGCCGACCTACGTGCTCGATGTGCCGGGCGGCCACGGCAAGGTGCCGATCGGCCCGGGCTACCTCGGCGACGATCCCGGCGCGGCAGGGCCGGACGGGCTGGCGGTACGCGACCCGTTCGGCGGCGAGCATCGCTACCCGGGCTGACGCCCGCCGGGACGCCTACTGGCGCGTCGTGTCGAGGGCGGCTTCGCCGACCGCGCCGGGCGCTTCGACGACGCAGCCGATCTCGACCGCGCCAGCCTTCTCGAAATGCAGGGTGAGCGACAGCCGGCTGCCGGTCGGCAGCGGGCCGGTGACCCCGCTCAGCAGCACGTGGTAGCCGCGCGGCTTGAGGTCGCGCGATTCGCCGCCCGGCAGGGCGAGGCCGTTGGCCAGCGGCCGCATCTCGATGTTCGGGCCGACCACCTTGATGCCGCACAGTTCGGCCGTGGCAGCCTGCTTGCTCTCGGCGCGGACCAGCCGGTCGCCCGTGGTCCCGGTGTTGATGATCGACAGGTAGGCGCCGGCCAGGCCCGGCACGTCGGCCGAGGCCCGCGCCCACGGCTTGCGGAACTCGATCGCTCCCAGGGTGGCCGCCGGCGGCGACGGCGCCTCGGCCTTCTTGGCGTTGCGTTTGAAGAAGCTCATCGCGGCGATCGCTCCATTAGAATTTCTTTCAACTGCACCGGTTCGCGCCGCTCGTCCAGCCCACGCGGCGACGGGCCGCGCCATGAACCGAACTGGGGCTCCCGGCGCGACCGTCTCAGCGACGGCCGACCGCGGCGATCGCCGTCCGGCTGGCGCGAGACTGCGGCGCGCTCAGCTCCTCGACCAGCCACTCCTCGAACGCCTTGGTCTTGGGCCGCGTCGCGGTGGCCGGCGGGCAGACGAACCACCACGCCTTGCCCGAGTCGACGATCTGCGGGAACGGCTGGAACAGCCGGCCCGACGCCAGCTCCTCGCGGAACAGCTGCGGCGGCCCGACCGCGACGCCGGCGCCCTCCATCGCCGCCTCGACGGCGATCATCGTCGAGTCGAAGGTCAGCACGCGCTTGGGCTTGAAGTCGCCCATGCCGACCGCGCGCAGCCAGATCGACCACTCGGGATCGTAGGTCATGTCGATGAACGGCACGCGCTTGAGATCGTCGAGCGTCTTCAGCTTGTCGCGGTAGCGCCGCCCGCACAGCGGCGTCAGCACGTCGGAAAAAAGCCGCGTGGCATGCAGTTCCGGCTCGGGTTGCACGGTGAAGCGGATGGCGCAGTCGAAGTCCTCGCGCGCGAAGTCGACGCGGCGCTGCGTCGTCGTCATGCGGACCTCGATCTCGGGATGCTTGGCCTGGAAGCGGTGCAGGCGCGGCGCCAGCCAGCCCAGCGCGAAGGTCGTGACCAGGCTGACGTTGAGCGTGCCGGAGTTGGCCTTGCGGCCAACCCGCTCGAGCGCGTTGGTCATGCGATCGAAGGCATCGCGCAGGTCGGGCAGCAGCGCCTCGCCCTCGCTGGTGATCTCGAGGCCGCGCGGGCGGCGCACGAACAGCGCCACGCCGAGGCGCTCTTCCAGCGCCTTGACCTGGTGGCTGACCGCGGCCTGGGTGACGTGCAGCTCTTCGGCGGCGTGCGTGAAGCTGGCGTGACGGGCCGCCGCCTCGAAGGCACGCAGCGCGTTGAGGGGCAGCTGGGAGCGGCTCATCGCGATACCGAGATCATAGTTATTCTAAGTCTCCCCCGAGCAATCGTCCTTTGCGCACAGCGGTACCTTAGCGCAAATAGGGCAAGGAAACGAGGTGCTTCCCGGTCATTCGACCGCGACGCCTCAAACGGAGCTAAGTCATGTCGTCCCTGTCCAGCGTGCGGGCATTCGTCCGCCCGGCTACCCCCTCTTTCTCGATCGGCCGCGCCGTGGCGCTGCTGGCCGGCGCCGTCGCCGTCGGGATCGAGACGGTCATGAGCCGTGCCGAGCTGGCCCGGTCGCGACGCCAGCTCGCCCAGCTCGACGAGCGCCTGCTGCGCGACATCGGTCTCGACCGCATGTCGGCCCGCCAGGAAGCCTCGAAGGGCTACTGGCTGTAGGGCATCGCGCCCCCTCGACCGCCGGCCAATTGCCGGCCGGCGGCGGATAGAGCAGGGTGGGCATGGGTGCTGAGATGGCGCCCATGACCCAACCCACCCTCGCCGCTTCCCCCGTGACCGCCTCCCCGGTCGTTCCCCCGATCCCCGACGACGCGACCTGCTGGCAGGCCGTCCAGCACCGCGACCGCCGCTTCAACGGCCGGTTCTGGTTCTCGGTGCGTTCGACCGGTGTCTACTGCCTGCCGTCCTGCGCCGCCCGGCCGCCGCTGCGCCGCAACGTCGCCTTCCATGTCTCGCCCGACGCCGCCGAGGCCGCGGGCTTCCGCGCCTGCAAGCGCTGCAAGCCGCGCGACTGGCAGGCCGAGGCCGGCCTCAGCCGGCCGGTGGCCCACGCCTGCGCCCTGTTCGACGCCGCCGACGGCGACGGCCCGCCGTCGCTGGCCGCGGTGGCGCGCCGCGTCGGCCTGTCGCCCGGCGCACTGGGCAAGCGGTTCATGGTCGAGCTGGGCGTCAACCCGCGCGACTGGCTGGCCGCCCGCAAGCGCCAGAAGTTCCGCCAGGCCCTGCGCGGCGGCGACTCGGTGGCCGACGCGCTGTACGGCGCGGGCTACGGCTCGCCGAGCCGCGTCTACGAGAGCGCCAACGCCGCGCTGGGCATGACGCCCGCGACCTACGCCAAGGGCGGCGCCGGCGCGCGCATCGGCTTCACCACGGTTACGTCGGACTATGGCCGCGTCCTGGTCGCGACGACGCCGAAGGGCATCGCCGCGGTGTTCCTGGGCGACGATGACCGGACGCTCGAGAAGGAGCTGCGCGGCGACTTCCCGGCCGCCGAGATCGCGCGCGACGACGCAGGCCTCGCGCCGCGGGTCGGCGCCGTGCTGGCCCGCCTGTACGGTCGCAAGCCGACCGCGCTCGACGCGCCGGACGCCCCGCTCGACATCGTCGGCACCGCCTTCCAGTGGAAGGTTTGGAAGGAGCTGACGCGCATCCCGGCGGGCGAGACCCGGACCTATGGCGAGATCGCCCAGCGCATCGGCGCGCCGGGCGCCGCCCGCGCGGTCGGCCGCGCCTGCGCGACCAACCCGGCCTCCGGCGTCATCCCCTGCCACCGCGCGGTCGGCGCCGGCGGCAGCCTGACCGGCTATCGCTGGGGCGTGGCGCGCAAGGAGCGGCTGCTGGCCGACGAGCGGCGCCGCAGCAATACGTAGAAGGCGCCGCCGCCGCCGTGCCGCGGGTGCGCCGGCCGCACGGCGCGCACGCGGTCGCGGTTGTCGGCGCGGTTGAGCCAGCCGACGAACTCGTTGCGGATGCGGCCGCCGAACACGCGGCCGCCTTCCAGCCGCACGCCCTTGCCGGTGACGACCAGCACGACCCGCAGGTCGCGCGCCGCCGCGTCCTCGAGGAAGCGCGTCACCGCCCGCTCGGCGGCCGCGACGGTCATGCCGTGCAGGTCGAGCGAGGCCTGCGGCACGAGCTTGCCGCGCGACAGCGAGCGCGAGACGTCGCGGTCGAAGGCACGGTCCTCGACCGACAGCTCGGGCCGGGTCGGCGCTGCGGGCGCCTGCGCCCGGGGCGCGGC
The DNA here is from genome assembly GCA_020160955.1 of Pseudomonadota bacterium. GTDB lineage: Bacteria > Pseudomonadota > Alphaproteobacteria > Reyranellales > Reyranellaceae > Reyranella. The sequence continues at coordinate 4,359 of JAIUOX010000019.1, forward strand.
GAGCCGGGCCGCGAGTTCCTCCGCCGTCGGCTTCGCCCGCGGGGCGGGCGCGGCCGGCGCGGACGCGCGCTTCTTCGGCATCGCCGCCAGGCGCGCGGCACGCTTGCGGACGCGAAGCGGCTTCACGTCCGCCATCGCCGCGGCAAAGAGGTCGGCGTCCTTGACCATGGCTGTTTCGTGTAGCCTTGGCCGCGGGGTGGGTCTACACAGCCCGCCATGGCACAGGCGTCTCCTCCGCCGTCGCAATCGCCGCCGGCACCCGATCCCGATCTCCAGACCGGGTTGCAGTATCTCAAGGCCGGGTGGTTCGACCGCGCCGAGCCGCTGTTCCGGGCGGCCCTGGGCCGCCACGGCGACCGTCCCGACATCCTGCACTTCCTGGCCGTCTGCCTGGCGCAGCGCGGCGCCGTGGTCGAGGCCGAGGGCCTGTGGCGGCGCGCCATCGCGCGCGATCCCAAGGAGCCGATGCTGACCTACAACCTCGCGCTCGCGGTGCGGGCGCAGGGCAAGCTGGACGACGCGGCGCGCTACTTCCGCGACACGATCCGCAACGCGCCGGCCCACGTCGAGGCGCGGCTGGGCCTCGCCTCGGTGCTGATGGACCTCGGCCGCTTCGCCGCCGCCGAGCGCGAGCTGGGCGAGTTCGTCACCAACGTCGACGAGGCGATTCACAAGGGCGGCGAGGTCGCCGAGAAGCTGAAGCCGCTGCAGTCGCGCGCCCGCAACATGCTGGGCTACGTGCTGTACCGGCTCGGCCATCACTCGGCGGCGATCGAGATGCTCGACCTCGCCCTGCACGACGCCGGCGACGACGCCGCGCGCCGCGGCCAGATCCTGGGCGACCGCGCGCTGTCGCTGAGCGCGCTCGGCCACCACGACGAGGCGATCGCCGGCGCCCAGCAGGCGCTGGAGGCGGCGCCCGACAGCCCGTCGGTCCGCCACATCATGGGTTACGTGCTGCAGCTCGCCGGCAAGCCGGCCGAGGCCGTGCCGTTCATCGAGCAGGCCCTGCAGCGCGACCCGACCTTCAGCGCGGCGCTGCGCACGCTGGCGCTGGCCAAGCAGGCGCTGGGCCAGGGCGGGGAAGCCGAGGCGCTGCTGAAGCAGGCGCTCGAGAAGGCGCCGAACAACGTCGACATCGTGCTGCAGCTGTCGTTCCTGCGGATCTCCGACAAGCGCTTCGACGAGGCGCTGGCGGTGCTGCAGCCCTACCTGCAGGCGACGCCCGGCGATGCCCGGGCGCTCAACAACCTCGGGCTGGCGCTGCGCGGCCTCAAGCGCTTCGACGAGGCGCGCCGCGCCCTCAAGAAGGCGGTGCGCCAGGCGCCGGAAGATCCCTTCCTGCTGACCAACTTCGGCTCCGTGCTGGTCGATCTCGGCCGCGCCACCGAGGCCAAGCCGCTGCACGAGAAGGCGCTGCGCCTGCTGCCGGGCGATTCCCGGCTGCTCGGCCACTTCGGCGTCTGCCTCGCCGCGCTGGGCGAGACCGACCGCGCGCGCGAGGCGCTCGACACCGCGCTGGCGGCCGATCCGAACAATGCCGAGGCGCTCGACGCGCTGGTCAAGCTGACCGCGTCGACCTGAGCCCATGAGCGACGCCACCGCCCGTCTCGACGAGGTGCGCGGCCGCATCGACGCGGCGGCGCGGGCAGCCGGCCGCGATCCGGCCGCGGTCACCCTGGTCGCGGTGTCCAAGACCCACGGTGCCGACCGGGTGCGCGAGCTGCTGCAGGTCGGCCAGCGCGTGTTCGGCGAGAACCGCGTCCAGGAGGCCGAGGGCAAGTTCCCGGCGCTCAAGGCCGAGTATCCCGACCTCGAACTGCACCTGATCGGGCCGCTGCAGACCAACAAGGCGCGCGAGGCGGTGGCGCTGTTCGACGTCATCCAGTCGGTCGACCGCGAGCGCCTGGCCGCGACGCTGGCCAAGGAGATGGACCGCGCCGGCCGCCGCCCGGCCTGCTACGTCCAGGTCAATACCGGCGAGGAGCCGCAGAAGGCCGGCGTCCTGCCGGCCGAGGTCGATGCCTTCGTGGCCGCCTGCCGCGACAGCCACAAGCTGCCGGTGGTCGGCCTGATGTGCATCCCGCCGGTCGACGAGGACCCGTCGCTGCACTTCGCCCTGCTGGCGAAGATGGCGGCGCGCAACGGCCTCGACCGGGTGAGCATGGGCATGAGCGCCGACTACGAGACCGCGGTACGGCTGGGCGCCACCCATGTCCGCGTCGGCACCGCCCTGTTCGGCTCGCGCGGGACCTGACCCGGCGCCATGCCTGAACTGCCCGAGGTCGAAACCGTCCGCCGGGGTCTCGTTCCGAAGCTGGTCGGCCATCGCATCGTCCGCCTCGTCCAGCGCCGCAAGGACCTGCGGGTGCCGCTGCCGGCGCGCTTCGCCGAGCGCGTCGAGGGCCGCACCGTCACCGCGATCGACCGGCGGGCCAAGTACCTGCTGATGCGGCTCGACGACGGCCACACGCTGGTCGTCCACCTCGGCATGTCGGGCCGCATGACCCTGCACGACGCGGCCAGCGCCGCCGAGCACCCGTTCGAGCGCCACGACCACGTGGTGTTCGAGACCGACGCCGGCTGGCAGGTCCGCTTCAACGACGCCCGGCGGTTCGGCCTGATGGTGCTGCTGGCCGACGACAAGGTCGCCGGTCACAAGATGTTCCGCGGGCTGGGGCCCGAGCCGCTCGACCCGGCGTTCGACGGGCCGGCGCTGGCCGGCCGGCTGAAGGGCCGCAAGACGCCGATCAAGGCGGCGCTGCTCGACCAGAAGACGCTGGTCGGGGTCGGCAACATCTACGCCTGCGAGGCGCTGTTCCTGGCCGGCCTGTCGCCGCGCCGCTCGGCCCACACCGTGCAGGGCGACCGCGCCGACCGGCTGGTGCGGGCGATCCGGCAGGTGCTGGAGCGCTCGATCGCCGACGGCGGCTCGACGCTGCGCGACCACGTCCAGCCGGGCGGCGAGCTGGGCTATTTCCAGACCCGGTTCAACGTCTACGACCGCGCCGGCACCAATTGCCCGACCCCGGGCTGCGGCAACACCGTCCGGCGGCTGGTCCAGGCCGGCCGCTCGACCTTCTATTGCACGCGCTGCCAGCGCTAGATAATGAGCCAGACCCCGGAGGAAACGATGACCGCCTACCAGAACATCAAGACCGAGACCCAGGGCCGCGTCGGCATCATCCGCCTCGACCGGCCCAAGGCGCTGAACGCGCTGTGCGCCGACCTGGTGCGCGAACTCGGCCAGGCGCTCGACGCCTTCGAGGCCGATCCCGGCATCGGCTGCATGGTCCTGACCGGCTCGGACAAGGCGTTCGCCGCCGGCGCCGACATCAAGGAGATGAAGGACCAGTCCTACCAGGACGTCTTCCTGCGCGACTTCATCACGGTCGGCTGGGAGAAGGTCAGCCAGGTCCGCAAGCCGATCGTCGCCGCGGTGGCGGGCTATGCCCTGGGCGGCGGCTGCGAGATGGCCATGATGTGCGACTTCATCATCGCTGCCGACAACGCCCGGTTCGGCCAGCCCGAGATCACCCTCGGCACCATCCCGGGGGCCGGGGGCACCCAGCGCCTGCCGCGCTTCGTCGGCAAGTCCAAGGCCATGGACCTCGTCCTGACCGGCCGCATGATGGACGCCGGAGAGGCCGAGCGCTGCGGCCTGGTCAGCCGGGTGGTTCCGCTGGCCGACCTGATGACCGAGGCGCTGGCCGCGGCCGAGAAGATCGCCGGGATGTCCCTGCCGGCCACCATGGTGGCCAAGGAGGCGGTCAACCGGGCCTTCGAGACCACCCTGGCCGAGGGAATCCGCTTCGAACGCCGGACCTTCCACGCCACTTTCGCCTTCGACGACCGGGCCGAGGGCATGGCGGCCTTCGCCGACAAGCGCAAGGCGGCCTGGAAACACCGCTGAACGGCGGTAAATCGCCGTTTTGGGCCCCCCGGGGGCGGGGTTGACCGGCTGCCGGCCGGCCCGTATACACCCGCCCTTCCGTTAGACGAGGAATTCCATGGCAAACCACAAGTCGGCCGAGAAGCGCGCCCGCCAGACGAAGCGCCGCACCGCCGTGAACACGGCGCGCCGCAGCCGCGTGCGCGGCTCGATCAAGAAGGTCGAGGAAGCGATCAAGTCGGGCGACAAGAAGGCGGCCGCCGAGGCCCTGCGCGCGGCGCAGCCGGAGATCCAGCGCGGCGCCGCCAAGCGCATCGTGACCAAGAACGCGGCCTCGCGTCGCGTGTCGCGCCTCTCGGCGCGCATCAAGGCGATGGCCTGAGACGACACGCGCCTCGTTCTCGATCTCAGACGTTATGAACGCCGCTCTCACGAGCGGCGTTTTTCTTTTCCGGGTCGCGCGACGACGCGAATGTTCTGCGCGAATTTTTTTTCGACTCGTCGTGCCCGGAACATTTGGTCGGCAAACCGCCGAACCTCATACGATTCGCTTTTATCGAAGCGCATCGACGAACGAACCCAAGATGTAGAGCGTCGCGGCGCGCGCGAACGCCGACGAAATCGGAATCGCCGCGATGTCAATCGACTCGCGCACGGAAGCTCGTGAATCATGTTCCTCGATGGCGAGTCGAAGCGTTTGCGAGTCATGGGGAGTCTGTCTAAGAGTCCCGTCATCGCGACGGAGCGTGGGGCGCCGAGACGCGAGCCACGGCGAGGGATGGGGGCTTCTTTCCTCGCCGCGTGACCAACGAGGGAGACCAGCACAGCCACGAAGCGACTGTCGATCGATGAATGCGAAGCGCTTCCTCTAGGGCGCTTCACGATCGCCGTCTTCCCTTCGTGATTGTGTCCATCGTCGGCATCGGCTCGCATCGAGGTCAGCTCCGCATAATGAAGAGCGGGGGCCATGGCGAACACGGAAGACATCGCGGGCAAGTATTCTGTGTCTCCAGCCGGCGGCTATGCCGGCGACATTTCCCCGGCCGATGCCTGGAAGCTGCTCGGCGATCGCAAGGACGCCATCCTGATCGACGTGCGCACCCGCGCCGAGTGGAACTACGTCGGCCTGCCCGACCTCGAGTCGCTGGGCCACAAGCCGGCGCTCATCGAGTGGCAGGTCTTCCCGTCGATGCAGGTCAACCCGGAATTCGTGAGCGCCCTGTCGGGCGCGCTGGCCGACAAGTCGGCGCCGCTCCTCTTTCTCTGCCGCAGCGGCGCGCGCTCGGCGGCGGCGGCGCGGGCGATGACGGCGGCGGGCTACGCGACCTGCCTCAACGTGACGGATGGGTTCGAAGGACCGCTCGACGCCGAGGCGAAGCGCGGCTCGACACGGGGCTGGAAGGCCTCGGGCCTTCCCTGGAGGCAGTCATGAACCGCATCCAGGCGCCGCACACCGGCGGCAACGACAACAACGCATCGTACGAACAAAAGACAATTGTGGGGGCCGAAATGGAAGAACTTGCGGGCCGAAAGGAGCTTGAAGCGCACTGGGTGCGCGTCTGCGACCGGCTGCGCAAGGAAATCGGCGACAAGGCCTTCAAGACGTGGTTCGGCGAGGTCGAGCTGGGCAAGCTGGAGACCGGCAAGCTGCGCCTCTACGCCCCGACCCGCTTCGTGCGCGACTGGGTGGCCCGCCACTACGGCGACCGCGTGCTGGCCTACTGGCAGTCGGTGAATGCCGGGGTCAGCAGCGTCGAGGTCAACCTCGTGCCGCCGCCGGCGCCGCGCCGGCCGAACGAGATCATCGCCATGCCGCCGGTGCCGAGCTCGCCGCAGGGCTACCAGTCGGCGATGCCGCGGCTCGGCCCGGCGATCGGCCGTGGCGCCGACGACGGCTTCCAGGGTCCCGAGGCGCGCTACACCTTCGCCAACTTCGTGGTCGGCAAGCCGAACGAGTTCGCCTACGCCGCGGCGCGCAACATCGCCGAGCAGGACAAGCCGCTGCCCGAGCGCAACCCGCTCTACATCTTCGGCGGCGTCGGGCTGGGCAAGACGCACCTGATGCACGCGATCTGGCACGCCATCCGCGAGCGCGACCCGAAGCAGCGCATCCTCTACCTCACGGCCGAGAGCTTCGTGAACCGCTTCATCCAGGCGCTGCGCACCAAGAACACCGGCCAGTTCAAGGAACTGTTCCGCAACGTCGACGTGCTGATGGTCGACGACGTCCAGTTCATCTGCGGCAAGGAAGCCAGCCAGGACGAGTTCTTCTTCACCTTCAACTCGCTGGTCGAGCAGAATAAGCAGATCGTGCTGTCGTCGGAGAAGCCGCCGAGCGAGCTGCAGGACATCGAGGAGCGCATGCGCTCGCGGCTGGGCAGCGGCCTCGTCGCCGACATCCACTCGTCGACCTACGAGCTGCGCCTGTCGATCCTGCAGACCAAGGCCGAGAATGCCCGCGTCCCGGTGCCGTCCTCGGTGCTCGAGTTCCTCGCGCACAAGATCAGCACCAACATCCGCGAGCTCGAGGGCGCGCTGAACCGCGTCGTCGCGCACGGCCAGCTGATCGGCCGCGAGATCACCGTCGAGATGGCCCAGGACGTGCTGCACGACCTGCTGCGCCAGGCCGACCGCAAGGTCACGGTCGACGAGATCCAGCAGCGGGTGGCGGCGCACTACAACATCAAGCTGGCCGAGATGAGCTCGCCGCGGCGCGCCCGCTCGGTCGCCCGGCCGCGCCAGGTGGCGATGTACCTCGCCAAGCAGCTGACCACGCTCAGCCTGCCGCAGATCGGCAAGCGCTTCGGCAACCGCGACCACACCACGGTCATGCACGCCGTGCGCAAGATCGAGGAACTCAAGATTTCCGACCTGTCGATTGCGGAAGACGTCGAGTTGCTCAAGCGCCAGTTGCAGGGCTGAGGGGCCGCTCCGGCGCCCCGGTGGACGGGACCCCGCGGGGTTCCGTCCGGCCCGGCTTTGCGGGCCTTAAACGCCTATAATCGCGAGCAAAATCGCTTCCCGTCGGGGCCGGCCGTGCTATAGTCTGCAACCGTTCCGCCGCGTCCGTCGGGATGCGCGAAACGGGGTGTTCGAAACACGCTTTTTGGCCCCCCTCGGTACAGCGACCCATCCATGAAACTGACGATCGAACGGGCAGCCCTTCTCAAGGCGCTGGCCCATGTCCAGAGCGTGGTCGAGCGGCGGAACACGATCCCCATCCTGTCCAACGTCCTGATCACCGCCCAGAAGGGCCGGCTGAGCCTCGCGGCGACCGACATGGACCTCGCCATCACCGAGCAGGTCGACGCCAGCGTCGGCAAGGCCGGGTCGACCACGGCGCCGGCCCACACGCTCTACGAGATCGTCCGCAAGCTGCCCGACGGCGCCCAGGTCGAGCTCGAGGTCGCCTCCGACGGCAACAGCCTGGTGATCCGCGCCGGCCGCTCGCGCTTCACCCTGCAGTGCCTGCCGCCGGCCGACTTCCCGGCGATGGCCGAGGGTGACCTGCCGCACCGCTTCCAGCTGCCGGCGACCGACCTCAAGGGCATCATCGACCGTACCCGGTTCGCGATCTCCAACGAGGAGACCCGCTACTACCTGAACGGCATCTACTTCCATGCCGCGACCGCCGGCGGCACCGCCGTGCTGCGCGGCGTGGCGACCGACGGCCACCGCCTGGCCCGGGTCGAGGTGCCGCTGCCCAAGGGCGCCTCCGAGATCCCCGGCGTGATCGTGCCGCGCAAGACGGTGAGCGAGGTCCGCAAGCTGCTCGACGAGAGCGACGGCTCGGTCGACGTCGAGCTCAGCGACACCCGCATCCGCTTCGCCTCGGGCGGCGTGACGCTGGTCAGCAAGCTGATCGACGGCACCTTCCCGGACTACGAGCGGGTCATCCCGACCGGCAACGACAAGGTCCTGAACGTGCCGTGCAAGGAGTTCGCGCACGCCGTCGACCGCGTGTCGACGATCTCGACCGAGAAGTCGCGGGCGATCAAGCTGGCGGTCGCCAAGGGCGTCGTCACCCTGTCGGCGACCAGCCCGGATGCCGGCAGCGCGACCGAGGAGATCGAGGTCGACTACCAGTTCTCGCCGCTCGAGATCGGCTTCAACTCGCGCTACCTGCTCGACATCACCGAGCAGATCGCCGGGTCGGAGGCGCGCTTCCTGATGGCCGACGCCGGCTCGCCCACCCTGGTGCGCGACGGCGCCGACGAAAGCGCCCTCTACGTGCTCATGCCGATGCGGGTATGACGGCGCCGAGCAGCGCTCTCGCCTATGCCCCCGACGCCGCAAGCGGCGCAGCGCCGGCCCCCTTGGCCGTGCGCCAGCTGCGCCTGACCGACTTCCGCAACTACCGCCAGCTCCGCCTCGACTGCGGTCCCGAGCCGATCGTGCTGGTCGGCGCCAACGGCGCCGGCAAGACCAACCTGCTCGAGGCGCTGTCCTTCCTGGCGCCCGGCCGCGGCCTGCGCCGCGCCCGCCTCGACGAGGTCTGCCGCCGCGCGCGCGGCGCCGAGCCCGGCGCCGCCGGCGACCCGGCCGCCACCGTTCCCGCCGCGGGCTGGGCGGTCGCCGCCACGCTCGACACGCCGGAGGGACGGCTGGCCATCGGCACCGGCCTCGAGGCCGGCCGCGCCGAGGGCAGCCTGCGCCGCGCCGTGCGGATCGACGGGCGGGCGGCCGCCAGCCAGACCGCGCTCGGCCTGCATGTCGCCGCCGTGTGGCTGACGCCGCAGCTCGACCGGCTGTTCCTCGACGGGCCGGGCGAGCGCCGCCGCTTCCTCGACCGGCTGGTCACCGCGCTGCATCCCGAGCATGCCGGCGACGTCGCGGCCTACGAGAACGCGCTGCGCCAGCGCGCCCGCCTGCTGGGCGAGGGCAATCGCGACCCGCACTGGTTCGGGGCGCTGGAGGACACCATGGCCCGCCACGGCGTCGCCCTGGCCGCGGCCCGCGCCGACACGGTGCAGCGCCTCGACGCGGCGGCACGCCTGGGCATCGGCCCATTCCCGCGCGCCGCGCTGGCGATGGCCGGCGAGGTCGATGGCTGGGTCGCGACGATGGCCGCGCTCGACGCCGAGGACCGGCTGCGCGCCGCGCTGGCCGCCAACCGCGGCCGCGACGGCGAGGCCGGCACCACGCTGTGCGGCCCGCACCGCAGCGACCTCGCGGTCCGCCACCTCGACCTCGACCTGCCGGCCGCCGAGGGCTCGACCGGCCAGCAGAAGGCGGTGCTGGTGTCGATCGCGCTGGCCCATGCCCGCCTGGTCGCGCTGTCGCGCGGCCGCGCGCCGCTCCTGCTGCTCGACGAGATCGCCGCCCACCTCGACGCCGAGCGCCGCGCCGCGCTGTTCGACGAGGTGGTGGCGCTGGGCCTGCAGTGCTGGATGACCGGCACCGACGCCGAACTCTTCACGCCGCTCGGCCGCCGGGCGCAGGTGCTGCGGGTATCCGACGGCGCCGTCGCCGCGGCCTGACCCCTTTTCGAAAGAAGACCCATGACCGACCAGACCAACGATCCCGCTGCCCTTCACGAGTCGACCCCCGGCGCCGACGACTACGGCGCCGATTCGATCAAGGTGCTGCGCGGCCTCGATGCCGTGCGCAAGCGTCCCGGCATGTACATCGGCGACACCGACGACGGCACCGGCCTGCACCACATGGTCTACGAGATCGTCGACAACGCGATCGACGAGGCGCTGGCCGGGTTCTGCGACCGGGTCGAGGTCGTGCTGCACGGCGACGGCTCGGTCACGGTGCGCGACAACGGCCGCGGCGTGCCGGTCGACACCCACAAGGAAGAGGGCGTGTCGGCGGCGATCGTGATCTTCACCCAGCTGCATGCCGGCGGGAAGTTCGACCAGAACTCGTACAAGGTGTCGGGCGGCCTGCACGGCGTCGGCGCGGCGGTGGTCAACGCCCTGTCCGAGCATCTCGACCTGCGTATCTGGCGCTCGGGCCGCGAGCACTTCGTGCGCTTCCGCCACGGCGATCCCGAGGGCGACCTGCAGGTGGTGGGCGACGCGCCGCCCGACAAGCACGGCACCGAGGTCACCTTCCTGCCCTCGACCGGCACCTTCACGAAGACCGAGTTCGACTTCTCGACGCTCGAGCACCGGCTGCGCGAGCTCGCCTTCCTGAACTCCGGCGTGCGCATCGTGCTGACCGACGAGCGCGGCGCCGAGCCCAAGGTCTCGGACCTGTTCTACGAGGGCGGCGTCGAGGCCTTCGCCAAGTACCTCGACCGCAACAAGCAGGTGATGCACAGCCCGCCGGTGTCGATCCGCGGCGAGCGCGACGGCATCTCGGTCGAAGTCGCGATGCAGTGGAACGACAGCTATCACGAGACGATGCTGTGCTTCACCAACAACATCCCGCAGCGCGACGGCGGCACCCACCTCGCGGGCTTCCGCGGCGCGCTGACCCGCACGCTGAACAAGTACGCCGGCGAGAGCGGCCTCCTGAAGAAGGAGAAGGTCGAGCCGACCGGCGAGGACATGCGCGAGGGCCTGACCTGCGTGCTGTCGGTCAAGGTGCCCGACCCGAAGTTCTCGTCGCAGACCAAGGACAAGCTGGTGTCGTCCGAGGTCCGGCCGGTGGTCGAGACGGTGATCGGCGACAAGCTCGGCCAGTGGTTCGAGGAGCATCCCGCCGAGGCGCGCAAGATCCTGGGCAAGATCGTCGAGGCGGCGGCGGCGCGCGAAGCGGCGCGCAAGGCGCGCGAGCTGACGCGGCGCAAGGGCACGCTCGACGTGTCCTCGCTGCCCGGCAAGCTGGCCGACTGCCAGGAGCGCGACCCGGCGCTCAGCGAACTGTTCATCGTCGAGGGCGATTCGGCCGGCGGCTCGGCCAAGCAGGGCCGCAACCGCGCCAACCAGGCGATCCTGCCGCTGCGCGGCAAGATCCTGAACGTCGAGCGCGCGCGCTTCGACAAGATGCTGTCCTCGGCCGAAATCGGCACGCTGATCACCGCGCTGGGCACCGGCATCGGGCACGAGGACTTCGACCTGTCGAAGATCCGCTACCACAAGATCATCATCATGACGGACGCGGACGTCGACGGTTCGCACATCCGCACGCTGCTGATGACGTTCTTCTACCGCCAGATGCGCGCGCTGATCGATGCCGGCTACCTCTATATCGCCCAGCCGCCGCTGTTCAAGGCGGCCAAGGGCAAGTCCGCGATCTACCTCAAGGACGAGCGCGCGCTCGACGATCACCTGATCGACAGCGGGCTGGAGGGCGCGACCTTCCGGCTGGGCGACGGCTCGGTGCAGACGCGCGACGACCTGCGGCGCACCGTCGACATCGCCCGCTCGGTGACCAACCTCGTGAAGCCGCTGGCGCTGTCGCGCCGCGTCACCAGCCAGGCGGTGATCGAGCAGGCGGCGATCGCCGGCGTGCTCAATCCCGACATCCTGTCCGACAGCGTGCTGGCGCGGCAGAGCGTCGACTACATCGCCCGCCGCCTCGACGTGGTCAGCCCGCCGCTGGAGCGCGGCTGGACCGGCGAGCCGACGGCCGACGGCGGCCTGGCCTTCACCCGCCGGCTGCGCGGCGTGCAGGAACGCCACGTCATCGACGGGCCGCTGATCAAGAGCGCCGAGGCGCGCAAGCTCGACGCGCTGGCGCCGGAACTGCAGTCGATCTACCAGCGGCCCGGCACCTTCCTGTCGCGCGACAAGGAAGTCACGATCTCCTCGCCGACCGAGCTGTTCGCCGCGGTGCTCGAGACCGGCCGGCGCGGCGTCACGATCCAGCGATACAAGGGGCTGGGCGAGATGAACCCCGACCAGCTCTGGGAGACCACGCTCGATCCCGAGGCGCGCACCCTGCTGCAGGTCCGCATCAACCACGCCGACGAGGCCGACGAGATCTTCTCCACCCTGATGGGTGACGTCGTCGAGCCGCGCCGCGACTTCATCCAGGACAACGCGCTGAAGGTCGCCAATCTCGATGTCTAGACGCCTCGTCTCCGCGGCCGGCCTGGTCGCGGCCCTCGCGCTCGGCCTGCCGGCCGGCCTCGCCGCCCAGACCCAATCGACCAGGCCGGGCGCGCATGCCGGCACCCAGATCGCCTTTCCCGCCTCGGTCGGCGGCGCGACGCTGGAGCGCTCGGTCAACTACGGCGCGCCGCCCAACAACCGGCCCGACCAGGGCATCCGCTACTACTACTCGACGCCCAAGAAGATGGTGATCGGCGTGCACCTCTACGACGGCGGCCGGCGCGTGCCCTCGGGCAGCGGCAACCCGGTGGTAATCGACGAGTTCATGGGGGCACTGAGCTCGGCCGAGCTGCAGGTCCGCCACGGCGGCTACACCGGCTTCGAGCGGCCGCCCGCGCCGTCGAGCTGCACTTTCGGCAACGCGACCTTCCGCTGCATCACCTACAGCGCGGTCAACCAGGGCAACGCGCGCCTGTTCACCAAGCTGATGATGACCGGCTACCGCGACCACTTCCTCGCGATCCAGATCGACTGGTCGCAGGCCCGCGGCCAGTCGGCGTCCGACGCCGACGCCGCGCTCAAGAGCTTCGTTTCGGCGCTCTTGCAATAAGGCCCTTCTCCGTCCCACCGCGCCCCCTGTAGAGTAACCGCGTGGCCGAGAAACTGTCCGTCATCCACCTGCTGCTGGTCATCGCCGCGGCGGCCTGCATCTACCTCGTCATCCGCGAACTGCGCCGCCCCTACGTCTCGCAGTGGCGCCTGTTCGCGCCGGGAACGGCGGCGCTGTTCGTCGCCGCCGAGATGTTCCTGATCCAGGTCGCCTCAGGGCAGCCGCGCTGGCCGTTCCTGGTGGCGGCGCTGGTCGGCATGGTGGTCGGTGGCGTGCGCGCCCTGATGATCGGCCTCAAGCACGACCTCTACCGGCCGCAGATCATGATCTCGCAGCCGGCCAAGCAGGTCCTGCTGATGGTCGGCCTTGGCGTCGGCCTGTGCGTGGTGCTCGACATCGTCGGAACCCTCGCCCGCTTCCCCGACCTGCGGCTGTGGGCGACGCTCAGCGCCGTCGTGTGCGCCGCCGCGATGCTGATGCGCGCGCTGGTCCTGACCGTGCGCTTGCGCCGCGAGCACGCCTGAGGCGCGGCGGCGGCGCCGCCTCCCCTAGAGCACCATCTGGGTCTGCGTCACCACGGCGACCAGCTTGCCCTGGTCGGTCGTCAGCCGGGTCTGCCAGACCATCGTCCGCCGGCCGCGGTGGATCGGCGTCGTCTCGCCGATCACCGTGCTGCCGACCGGCGCCGGCCCGAGGAAGTTGGTCTTGCTCTCGATCGTCGTGGTGGTCTTTCCCTCGGGCAGGTTGAGCACGGTGGCGACCGCGCCCAGCGTGTCGGCGAAGGCCATCACCGCGCCGCCGTGCAGGATGTCGGGCCGGGTGCAGAGATCGGGCCTGACCAACATCTCGGCGGTCACGCCCGTCTCGCTCGCGGCGACGAACTTCAGCCCCAGCAACCTGGCGAACGGCAGCGGGTTGTCGTTGAGGTACTGGAGCTTGTCCATCGGTCGGTTCCTCTCCTAGTGGGCCGGGCGCAGGTCCGCCCCGGCGATCCGGCGCAGCCCGAGATACTCCAGGATCGCGAGGTCGGCCACGACCAGCGCCATGCCGGCAATACCGACGATGCCGGCCGTGCTCCACACGCCCGGCAGGGCCAGCAGCACGGCGCTGATCGCCACCCAGCTGGCGTCGAGCAGGAATATGGCGCGGCCCCAGGCCAGCGGCAGGACCGCACGCGAGGCGACCCACGCGCACAGCCCGCCGAAGGCCACGAAGCCGATGCCGAGCAGCGCCAGCAGCGCCGACAGGTCGAGGCCGGCGACGGCGACGGGCGCCGGCGCGGCGAGGCGGGCGAGCGGGCCGGCGAAGATCGCCAGCACCGCGCCCGAGGCGATCGAGAGGCCGGCGTTGGCCCACAGCGTGCGACGCAGCAGGCGGTCGGTCGAAGCGTTCATGACGTCCTCCTTGGATGTCCCCGGCGCCGCCCCGATGGCGGCCCGGCGCCCCAGAGGTCGCATCGCCCCGCCGCGCCAGCAATTACGCGGCAGGTAATCGGACGGCCGGCGGGCCGGTGTTAGGCTGGCCGCCATGATCCGACCCTCGCCTTCCCCCGCTTCCGCCGGTCCCGACCTGTTCGGGCCGATGCTGCGCACCTGGCGGCGGCGGCGCGGCGCCAGCCAGCTGGCGCTGGCGCTGCAGTCCGGCGTGTCGCAGCGCCATGTCAGCTTCCTCGAATCGGGCCGCGCCCGGCCGAGCCGCGAGATGGTGGTGCAGCTCTCGGCGGCGCTCGACGTGCCGCTGCGCCAGCGCAACGCCCTGCTGCTGGCCGCCGGCTTCGCGCCGGCCTACCGCGAGACCAACCTCGCCGCGCCCGAGCTGGCGCCGGTGGCGCGCGCCATCGATCACATGCTGCGCCAGCAGGAGCCCTACCCGGCGGTGGTGATCGACCGGCTGTGGAACCTGAGCCGCGCCAACACCGCGGCGACCGCCTTCATCGGCCTGCTGTTCGAGGGCGCGCCGCCGGCGCCACCGGCCGGCCAGCCGCCGAACGTGCTGCACTGGCTGCTCGATCCGAAGGCGCTGCGGCCGAAGATCGTCAACTGGGAGGAGGTCGCGCGTCACCTCGTGTCGGCGACCTACGCCGAGATCCTGGCCGACGGCGGCGAGCCGCAGGCGCTGGCCTTCATCGAGCAGATCATGGCCTATCCGGGCGTGCCGGCGTCGTTCCGCAAGCTGCGCTTCGAGGACCGGCCGCAGCCGGTGCTGACGATCGACTTCGTCGTGGGGGGCAAGACCCTGTCGGTCTTCACCACCATCGCCACGCTGGGCACGCCGCAGGACGTGACCCTCCAGGAAGTCCGCATCGAGTGCTTCTTCCCCGCCGACGACCGCAGCGACGCGCTGTTCCGGAGCCTGGCGGAAGGCAGTTGAAAGGTCCCTCGCTGCGCTCGGGATGACAGGAAGAGCGCTTGGGGTGACGAGAATTGGCTGTCATCCCGAGCGCAGCGAGGGACCCTTACGGCCTCAGGAAAGATCGTCGACGTCGTTGCGCAGCTTCTGGCCGCTGCGGAAGCGCGCCAGGTTGTCGAGGAAGATGTCGAAGATCGCCTCGTTCTGGCCCAGCGAATGGCTGGCGGTGTGCGGCGACAGGATGACGTTGGGCAGGTCCCACAGCGGTGACGCCGGGTCGAGCGGCTCGCGCTCGAAGACGTCGAGGTAGGCGCCCGCGAGGTGGCCGGAGCGCAGGGCGGCGATGACATCGGCCTCGACCGCGACCTCGCCGCGCGCCACGTTGATGACGCAGGCGCCCTTCGGCATCGCCGCGAAGGCCGCGGCGTTGGCCAGGCCACGGGTCTGCGGCGACGCGGGACAGCACAGGATCAGCCAGTCGGCGCCCGGCAGCACCGCCGGCAGCGCCTCGTAGGGCACGACGCGATCGACCGACGGCACCGGCTCGGCGGTGCGGCGCACGCCGATGGTCGCGAGCCCCAGCGTCTTCAGCAGCATCGCGATGGTGCGGCCGATCGGCCCCATGCCGACGATCACCGCGACCTGGCCCTTGAGGTCGCGCGGCGAGCGCTCGCCCAGCCGCGGCTCCCAGGCGTGGCGGCGCTGGGCATCGGCCAGCAGCGGGAAGCGGCGGTTGAGCGCGATCAGCGCCCCCAGCGTGCTGTGCGCCACCGTCACCGCGGTGGCGCCCGACGCCGTCGTGACCTTGACCCCGCGGGCCCGCAGCTCGCGGTAGATCGGCCGCTCCGCCCCGGCCGGGTGGATCTGCAGCCAGCGCAGGCCGGGCGCCTTGCGCAGCACGGTCTCGAAGCCGGCGAGCTCGGGCGTCGGGTTGTCCTTGGACGACTTGCCGGTGACCTCGCGGGTCATGAAGGCGACCGGCGCCTCGCACGGACCGTCATGGGCCAGCGCCTCTTCCGCCGTGACGAAGTCGAGATCAGCGCCGTCCGGCGCGGCCTTGATGCGCGCGCCCCAAGTGTCGCGGGCGTGCGCGGACAGCAGCAGCTTCATGGAAACGCACTATACCGAGTGCGCTTCGCCCACCGCATCCTCGATGTTCTGGCGGTACCGCACCTCGGGCCGCCGCGCGCCGGCCGCCAGCAGCGTGTGGCGCACCGCCGCCGAGGCGCCGGTGAAGTAGACGCGCACCTTGTGCTTCGCCGCCTTGTGACCGATCGCGGCGATGGTGTTGGCCGCCGTCGAATCGACGAACGGCACCGCCGAGAAGTCGATCACCAGCGCCTTGTGCTTGTCGGCGATGCGGTCGAGCACGGCGTTCAGGATCGACGCCGTGCCGAAGAAGAAGGCGCCGGACAGGCGGTAGACCACGACGCGCTCGTCGGTCGCGAGGCTCGGGTCGTAGGGCGTGCGCGGACCCGCCGAGTCGGCGCGGTCGCCCGGCACCAGCGGCGGCGCGTTGGCCTCGACCCCGGTCGAGGCGGCCATGCGGCGGATGAACAGCGCGGCGCCCAGCGCGAAGCCGACCACGATGCCCTCGGTGAGGTCGCGGAACACGGTCAGCAGGAAGGTCGCCAGCAGCACCACGGCGTCGCCGCGCGAGGTCCGGATCAGCGTCGCGAAGGCCTCGCGCTCGGCCATGTTCCAGGCGACGACGGCCAGCACGCCGGCCAGCGCGGCCAGCGGGATGTAGGCAGCGAGCGGCGCGGCCAGCAGCATGAACAGCAGCAGGAACAGGGCGTGCAGCATGCCGGCCACCGGGCCGCGCGCGCCGGCGCGGACGTTGGTCGCGGTGCGGGCGATCGTGCCGGTGACGGGAATGCCGCCGAACAGCGCCGAGCCGATGTTGGCGACGCCCTGCGCCAGCAGCTCGCAGTTCGAGCGGTGGCGGCGGCCGCTCATGCCGTCGGCGACCACGGCGGAGAGCAGCGATTCGATGGCGCCCAGCAGGGCGAAGGCGATGGCGTCGGGCAGCACCGCCTCGACCTTGGCCAGCGACAGGGCCGGCAGGGCCGGCGCCGGCAGCATCGACGGGATGCCGCCGAACCGGCTGCCGATCGTCTCGACCGGCAGGCCGAGCGCGAAGGTGGCGACGGCGCAGGCCACCACCGCGACCAGCATGCCGGGGACGCTCGGCGCCCAGCGCTTGGTGCCGGCAATGATCCCGATGCTGACCAGCGACAGGCCGACCGCGGCCGGCGTGATGGTGCCGATCGCGTGGGCCAGCACCTCGAGCTTGGGCACGATCGCCGCGGGTTCCTTGCCGGTGATGGTCAGGCCCAGCAGGTCCTTCACCTGGCTGACGAAGATGATGCAGGCGATGCCGGCGGTGAAGCCGACCGTGACCGGGTAGGGAATGAACTTGATGAAGGTGCCGAGGCGCAGCAGCCCGGCCGCCATCAGGAAGACGCCGGCCATCAGGGTCGCCAGCATGACGCCCTCGATGCCGTGGCGGTCGACCGCCGAGGCGACCAGCACGATGAAGGCGCCGGCCGGCCCGCCGATCTGGAAGCGGCTGCCGCCCAGCAGCGAGACCAGGAAGCCGCCGATGATCGCCGTGTACAGGCCGCGCTCGGGCGACGCGCCGGAGGCGATGGCGATCGCCATCGACAGCGGCAGCGCCACGATGGCGACGGTGATGCCGGCCACCGCGTCGGCCCGCAGGCCGACCAGGCCGTAGCCCTCGCGCAGCACCGTCACGAGCTTCGGCATGAACAGCTCGCCAAAGGTCGGGCGTTGCAGCAACGGAGCGGAGGAACTCGGAACGCTCATTTCACCAAGATTTTGTGTTTAATTAATTTAGCACGGCCGGGGACGCCTCGTCACGACCGAACAGCGGACTCGTGCCATAGTCTCTGCAAGGGCTCCTTGATGCATCGCAAAAAACCCGGGCCCGGGAGGAAACATGAAGCGCAGAACCCTGGTGGGCGGCCTGGCCGCCTGCACCCTTGCCGCGCCGTTCGTCCGAACCGCCGCGGCCCAGGCGCCCGTCACGCTGAACGGCGCCGTCCAGTTCAACGACGACCATGCCTTCACCAAGGCGCTGGTCCGTTTCGAGGAGCTGGTGAAGAAGTACTACGGCAAGCCGATCAACTTCGTGCTGCACAAGAACTCGTCACTCGGCCTCGAGAAACAGTATTTCGAGTACATGGCGCAGGGCAAGGCGGTCGACTACGGCATCGTCTCGCCGGCCCACATGTCGACCTTCTCCAAGGCCGCGCCGTTCATCGACGCGCCGTTCCTGTTCCGCGACCTCGCGCACTGGAACAAGGTGCTGGACGCCGACCTGCTGAAGCCGGTGGCCGACGAGATCGCGCAGAAGGCCGACGTCATGCTGGTCGGCTATGCCGGCGGCGGCGTGCGCAACATCTTCATCAACAAGCCGATGAGCACGCTGGCCGAGATCAAGGGCCTCAAGGTCCGCGTCCAGGGCGCGCCGATCTGGTCGAAGACCTTCGCGGCGGCCGGCATGGCGCCGACCGTGATCGCCTACAACGAGGTCTACAACGCGATCCAGAACAACGTCATCTCGGCCGGCGAGAACGAGGCGGCCGGTGTCGAGTCGATGAAGTTCTACGAGGTCGCGCCCAACCTCGCGATGACCGAGCACGCCATCACGATCCGGCCGATCTGCTTCTCGGGCAAGACCTTCAAGGGCCTGCCCAAGGACCTGCAGGAAGCCGTGGTCAAGGCGGGCAAGGAAGCCGGCGCCTACGGACGGCAGGTCGAGAGCGGCGAAGACGCCGAGAAGCTCGCGGCGCTGGAGAAGGCGGGCAAGCTCAAGCGCATCCCGTTCAAGGACCGCGCCGAGATGAAGAAGATGGTCGACCCGGTGATGGCGGCGTACGCCAAGGAAATCGGCGCCGACACGATCTACGCGAAGATCGTCGCGCTGAACTGAGCCCGGCGGCAGCGCGGCGGGGACCCGGGGTCCCGCCGCGCCGCCGTCGCCTGTCTTCCCGGACCGTCCGTCCTTCGCGGGGTTCCATGACCCAGTCCGAGTCCGCGCCGCCGTCACCGTGGCGGCGCTTCACCGCCCTTTACGCCCAGTTCCTGACCATGCTGATGGCGGCGACCGTCGCGATCCTGATCGTGCCGGTCACGCTGCAGATCGTGTCGCGCTACACCGCCCTGATCCCGTCCTACATCTGGACCGAGGAGATGGCGCGCTTCCTGTTCATCTGGATGGTGATGATCGGCGCCATGATCGGCGTGCGCGAGAGCAGCCACTTCGAGGTCGATGTCTGGCCGACCCTGTCGCGCCGCGGCGAGGCGGCAATCCGCATCGTCGCCCGGCTGGGGACGCTGGCTCTGGCCCTGGTGTTCGTGTGGGCCGGCACCGAGTTCACCCGCTTCGCGTGGTTCCGCACCTCCGAGCTGGCCGACCTGCCGCTGTGGCTGATCCACATCGCGTGGCCGGTCACCGGCGTGACCTGGATCGTCTTCCTCGGCGAGCAGTTCGTCGACGAGACCCGCGCCCTGCTCGGCCGGAGCGTCGCATGACCGGCGCGCTGTTCTCGGCCGGCGAGGCCGCCTCGATCCTGTTCGGCGGGTTCTTCCTGCTGCTGGTACTGCGCGTGCCGGTGGCCGTGGCGCTGGGACTCGCCTGCCTGCCTCTCGCCTGGCTGGAACCGCGGCTCGGGCCGATGATGATCGTCCAGGAGACCTTCAACGCCTACAACTCGTTCATCCTGCTGGCGGTGCCGTTCTTCCTGCTGACCGCCAACCTGATGGGCGTCGGCGGCATCACCGACCGCCTCGTCGCGCTGTCGCGCGCGCTGGTCGGCAGCTGGCCCGGCTCGCTGGCCCAGATCAACGTCGTGCTGTCGGTGTTCTTCGCCGGCATCTCGGGCTCGTCGACCGCCGATGCCGCCAGCCAGAGCAAGATCTTCATCGATGCCCAGACCAAGGAGGGCTACGACCTGTCCTTCTCGATCGCCATCACCGCGGTCTCGGCGGTGCTGGCGGTGATCATCCCGCCGTCGATCCTGATGATCGTGTGGGGCGGCCTGATCTCGACCTCGATCGGCGCGCTCTACCTCGCGGGCGTCGTGCCGGGCCTGCTGATCGCCGGCGCCCAGATGGCGACCGTGCACATCTACGCGGTGCGTCGCGGCTACCCGACCTATCCGCGCGAGGGCTTCCGCCAGCTCTTGTGCTCGATCTGGGTGTCGCTACCGGCCCTGATGACGCCGGTGATCATCGTCGGCGGCATCCTGGCGGGCTGGTTCACCGCCACCGAGTCGGCCTGCGTCGCGGTGCTCTACTCGGCGGTGCTGTCGATCTTCGCCTACCGCGCGATGGGCATGAAGGAGCTGTACCGCGCGCTGATCGACACCGGCCGCCTCGCCTCGGTGGCGCTGTTCTGCGTCGGCACCGCCTCGGCCTTCGGCTGGCTGCTGGCCTACTACCGCATCCCGCAGGAGCTGCTGGCCAACGTCACGGCGTGGGGCATGGGACCGATCGGCGTCGGCTTCTTCATCGCCCTGGTGTTCCTCGTGGTCGGCTGCTTCCTCGACGCCATCCCGGCGATCGTGATCGTCGGCACCGTGCTGCAGCCGCTGGCCGCCTCGGTCGACATGAACCCGGTGCACTTCGCCATCGTGTCGATCGTGTCGCTGGCGTTCGGGCTCGTCACGCCGCCCTACGGGCTGTGCCTGATGATCGCCTGCGCCGTCGCCGGGGTGCGCCTGCGCTACGCGATCAAGGACACGGTGATCATGCTGGTGCCGATGCTGCTGGTGCTGGTCGCCATGATCCTGTGGCCGGACATCGCGCTGTTCCTGCCCCGGCTGCTGGCGCCCGATCTCCTGAAGTAGTCAGGGCAGGTTGCGCGCCCGCTCGAACGCCGCGGTGAAGTTGGGCGGCGTGTCGGCGCGGCACGGCAGGGGCTTCTTCGGGTCGGGCTCGTCGATGAAGGCGTCGCGCAGCCGCGCCGCGCAGGCGTCCTGCACGACCACGCCGTGGCCCTGGCCGCGGAAGGTGACGTGGCGCGACGACGACAGCGTCTTCGCCGCCTCGCGCGCCCAGGCGGGCGGCGTCAGCCAGTCGAAGGTGCCGCTCAGCAGCAGCGTCGGCACCGCCGACTTCACCGGCTGGCGCTCGGCGGCCGGCGCCGGCGCGACCCGCCACACCGGGCAGAAGGCCGGCGACTTGCTGGTCCGGGCATTCAGCCCGTAGACGCCGGTCGCCTCGATCTGGCGGCGGCGCGCGGCGCGGTCGACCGCCGACCAGGTCTCGCGGCACTCGATGCTGTTGTACAGCCCGTCGAACTGCTGGGCGTTCTGCTCGAGCAGGCCGCCGTCGCTGGTCTCGAGGTCCTCGGCGAACAGCTTGAGCAGGCGCACGTCCTTCTTCTGCAGGGCCGCCACCGTCTCGGGGATCAGCGCCGCCTCGCCCTCGCGCATCATGTGGAGCAGCACCATCAGGAGCTTGGTGCCGTCGACCTGCACCGGCTGCGGCCCGTCCTCGAGCTGCAGGGTGAGGTCGACCGGCCGGGCGTTGGCCGCCTCGATGGCGCCCTCGACCGTCGCCCGCAGGTCGGGGTGGCGCTCTCGGCACAGCGGGTCGGCGGCGCAGTCGGCGTACAGTCGCTCGAAGGCGCGCTTGACGATCTCGGCCTCGTTCTGCTCGCCGTTGACCTGCGGCGGGTAGACGCCGTCGAGCACCGCGGCGCGCACCAGGTCGGGATGACGGCGCATCACCTCGAGCGCCCAGCGCGTGCCGTAGGACACGCCGTAGATGTTGATCTTGGGCAGCGACATCGCGGCCGCCAGGTCGGCCACGTCGTCGGCCAGGGCCGGCGTGCTGTACTGGCCGAGGTCGATCTTGCGGCGGTCCAGCCCGGCGCGGCAGCGCGTCAGGATCTCGCGCTCCTGCTCCTCGGTGACGGCGCGGCGGCGGGCCTTGGCCGGCTCGGTGCGCGGCCCGAAGCAGTCGAGGTTGGGGGTCGAGCCGCCGGCGCCGCGCTGGCTGACGATCACCACGTCGCGCTTGCGCCGGATGTTGGCGGTCTCGTTCCACCAGTCGCCCTCGGCCAGCGCGTCGGCCCCCGGCGCGATGGCGACCAGCGGCGCGTCGCCCGGCCCGCCGGACAGGTAGAACATCGGCTCGGCGCCGGCCGTCCGCTTGGCCTTGAGCACCGCCACCTTGAGCTTGATCTCGCGGCCGTCGGGCTGCTCGCGGTTCTCCGGCACGGTCAGCACGAAGCACTCGACGCGGTCGCCGCGCGGCGCCTTGAAGCTGCAGCGTTCGCGTTCCAGCCGCGACGCCGCCGACGCCGCGGGCGCGGTCCAGGGGCCCGTCCCCAGTGCCGCCAGCAGCACCAGCAGGCCGATCGCCCCTCCGCGGTGAGACCACGCGCGCGCCATGGACTCTTTTTGCCACATCGGGGCTTGTGGGGGCATGAAGTAATTCATTGGAAGCCGCCCGGGGATTGCCTTGTCTCGGCGGCGGCTTGGCCGCAGGTTGGCCGCCATGACCTCCCGCTCCTACTGGACCGCCGTTTGGTGCGGTTTTCTCGTCCTCACCATCGGCCTCGGCGTGCGCCAGAGCTTCGGCATCTTCCTGAAGCCGGTGTCGGCCGAGCTGCATGTCGGCCGCGAGCTGTTCTCCTTCGGTACCGCCCTGTCGATGCTGCTGATGGGCGCCGTGGCGCCCTTCGCGGGACGGTTGTGCGACCGCTACGGCTCGGCCATCACGATCGCCGGCGGCGGCGTGATCTACGTCGCGGGCATGGTCGTCACCGCCCTGATGCACGACGGCTGGATGCTGATCCTCGGCAATGTCCTGGTCGGGGTCGGCCTGTCGGCCGCCTCGTTCGGACCGGTGCTGGGCGTCATCCTGCGTGTCGCACCGCCGGCCAAGCAGGCGCTGGCGGTCGGCATCTGCTCGGCCGGCGGCTCGTTCGGCCAGTTCTTCATCGTGCCATTGGCGGCCGTCCTGCAGGGCTATTTCGGCGACTGGCGCCCGACCATGTGGGCGCTCACCACGCTGGCCGTGCTGATGATCCTCCTGGCCGCCGGCCTCAACGACAACCAGCAGATCGCGGCCAACCGCCGGGCGGGCGGCGGCGGCCAGACGGCGCGCCAGGCGTTGGCCGAGGCGTTCAGCCAGCGCAGCTACGTCCTGCTGGTCGTTGGCTACTTCGTGTGCGGCTTCCACGTCGCCTTCGTCGGCGGCCACCTGCCGGCCTACATCTCGGACAAGGGCATCGGCCTCTCGCTGTTCGGCGTCAGCCTGACGCCCGCCGAGCTGGGTGGCTGGGCGATCGGCATGGTCGGCCTGTTCAACATCGTCGGCACCATCCTGTGGAGCTCGATGGGCGGCACGCACAAGCGCAAGAACCTGCTGACGCTGCTCTACCTGCTGCGCTCGCTGGTCTTCCTGGTCTTCGTGCTGACGCCGATCTCGGCCGCCTCGGTGCTGGCCTTCTCGGCGGCGCTGGGCTTCCTGTGGCTGGGCACCGTGCCGCTGACCACCGCGCTGGTCGGCTTCATCTTCGGCCCGGTGCATCTCACGATGCTGAACGGCTTCGTGTTCTTCGGCCACCAGGTCGGCAGCTTCTTCGGCAGCTGGGGCGGCGGCCGCCTCTACGACGTGCAGGGCAACTACGACACCATGTGGTGGATCGCGATCGCGCTGGGCCTGGTCTCCGCGCTGCTGCACTTCCCGATCGTCGAGGAGCGGCTGGTCCGTCCCGCGCCTGCCCCGCTGCCGCAGGCGGCATGACCTCGGCCTGGCGGTCCCCGATCGTCTGGGCCCCCGCCGCCCTCGTGGCGGCGGCCGTGCTGCTGTCGTTCGTGATGTGGGGCCTCAACGGGCCGGCGTACCTCGTCGACCTCGTGGCGGCGTATTGCCTGTGAGGCCGCGCTACAACACGAACTTCGAAAGATCTGCGTCCTTGGCCAGCGTGCCGACGCGCTCGCGCACGTAGGCGGCGTCGATCTCGACCTTGTGGCCGGGCCGGTCGGAGGCGGTGAAGCTGATTTCCTCGAGCAGCTTCTCCATCACCGTGTGCAGGCGGCGGGCGCCGATATTCTCGACCGTCTGGTTGATGTCGGCCGACAGGCGCGCCAGCTCGTCGATCGAGTCGTCGCGGAAGTCGAGCTCGACCTTCTCGGTCGCCATCAGCGCCTTGTACTGCTTCACCAGGCTGGCCTCGGGCTCGGTCAGGATGCGCTTGAAGTCGTCCTGGGTGAGCGACGCCAGGCTGACCCGGATCGGCAGGCGGCCCTGCAGCTCGGGGAGCATGTCGGACGGCTTGGAGAGGTGGAAGGCGCCCGAGCAGATGAACAGCACGTGGTCGGTCTTCACCGGGCCGTGCTTAGTGTTGACCGTGGTGCCCTCGATCAGCGGCAGCAGGTCGCGCTGCACGCCCTCGCGGCTGACGTCGCCGCCGCCGCGGAACTCGCTGCGCGCCGTGATCTTGTCGATCTCGTCGATGAACACGATGCCGTTCTGCTCGACCGACTCGCGGGCCTCGCGCACCACCCGCTCCTGGTCGAGCAGCTTGTCGCTCTCCTCGCGCATCAGCGTCTCGTAGCTCTCGGCGACCGTCATCTTGCGCTTCCTGGTGCGCCCGCCGAACGCCTTGCCCAGCATGTCGCCGATATTGATCATGCCGACCGAAGCGCCCGGCTGGCCGGGCACCTCGAACGACATCGGCGCGCCCTGGTCGGCGACCTCGACCTCGATCTCGCGGTCGGCCATCTCGCCGGCGCGCAGCTTGTGGCGGAAGCGCAGGCGGGTTTCCTCGCTGGCATTGGCGCCGCACAGCGCGTCGATCACGCGGTCCTCGGCGGCCAGCTCGGCCTTGGCGCGGACGTCCTTGCGCAGCCGCTCGCGCGCCATGTCGATCGACACTTCCATCAGGTCGCGCGCGATCTGCTCGACGTCGCGGCCGACGTAGCCGACCTCGGTGAACTTGGTCGCCTCGACCTTGAGGAACGGCGCGTCGGCCAGCTTGGCCAGCCGGCGCGCGATCTCGGTCTTGCCGCAGCCGGTCGGGCCGATCATCAGGATGTTCTTCGGCAGCACTTCCTCGCGCAGCGCCTCGGGCAGCTGCAGGCGGCGCCAGCGGTTGCGCAGCGCGATCGCCACGGCGCGCTTGGCCTCCTGCTGGCCGACGATGTGCTTGTCGAGCTCGGAGACGATCTCGCGGGGGGAAAAGTCGTTGCTCATGGCGATCAAAGCTTCTCGATGACGAGATTGTGGTTGGTGTAGACGCAGATGTCGGCGGCGATGCCCATCGCCTTGCGCGCGATCGCCTCGGCGTCCATGCCCTCGACATCGATCAGCGCCCGCGCCGCGGCCAGCGCGTAGTTGCCGCCCGAGCCGATCGCGATGATGCCGCCCTCCGGCTCCAGCACGTCGCCTGAACCCGACAGCAGGAGCGACACGTCCTTGTCGGCCACCGCCATCATCGCCTCGAGCCGCCGCAGGTAGCGGTCGGTGCGCCAGTCCTTGGCGAGCTCGATGCAGGCGCGCAGCAGCTGGCCGGGGTGGCGCTCCAGCTTGGCTTCCAGCCGCTCGAACAGGGTGAAGGCGTCGGCGGTCGAGCCGGCGAAACCGGCCAGGATGCCGCCGGTACCCAGCCGCCGGACCTTCTTGGCGTTGCCCTTGACGATGGTCGGTCCCATCGAGACCTGGCCGTCGCCCGCCATGATGACCTGCCCGCCCTTGCGGACCGAGAGGATCGTGGTGGCGTGCCAGCCGGGCGAGGCGGAACCGGAAGAGGCCGGATTTTCGGAGGAAAGCATCCGCCGTAGATAGTGATTTCGGCCGGCGAATCAATTGCTTGCCGCAGCCCGCCGGCGCGCGGGGCGTGCTACCTTGCCTCGCATGTCCAGCGAGAATTCCATCGTCGTGGTCGGCGCCGGCGTCGTCGGCACCGCCACTGCCCGCACCCTGCAGCGCGAGGGCCGCCGCGTCACCCTGGTCGACAGCGACGAGCCCGGTCGCGCCACCTCGTTCGGCAATGCCGGCTTCATCGCCATCGACCACGTGTTGCCGCTGGCCCGGCCGTCGACGCTGAAGAAGATTCCGCAGATGCTGATGGACCGCAACGGGCCGCTGACCGTGCATCCACCCAGCCTGCCGAAGCTGTTGCCGTGGATGGCGCGCTTCGCGCTGGCATCGGCCAGCGCCGCGGAGGTGCAGAAGGGCGTCGACTCGTTCGGGCCGCTGATGGCCGAGGCCAACATCGCGTGGAAGGCCGAGATCCAGGCGTCGGGGCTGGGCGACCTGTTCCGCTCGCAGGGCATGCTCTACGTCTACGAGAGCGAGCAGGCCTTCCTCGACGGCGCCGAGGAGCGCGCGCTGCAGAAGGCCAAGGGCACCGAGTTCGAGATCGTCGACGGCAACGGCGCGCGCGCGCTGGCGCCGGGCCTCTGCGCGCACATCGTGCGCGGCGTCTACTACGGCCACGGCATGCACACCATCAACCCGTACCGCGTGGTCGCGACGCTGGCCGAGCGCTTCGTCGAGGAGGGCGGCACGATCGTGCGCGGCCGCGTGCGCGGCTTCGCGCGCGACGGCCAGCGCGTCACCGCGGTCGAGCTGACCGAGCGGTCGCTGCCGGCCGAGGCGGTGGTGATCGCCGCCGGGCGGGCCTCCGGCGAGCTGACGCGCCTGCTCGGCTTCAACGCGCCGCTGGTCGCCGAGCGCGGCTACCACGTGATGCTGGCGCCCGACAACGTGCGCTTCACCATGCCGGTGAGCCCGTCCGAGCGCGGCTTCTTCATCACGCCGATGCAGGAGGGGCTGCG
Source organism: Pseudomonadota bacterium (assembly GCA_020160955.1). GTDB lineage: Bacteria > Pseudomonadota > Alphaproteobacteria > Reyranellales > Reyranellaceae > Reyranella. Next base: position 30,984 of record JAIUOX010000019.1, read on the forward strand.
TGTCGCCGGCACCGTCGAGCTGGCGGCGCCCCACCAGCCCCCGTCGTGGCATCGCGCCGATCTCCTGGTCCGCCACCTGCGCGACATCTTCCCCGGCGTCGGCGGCGCCGAGACCAGCCGCTGGATCGGCGAGCGGCCGTCGCTGCCCGACTTCCGGCCGGCGATCGGCCGGGCGCCGCGCCTCGCCAACGTCTACTGCGGCTACGGTCACCAGCATGTCGGACTGACCCTGGCCACGGCGACCGGCCGCCTGATCGCCAAGCAGATGGCGGGCGAGGCGCTGCCCGAGGCCCTGGCGGCCTGCGACCCGGGCCGCTTCGGCTAATTTTTATCCGGGCGATATTGACGGGCGGCAGCGGTTCTCCATATATTCGCCCGGATAAAAACATGACCCAAACCTGTACCGCCTTCGCGGGCGACCGGCGCCTCGCCGCCGGCCCGCCCGCCACCGTCGTCGTGGCGCTCCGTCGCCACCGCGCGGCCCATCCCGCCGACCGCCTGCTCGTGTTCGACGACACGACCGGCCACGGCGTCGACTTCGACCTCGGCGACAGCGACGAAGCGGCGATCGAGCGGCTGGCGACCCACCCGGTCTACGGCACGCCGGCGCCCGCCGCCCCACCGCCCGGAGCGCGCGGCCGCGGCAGGCCGAAGCTCGGCGTGGTGGCGCGCGAGGTGACGTTGCTGCCGCAGCACTGGGACTGGCTGGCGACCCAGCCCGGCGGCGCCTCGGTCACGCTGCGCCGGCTGGTCGACGCGGCCCGACGCGTCGGGCCCGACCCGGCCAAGCGGGCGCGCGAGGCGGCCTATCGCTTCATGGCCGCCATCGCCGGCAACGCGGCCGGTTACGAGGAGGCGACGCGCGCGCTGTTCGCCGGCGACCGCAACCGCTTCGAGGCGCTGGTCGCCGCCTGGCCGGCCGACATCCGGCAGCATGCGCTGACGCTGGCCAAGGACGGCCTGTCATGACGCCGCTGCTCCACATGGTTTGCGGCGGGGTCGGCGCCGGCAAGACGACCTACGCGCTGAAGCTGGCCGACCAGGTCGGCGGGCTGCGCTTCTCGATCGACGAGTGGATGACCGGCCTGTTCGGTCCCGACAGCCCGCAGCCGCCGCAATGGGGCTGGGTGGTCGAGCGCGTGCGGCGCTGCGAGGCACGCATCGTCGCCCAAGCGCTCGACGCCGCGCGCCGCGGCGTGCCGTCGGTGCTCGACCTGTCGTTCCTGCGCCGCGACGACCGCCGGCGCCTCGCCGACCAGGCCGCCGCGGCCGGCGTCGGCGTAGCGCTGCATTTCCTCGACGTGCCGGCCGACGAACGCTGGCGCCGCGTCGCCGCGCGCAACGCCGAGCAGGGCGAGACCTTCTCGCTGGTCGTGCCGCGCCCGATCTTCGATTTCGTCGAGTCGATGTTCGAGCGGCCGGGGGCGGAGGAACTGGCCCTGTGGCCGAAATGAAAGGTCCCTCGCTGCGCTCGGGATGACAGGCATTCTTGTCATCCCGAGCGTCAGCGAGGGACCCTTCACTCAACCATACTGCAGCAGCGTCTCGCCGTTGGCGCGCAGCCAGGCGCGCGGTTCGGCCATCGGGCCGTCGCACAGCGCCTCGGCCAGCGACCAGAAGCGCGCGCTGTGGTTCAGATGGACGAGGTGGGCGACCTCGTGCGCCACCAGGTAGTCGAGCACCGGTGGCGGCGCGAACACCAGGCGCCACGAGAAGGACAGGCCACCGTCGGGACCGCAGCTGCCCCAGCGCGAGCGGCTGTCGCGCAGGCTGATGCGCTTGACCGGCCGCTCGACCCGTCCCGCCTTGGCGTGGACCAGCGGCACCAGTTCGCCACGCAGCTCGGCGGTCAGCCAGTCGCGCAGGCGGCGCGGCAGGTGCTCGGCCTGGCCGGCGACGTGGATCTCGCCGTCCTCGCGCCACACCGTGCCGCGCCGGTCGGCACGGTGGCGGACGCGGTGCGGCACGCCGAACAGCGGCACCTCGGCGCCGTCGACGAACGGCCGGCGCTGCGGCAGGCGCTTCAACCGCGCCGCGATCCAGCCGGCCTGGGCATTGGCGAAGCCGACCGCGGTGCCGCGGGCCATGCGCAGCGGCGCGGTCAGCAGGATGCGGCGGCGCGCGACGTCGACGCGCAAGGAGACGCGGCGCGCCCGCGCGCTGCGCACGAAGGTGACGGGCAGGATATCGCCGGCATGAGCAATGCTCAGTTGCTCGGGCTCGGGAGCCTCTTTAGGCAGGAAGAAACGCAACAGGCCGCCGGGCACCGCCATGCCGGCGATCATACACCAGGGAAGCCCCGACCGTGACCCTCGACCTCGCCGCGCTGCGCGCCGAAACCCCGGGCTGCGCCCACGTGCTGCACCTCAACGCCGCCGGCTCGGCGCTGCCCAGCCAGCGCACGCTCGACGCCACGGTGGGCCACCTCAGGCGCGAGGCCGAGATCGGCGGCTACGAGGCGGCCGCCGAGGCCGAGGCCCAGCTCGAGGGCTTCTACCCGGCCGCGGCGACGCTGATCGGCGCGGCGCCGGACGAGATCGCCTTCGTCGAGAACGCCACCCGCGCCTGGGACCTCGCCTTCTACTCGCTCGACTTCCAGCCGGGCGACCGCATCCTGACCTGCCGCAGCGAGTACTCCTCGAACTACATCTCCTACCTGCAGGTCGCGCGGAAGACCGGCGCCGAGATCGTGGTGGTGCCGGACGACCGGCACGGCCAGATCGACGTGAAGGCGCTGGAGGACATGATCGATGCGCACACCAAGCTGGTCTCGATCAGCCACATGCCGACCCAGGGCGGGCTGGTGCAGCCGGCCGAGGCGGTCGGCAAGATCGCGCACGATCGCGGCGTGCTGTACCTGCTCGACGCCTGCCAGTCGGTCGGCCAGCTGCCGGTGAACGTCGACGCGCTGCATTGCGACTTCCTGTCGGTCACCGGGCGCAAGTACCTGCGCGGCCCGCGCGGCACCGGCTTCCTCTACGCCCGCCGGCGCAGCACGGCGCACATCGAGCCGCTGCTGCTCGACAACCACGCCGCCAAGTGGACCGGCGACAACGAGTACACCGTGCGCGCCGATGCCCGCCGCTTCGAGAACTGGGAGCGCTACTTCGCCGGCGTGATCGGGCTGAAGGTCGCCATCGACCAGGCCAACGAGCTGGGCATGGAGGCGATCTGGGCACGGCTGCGCACGCTGGCCGACGGGTTGCGGGCGCGGCTGGCCCGCGTGAAGGGCGTGACGCCGGCCGATCTCGGGCAGGTCAAGGGCGCCATCGTGACCTTCGCGGTCGAGGGCCACGACCACGCGGAACTGAAGGCGAAGCTGCGCGCGCAGGCGATCAACGTGACGGTCTCGACCCAGTTCTCGTCGCGCCTCGACCTCAAGGGCCGCGGACTCAAGGACGTGATGCGCGCCTCGGTGCACGTCTACAACACCGAGGAAGAGCTCGACCGGTTCGTCGCGGCGCTGGCGAAGCTCGTCGCGTAGCGTGAAAGGTCCCTCGCTGCGCTCGGGATGACAGAGAAAGGCTGGCGATGACAGTGTTGCCTGTCATCCCGAGCGCTTCCTTGTCATCCCGAGCGCAGCGAGGGACCCTTCTCTATCTCACTCCGCCGCCTGGACCTTCAGGCCGATCGGGCAGCTGACGCCGGTGCCGCCCAGCCCGCAGTAGCCGCCGGGGTTCTTGGCCAGGTACTGCTGGTGATAGTCCTCGGCGTAGAAGAACGTCGGCGCATCGATGATCTCGGTGGTGATCGCGCCGTAGCCCTTGGCCGCCAGCGCGCGCTGGAAGGTGGCGCGCGAGGCCTCGGCCTCCTGTTTCTGCTCGGGCGAGAAGGTGTAGATGCCGGAGCGGTACTGGGTGCCGACGTCGTTGCCCTGGCGCATGCCCTGGGTCGGGTCGTGGTTCTCCCAGAATACCTTGAGCAGCGCCGCGTAGCTGGTCTTCGCCGGGTCGAACCACACCATCACCACCTCGTTGTGGCCGGTGAAGCCCGAGCAGACTTCCTCGTAGGTCGGGTTCGGCGTCAGGCCGGCGGCGTAGCCGACCGCGGTGGCGTAGACGCCGGGCGTCTCCCAGAACTTGCGCTCGGCGCCCCAGAAGCAGCCCATGCCGAACATCGCGGCCTGGGTTCCCGCCGGGAACGGCGGCTGCAGGCGGTTGCCGTTCACGAAGTGCTGCGTCGGCACGGCGAAGGCCGGCCGGTCACGGCCCGGCAGCGCCCGGTCGGCCGTCGGCATTTCTACTTTCTTGCGAAGATACTGCCACATGGCGGTGCTTCCCTTGCTTGCGCGCGAGTTGTTTCGCCTGCCGCCAATATGGCCATACAATGCCGGCGAATCGAGGGGGAGACCGCCGGGATGCCAGTCTTTTTCGTATGCGCAGGCCTGCTGGGCCTGCTCGGCGTCGTGCTGACGCTGCAGGTCGGCCGGCTGCGCGGCCAGAAGCGGATCAACCTCGGCGACGGCGGCGACCCCGAGATGATCGCGGCGATCCGCGCCCACGGCAACTTCGTGGAGTTCACGCCGCTCCTGCTGCTGCTGATCTACATGGCGAGCGACTTCCACGGCTTTCGCGTCACCGCGATCCTGTCCGTCGTGCTGCTGGTGGCGCGCGTGCTGCACGCCGGCGGCATGCTGGGCCTGATCCCGAAGGGCCGCCTGCTGGGCGCGGTGCTGACCACCCTGCTGCTGCTGGCCGTCTCGGCCCTGCTGGTGTTCGCCGGGTTCAGCCTCCAGCAGTACTGATCCGCCGGTCGCTCGGCCGATGGGCGAGCCCGTCACCGTCCCGCTCTGGCTGTTCGTCGCGCTGGTCGCGTTCGCGGCCTGGTCGCTGCTCGACCGGCTGCTGATCCCGAGCGGGCGGTGGTTCGTGCGCCGCCGCCTCAACCGCCTGATCGACCGGGTCAACCAGCGGCTCGACGTCGAGATCAAGCCGTTCCAGCTGACCAAGCGGCAGGTGCTGATCGATCGCCTGGTCTACGACCCGCAGGTGGTGGCGGCGGCCAACGAGCATGCCCGCGCCACCGGCCAGCCGCGCGAGGTCGCGATGGAGGAGGTCCGCCGCTACGCCCGCGAGATCGTCCCGACCTTCAACGCCTACGTCTACTTCCGCGTCGGCTACTCGATCGCCCGCGCGGTGGCGCGCTTCCTCTACCGGGTGCGGCTGGGCTTCGCCGACGAGCGCACGCTGGCCGGCGTCGCGCCCGGCACCACCGTGGTGTTCGTGATGAACCACCGCTCCAACATGGACTACGTGCTGGTCGCCTTCCTCGCGGCCGAGCGCACGGCGCTGTCCTACGCGGTCGGCGAGTGGGCGCGCATCTGGCCGCTGCAGCAGCTGGTGCGCTCGATGGGCGCCTACTTCGTGCGCCGCAACTCCAACAACCCGGTCTATCGCCGGGTGCTCGAACGTTACGTCCACATGGCGACCGAGGCGGGCGTCGCGCAGGCGATGTATCCCGAGGGCGGCCTGTCGCGCGATGGCCGGCTGCGCGAGCCGCGGCTCGGCCTGTTCGACTACATGCTGAAGTCGTTCGACCCGGCCTCGGGCCACGACATCGTGTTCGTGCCGGTGGCGCTGAACTACGACCGCGTGCTGGAGGACCGCACCCTGCTGCGCGGCCTCGATCCCGAGGCCGGCAAGGTCGGCTTCGCCGCGGCGGCGCGCACCACGCTCGCGTTCTGGGCCCGCCAGATCGGGCTGATGCTGCGCGGCCGCTGGTACCGCTTCGGCTATGCCTGCGTGAACTTCGGCGCCCCGGTCTCGGCCCGCGCGTGGCTGGCGGCGGACGCGGCGGCGCACGGCGCCGAGGGCAGCGGCGACCTGCGCGCCCTCGACCACGCTGCGCGCTTCGCGGTGATCGGCCGGCTGGCCGAAGACCTGATGGGCGAGATCGCCCGGCTCGTGCCGGTGCTACCGGTGTCGCTGCTGGCCACGGTGCTGCTCGAGGCCGAGCGGCCACTCGACGAGCTGGAGCTGAAGGTGCGGGCCGGTGCCCTGATGGCCCACTTCGAGGACCGCGGCGCGCGCCTCTACCTGCCGCGCGACGACCGCGACTACGCCTTCCACGTCGGCCTGCGCATGCTGGCGCTGCGCCGCCTGGTCGAGGAGACGGCGGCCGGCCTGTTCTCGCCGGCGGCAACCGAGCGTCCGGTCCTCGCGTACTACGCCAACGCCATTGCCCACTTGCGCTGAGACATGCCCGCGATGAACCTGCCTGCCATCCTCTGGAACATCGCGGTCTCGGCCGGCACGGGGTTCTTCACCAACCGGCTGTCGACCTCGGCGGCGGCGATGGCCTTCTACACGATGTTCGCGATCGGCCCGATCATGATCTTCTCGATCGCCATCGCCGAGCCGATCGTCGGCCGCCTGATGGCGCAGCAGGCGGTTTTCGACGCGCTGGGCACGGTGCTGACCCCGGACCAGCTGGTCGGCATCCGCCGCTTCGCCTCGCAGGACCTGTTCAGCGGCGGCGGCATGGCGGCGATGATCGGCGCGGTGGTGCTGATCTATACCGGCAGCCGCGTGTTCGTCGAACTCGACGACGGCATCAACGCGATCTGGCACACCCCGCCGTCGCATGCGCGGCAGGCGACCAGCGCCCTGCACCCGGTGCTGGCCAGCCTGCAGTCGCGGCTGATCGCGCTGCTGCTGATGGTGGTGCTGGGCCTGCTGCTGATCGCCGTCATCCTGGCCAGCGTGCTGCTGTCGGCCTACGCCGGCGCGCTCGAGCGGTTCCCGGTGCTCGGCCAGTGGATCGGCCCGGCGATCTCGGGCTTCGTCCATTACGGCCTGCTCTCGGTGTTCTTCACCCTGATCTACAAGTGGCTGCCGAGCGGCAGCGTGTCGTGGCGCTACGCGCTGATCGGCGGCCTGGTGAACGCGCTGCTGTTCGCCGCCGGCAACCGCGCGCTGGTGCTGTACTTCGAGTTCACCAAGATCGCCTCGGCGTTCGGCGCGACCGCCGGCTTCGCGGCGATCATGGTGTGGATGTACTGGACCTCGCTCACCATCCTGGTCGGCGCCCAGGTCGGCCGCTCGGCGCGCGACGTGCTGATCCAGGAACGCGCGCGCGAGATGGTCGAGGGGGATTTGTGAAACCGAAAGGTCCCTCGCTTCGCTCGGGATGACAAGAAAACGCTGTCATCCCGAGCGAAGCGAGGGACCCTTCTCTTTCGCCTAAAACATCGTCGCGAGGACGCGGTCCGGCGGCTTGTGGCCGTCGGCGAAGGTCTTGATGTTGATCAGCACCTTCTCGCCCATGTCGATGCGGCCCTCGAGCGTGGCCGAGCCCATGTGCGGCAGCAGCACGACGCGCTCGAGCTCGAGCAGCTTCGGGTTGATCTGCGGCTCGTGCTCGTAGACGTCGAGGCCGGCGCCGCCGAGCTCGCCGGCCTTCAGCATGCGCACCATCGCGTTCTCGTCGATGATCTCGCCGCGCGCCGTGTTGACGATGATCGCCGTCGGCTTCATCAGCTTCAGCCGCCGCGCCGACAGGAGATGGAAGGTCGCCGGCGTGTGCGGGCAGTTGACCGACACGATGTCCATGCGCGCCAGCATCTGGTCGAGGCTTTCCCAGTAGGTCGCCTCGAGCTCGCGCTCGACGTCGGGATGGACGCGCTTGCGGTTGTGGTAGTGGATCGCCAGGCCGAAGCCCTTGGCGCGCCGCGCCAGCGCCTGGCCGATGCGGCCCATGCCGACGATGCCCATGCGCTTGCCGAGCAGGCGCGAGCCCAGCATCCCGGTCGGGCTCCAGCCGGTCCACTGGCCGGCGCGCACCAGCCGCTCGCCCTCGCCCATCCGCCGCGCCGTCGCCAGCACCAGCGCCATGGTCATGTCGGCGGTGTCCTCGGTGAGCACGCCGGGCGTGTTGGTCACGGTGATGCCGCGCTGCCGCGCGGTGTCGAGGTCGATGTGGTCGACGCCGGTGCCGAACGAGGCGATCAGCTTGAGGTTCGGGCCGGCCTGGCTGAGCACCCGGCTGTCGATCCGGTCGGTCACGGTCGGCACCAGCACGTCGGCGCTGCGCACCGCCTCGACCAGCTGGGCGGCGGTCAGCGGCTTGTCGTCGGGGTTGAGGCGCGTGTCGAACAGCTCCATCAGCCGCGTCTCGATCGCTTCCGGAAGCTTCCGGGTGACGATCACGAGCGGCTTTTTCTTGGAACTGGACGGCATGTGATCGGTACCGGGCGGCAAGAGGAGTGTCAGCCCGATTAGCAACACCGGGCGCAATTTGTCCAGCCGCGCCGCCCAGCCGGCCGCGCGACGGAAAAGCACGCCGTTTCAAACACTTGTCGCCCGAAGCAGAGATTTAAGGTATCTTTGTGTCGATGCGAATTCTTTCGGCGGTCCGGCTTTTGGCGTGTCTGGCGCCCCTGGTGGCCCTTTGGCTGGGCGCCGGCGGCGTCGCCCACGCCGCCGACACGCCCGGCGCGGCCCAGCGCAAGGGCTCCGGCCTGCCGATCCCGCGCTTCGCCTCGCTGCGGTCCGACGAGGTCAACGTCCGCACCGGGCCGGGCGCGCGCTACCCGATCGAGTGGGTGTTCAAGCGCAAGACGATGCCGGTCGAGATCGTCGCCGAGTACGAGAACTGGCGGAAAATCCGCGACTGGCAGGGCGCCAGCGGCTGGGTCCACCAGAGCCTGCTGACCGGCAAGCGCACCTTCATCATCCCGTCCAAGCAGGCGGCCCTGCTCAAGACCCCGGCCAGCTCGGCCGAACTGGTGGCCAAGCTCGACCCCGAGGTGATGGGCGAGATCCGGTCCTGTGCCGGCGACTGGTGCCGGGTCAAGGTCGGCGGCGTCTCGGGCTGGATCGAGCGCACCGGCATGTGGGGCGTCTACAAGTCGGAACCGATCAACTAGCGGCCGGCCGCGCCTCGGCCTAGAACACGCGACGTGACCCACGCCGTCAGCCTGACCCACGAGCGCTACGAGCACATGTCGCCGACCGCGGTGGCATTGGCGACGTTGCTGCACGTGGCGGTGGCGGCGGCGCTGTTCTGGGTGTCGCCGCTGCAGCCGGTCGACACCACGCCGGACGCCATCGAGATCAGCCTGGACGCGCCGCCGCCGCCCGCCGAGACACCCGTCGAGACGCCGCCCGAGACGCCCGCCCCGGCCGAGCCCACGCCGCCGCCGGCCGCGCCCGCCGCCGCGCCGCCACCGCCTCCCCCGCCGGTCGCGCGGCCGGCCCCGGTGCCGCCGGCGCCGCCGATCCGCATGGGCCTGGCCCCGGTCGGGCCGAGCCAGGACCAGAAGCTGCCGCCCGGCACGGGGCTGCCCGAGACGCCCAAGCCGCCAACGCCCGAGCCCAAGGCCGCCCAACCGGAACCGCCCAAGCCGCCGGTCGAGGAAACCAAGGCGGAGCCGCCGCCGGCCGAGCCGCCGCCGGAACCGCAGCAGCAGGCGATGGCGACCACGCCGCCGCCTCCCCCGCCGCCACCGCCGCCCTCGCCGACCCTCGAAAGCGCCCTGCCGCCGGTCGACGCGCCGCCACCGCCGGTGACGGCACGCGAGATCCCGCGCCCGGCCGCGCCACCGCCGCCCGCGCCCCCGGCGCCGCCGCCGACCCAGGCGCGCGTCCAGCCGGCGCCGCCGCCGCCGGTCCACACGCCGCAGAACCCGGCGCTGCGATCGTCGCCCCTGTCGACGGCGCCGCAGCAACGCACGCCGGCCGAGCAGCAGCAGGCGGCGCGCCAGGCGCCGAACTTCGTCAACCCGGCGCAGTCGTATGGCAGCAAGCGCGCCGAGGACCAGTACATCTGGCAGGTCGCCAACAAGCTGTCGGCGCACCAGCAATTCGTGCGCAACGCCCTGACCGAGTCGGGCACCGTCGTGCTGCGGTTGGTGATCGCCCGCGACGGACGGCTGATCGATGTCGGGCTCAACCGGTCGAGCGGCAACGCCAGCCTCGACCAGGCGACGCTCACCATGGCGCGCGCCGCCTCGCCCTACCCGCCGATGCCGGACGAGCTGGGCGCGCAGCACACGTTCAGCCTGCCGCTCGCCTTCAAGCGCAGCAACTGAGCGGGACCCGCGCCTAGCCGCCGGGCGCCGGCGGTCGTAGAACGGGACCACCGTGACCGACACCAGCCTCGCCCCGTCGCGCGCGGCGCCCATGCCGGCCCTCGCCCTCGTGCTGGCGGTGATGCTGCACGCCGCGGTGGCGGTCGGTGTCTGGCTGGTGCCGCCGTTCCCCGCGCCCGACAAGCCGGAAGAGCCGATCATGGTGTCGTTCGACAACTCGCCGTCGAACGTCGGCCTGCAGCTGCCGCCGCGCGAGGGACCGCCGCCCGAGGCCGAGGCCTCCAGCCCGGCGACCGCGCCGCCCGATGCGCCCGCCCCCGTGCCGGCGCCGCCGCCCGAGCCCCAGGTCGCACTGGCGCCGCCCGGCGCAACGCCGGAGCCCGCCTTGCCCCGCTACGAGTTCTCGGTGCCGCCGGTGCCCGAGGCGCCGCCCGCGCCGTCGGCGCGCGAGTTCGCGCGGCCGCAGCCGCCACGCCCGGTCCAGCGCACCCTGCCGCTGCCGCCGCGCCCGACGCCGCCGACCCCGGCGCGGCCGCCGCCCGACCGGCCACCGGCCTCGATCCCAGCCCCGATCCCCGGACCGGATGCCGCCGACCAGCTGGCCGGCGTCGGGCGGCAGCGCAACGACTACCTGTCGCGGCTGTTCCGCCACCTCGAGCCGTACCGCGCGCGCGCCCACTCGACGCGCGCCAGCGGCCAGCACGGCCGCGTGGTGACGCGGGTGACGGTGGCGCGCGACGGTTCGGTGATGTCGGTCAGCCTCGACAGTTCGAGCGGCCGCGCCGCGGTCGACGCGGCCGAACTCGACGCCATCCGCAACGGCTCGCCGTTCCCGCCGATCCCGGCCAACATGCCGGGCGACCCGATCGTGCTGATCCTGCGGATCACGTATTGAGAAGGGTGAAAGCGAAAGGTCCCTCGCTGCGCTCGGGATGACAAGAACAGCCTGTCATCCCGAGCGCAGCGAGGGACCCTTGGACTACGCGAAGTCCTGCGCCAGCGCCTCGCGCACCGCGGCCGGCATCACCGCCATGTGGCCGTAGTTGGGATGGTCGAAGCCGACCACGACGTCGCCGGCAGCGCCCTTGAACGCCGCGACCTGCGCGGCGGTGAAGGGGAAACGGATGAACTGCACCGACGAGGCCTTGCCGTCGTCGCGGGTGCGGTCCTGGTCGTCCTCGGGCACACCGCGCACGACCTCGCCGCCGACGCGGATGAAGGCCTTGTGCTCGACGCCGCCGAGGTTGCCCAGCACGCGGGCGCGGCGCAGCGGGTCGTCGATCTCGAACATCACCGTCGCGACCAGTTCGCTGCCCTTCGGGATCAGCGGGTTGTAGGCCGCCAGCTCGTCGGGCAGCTGCTCGGCGCCGCCCTTCTCGATGAACAGCATCTCGTGCACCTGGTGCAGCATGGTGTCGTAGTTCTCGAAGTAGAAGGTCGCGAACGGACCCACCTCGAGGCGGCGGTTCTTCTTGATCTCCGTGATCCGCTTGCGCCGGTCGGCGCGCACCTTGGCGTACTCGGCGGCGGGCAGGATCGCGGACGCGTCGATCTGTCGGGCAATCATCGCGGGGTCACCGTCAGTCCATAGGCAAGCGCCAGCAACTCGATCGGGTGGTTGGCGCGGGAGGGCTTCAGTTCCTGCTCGCCGTGGGTCATCTCCATCACCTGCATCAGGTGATCGGCGGCGAGCGGGCATTCCGAGGCGACGTAGGCCGTGCCGTTCTTGATCGCGGCCTGGGCGGCCGGCTTGCCGACCTTGACCGCCGTCTCGAAATTCTCGGTGCGGGCGCCCCAGATGCCGCCGTGGCCGCTGCAGCGCTCGATCACCGCGACCCGCGTCTTGGGCGCGAGGCGCAGCATCTCGGCGGCCTTAGCGCCCATGTTCTGGGCGCGCGCGTGGCAGGCGAGGTGGACGCTGACGCCGCCGTCGATCGTCTGCAGGCCGGGCGCCAGCCCTTCCTTCTTGGCGATGTCGACGACGTACTCGGAGATGTCGAAGGTCGCCGCGGCCAGCCGCTCGACCGCCGGGTCCTTGGGCAGCAGGAGCGGCCATTCGAACTTCAGCATCAGGGCGCAGGACGGGGTCAGCGCGATGATGTCGTAGCCCTTGTCGACCCACGGCAGCAGCGCCGCCGTCACCTTGGCGGCCTGGTCGGCGACGCCGTTGAGATCGCCCAGTTCCAGCTTGGGCATGCCGCAGCACGCCGGGTGGACGACCTCGGTCTCGACGCCGTTCTTGGCCAGCACGGCGCGCGCGGCGGCGCCGATCCCGGTGTTGTTGAAGTTCACGAAGCAGGTCGCGTAGAGCACCGCCTTGCGCTTGCCGAAGGCCGGCGCCTCGGCATTGACCTCGGCGCCCTCGCGCCGGGCGCGGGTCTCGAAGGTCTCGCCGGCATACTTCGGCAGCCGCGCGCCGTGGTGGATGTCGGCGTACTTCTGCAGCGCCGGGCGCGTCAGCTTGTTGTTCTCGTCGGTCACCCAGTTGGCGATGCCGGCGGTGAAGCTGCCCAGCCGGCCGGTGCGGTCGGTGTCGGCCAGCTGGCCCTCGACGAAATCGATGCCGTTCTTGCGCGCCTGCACGGCGCGATGGCGCAGCATGAGGTGCGGGAAATCGAGAGCCCACTCGTGCGGCGGCACGTAGGGGCACTTGGTCATGAAGCACATGTCGCACAGCGTGCAGGCTTCCTCGACCGAGGCGTAGTCGGCCTTGTCGACGCCGTCGAGTTCGCCGGTCGGGCCGTTGTCGATCAGGTCGAACAGCCGCGGGAAGGAATCGCACAGGTTGAAGCAGCGGCGGCAGCCGTGACAGATGTCGAAGACGCGCTCCATCTCCTTCTCGAGCGCGGCCTCGTCCCAGAACCAGGGATTCTGCCAGTCGAGGGGGTGGCGGATGGGGGCTTCGAGGCTGCCTTCGCGCATGTCGGGTACTCGGGTGGTCTGTCGGATGCTCGGGACGAAAAAGGGGACCCGGTCGGGTCCCCTTTCGCAAGACCCGGAGGCCTCTTAGGAAAGCGTGTCGAGCGCCTTCTGGAAGCGACCGGCGTGGCTCTTCTCGGCCTTCGCCAGCGTCTCGAACCAGTCGGCGATCTCGTTGAAGCCCTCTTCGCGGGCGGTGCGGGCCATGCCCGGGTACATGTCGGTGTACTCGTGCGTCTCGCCAGCGATCGCCGCCTTCAGGTTGGCCGAGGTCTCGCCGATCGGCAGGCCGGTCGCCGGGTCGCCGCTGACCTCGAGGAACTCGAGGTGGCCGTGCGCGTGGCCGGTCTCGCCCTCGGCGGTCGAACGGAACACGGTGGCGACGTCGTTGTAGCCTTCCACGTCCGCCTTCTGGGCGAAGTACAGGTAACGGCGGTTCGCCTGGCTCTCGCCCGCGAACGCGGCCTTCAGGTTGCCTTCGGTCTTCGATCCCTTGAGATTCGCCATGGCATTCTCCCTTGCTGAATGACGGGCAACCGGCGCACTGCCGGTCGCGCGGGGCGGATATTGGGAAGCCGCCACGAAGCCGTCAAGGCTGTTTAGAACAATTCTAAAAGATGCGAGCGATTCGCAGGAGAGAAGGCCCGAAAGGGCCTAGCGGCGGACCCGGACGATCACGTCGACGCGCGAGACCTCGGTGCCACGCGGCGCCGCCGGAAGGCCCTCGACCAGCACCTTGTCCGACGGGAAGTCGTGCAGTTCGCCGTCGTTCTCGACGTAGAAATGGTGATGGTGGCTGGTGTTGGTGTCGAAGTAGGACCGCCCCGCCGCCACCACGACCTCGCGCAGCAGGCCGGCATCGCGGAACTGGTTCAGCGTGTTGTAGACGGTGGCCAGCGACACCGGCAGGCGCGTCGACCGGACCTCGGCGTGGAGGCTTTCCGCCGTCACGTGCCGATGCTCGCCCTCGAAAAGCAGGCGCGCCAGGGCGACGCGCTGGCGGGTCGGGCGGAGGCCGGCCTCGCGCAGGCGGCCGATCAGGTCGGGGCTGGTACCGGGCATTGGTGAGCCTATATTTATGCTCGTGGAGGCGGCCTGAAAAGCCCCCAGCGTCCCCGTGCCGCCCCCGCCGTTCCCCGGCCCGGCGGTTTGCGCTGGGCGATGCGGCTCCTTATTCTGGCTTCGAACCCCGATAAGCGGGCGGCGTGGGACGGTGATGAGCGAAAAGAAGAGCAGCTATACCTTCGAAGACCTGATCGATTGTGCCAAGGGCCGCCTGTTCGGCCCGGGCAACGCGCAACTGCCGTTGCCGCCCATGCTGATGTTCGATCGAATCCTGAAGATCTCCGAGACCGGCGGGCAGTACGACAAGGGCGAAATCGTCGCCGAGCTCGATATCCGGCCTGACCTGTGGTTCTTCGACTGCCACTTCAAGGGCGACCCGGTGATGCCGGGCTGCCTGCCGCTGGACGGCCTGTGGCAGCTGCTGGGCTTCTTCCTCGGCTGGATGAAGGCGCCCGGGCGCGGCCGCGCGCTCGGCGTCGGCGAGGTCAAGTTCACCGGCATGATCGTGCCCAGCGTCAAGAAGCTGACCTACACCGTGAACCTCAAGCGCGTGATGCTGCGCAAGCTGGTGCTGGGCATCGCCGACGGCGTCGTCCATGCCGACGGCAAGCAGGTCTACGAGGTTTCCGGCCTCAAGGTCGGACTGTTCCAGGACGGGGCGCCCGACGCCCCGGCAGCAGCGAGCTGACATCATGAAACGTGTGGTCGTCACCGGCCTGGGAGTCGTCTCCTCGATCGGCAACAACGCGGCCGAGGTCGTGCAGTCGCTGCGCGACGGCAAGTCGGGCATCGAGTTCATGCCGCAGTACAAGGAGCTGGGCTTCCGCAGCCAGGTCGCCGGCACGCTGAAGCTGAACGTCGACGAGCTGGTCGACCGCCGCCTGCGCCGCTTCATGGGCGACGGCGCGGCCTATGCCTGGCTGGCGATGAAGGAAGCGATCGAGGATGCCGGCCTGGCGGAGGCCGAGATCTCGAACGACCGCACCGGCGTGGTCGCCGGCTCCGGCGGCCCGACCACCGGCGCGATCGTCCAGTCGGCGATCACGGCCAAGGAGAAGGGTCCCAAGCGCATCGGCCCGTTCATGGTGCCGCGCGCCATGTCGAGCACGGTGTCGGCCAACCTCGCGACGGCGTGGCACATCAAGGGCCCCAGCTACTCGATCAGCTCGGCCTGCTCAACCTCGGCGCACTGCATCGGCAACGCCGTCGAGACCATCCAGCTCGGCAAGGCCGACCGCATGTTCGCGGGCGGCGGCGAGGAGCTGGACTGGACGCTGTCGGTGCTGTTCGACGCCATGGGCGCGATGTCGTCGAAGTACAACGACACGCCGACCCGGGCGAGCCGCGCCTACGACAAGGACCGCGACGGCTTCGTGATCTCGGGCGGCGGCGGCATCGTCGTGCTCGAGGACCTCGAGACGGCCAAGGCACGCGGCGCGAAGATCTACGCCGAGGTGACGGGCTACGGCGCGACCTCCGACGGCGCCGACATGGTGGCGCCCTCCGGCGAGGGCGCGGTGCGCTGCATGAAGCTGGCGCTCGGCGGTTTCCCGGGCGGACCGCGGCGCAACGCCCCGGTCGACTACATCAACACCCACGGTACCTCGACGCCGGTCGGCGACATCACCGAGCTCGATGCCATCCGCCAGGTGTTCGGCGCCGAGAAGCTGCCGCTGGTCAGCTCGACCAAGTCGCTGTCCGGGCACAGCCAGGGCGCGACCGGCGCGCACGAGGCGATCTACTCGCTGCTGATGATGAAGCACGACTTCGTCTGCGCCTCGGCCAACGTCGAGAACCCGGACCCGGGCGTCGGCGACTACCCGATCGTGCGCCAGCGGGTCGACAACGCCGGCCTCAACACCGTGATGTCTAACAGCTTCGGGTTCGGCGGCACCAACGCCTGCCTGCTGTTCTCGCGCTACGACCACTGAACCGGGGACCCATGCCCGAGAACCGACCCCTCTCCGCCGCCCCCGACGCCTCGGGCGGCGGGACGGCTTCCGCTGCCGCGCCCGGTCCCGTGTCCCGCGCCGTCGAGCTTCCCCCGGTGCCGAAGCTGATGGCGGGCAAGCGCGGCCTCGTGATGGGCGTCGCCAACGACCGCTCGATCGCCTGGGGCATCGCGCAGGCGCTGCATGCCGCCGGCGCCGAGATGGCCTTCACCTACCAGGGCGCCGCGTTCGGCAAGCGCGTGCTGCCGATGGTCGAGAAGCTCGGCTCGAAGATCGTCGAGGAAGCCGACGTCGAGAGCGAGGAGAGCCTCGACCGGCTGTTCGCCCGCCTCAAGGCGGAGTGGGGCAAGATCGACTTCGTCGTCCACGCCATCGCCTTCTCCGACAAGGAGGAGCTGAAAGGCCGCTACGTCGACACGACCAAGGCCAACTTCCAGCGCAGCCTGACGATCTCCTGCTACTCGTTCACCGAGATCGCGCGCCGCGCGCTGCCGCTGATGACAGACGGCGGCAGCCTGGTCACGCTGACCTACGAGGGCGCCACGCGCGTCATGCCGTCGTACAACGTGATGGGCGTCGCCAAGGCGGCGCTGGAGGCCAGCGTCCGCTACCTCGCGGCCGACCTCGGCCCGCAGGGCGTGCGCGTCAACGCGATTTCGGCCGGCCCGATGCGCACCCTGGCCGGCGCGGTGATCGGCAGCGCCCGCTACGTCTACCGGGTGTCGCGCGAGGCCTCGCCGCTGCGCCGCAACATCGAGCTGACCGACGTCGGCGGCGCCGCGCTCTACCTGATGTCGGACCTGTCCGCCGGCGTCACCGGCACGGTCCACTACGTCGACGCCGGCTACCACGCGGTCGGCATGCCGCCGATGGAGAACGGCGAACAGGGCTGAGCAAGGGTCCCTCGCTGCGCTCGGGATGACAGGGGGTTCGTTGTCGTCGCGAGCAAAGTCCCTGTCATCCCGAGCGCAGCGAGGGACCCTTCTCAAACAAAAACGGCGGCCCGTGGGCCGCCGTTTCCGTTTCGATCGAAGCGAAGCTTACTCGCCGGCAGGCGCATCCTCGCGCGGCTTGTTCGAGATGTCCTCGCCGGTCTCCTGGTCGACCGCCTTCATCGACAGGCGGACCTTGCCGCGGTCGTCGACGCCGAGGACCTTGACCTTCACCTGGTCGCCTTCCTTGATCACGTCGGTGACCTTGGCGACGCGACGCGGCGCCAGCTCCGAGATGTGGACGAGGCCGTCGCGGGCGCCGAGGAAGTTCACGAAGGCGCCGAACTCGACGGTCTTCACGACCTTGCCGTTGTAGATCACGCCGATCTCCGGCTCGGCCACGATGCCCTTGATCCAGTCGATCGCGGCCTGGCCCTGCTTGGCGTCGACCGCCGCCACCTTGATGGTGCCGTCGTCCTCGATGTCGATCTTGGTGCCGGTCTGCTCGGTGATCTCGCGGATCACCTTGCCGCCGGTGCCGATCACTTCGCGGATCTTGTCCTTCGGGATCGTGAACTGCGTGATGCGCGGCGCGTTCTGGCTGACCGAATCGCGCGCCCCGCCGAGGCCCTTCGACATCTCGCCGAGGATGTGCAGGCGGCCGTCACGGGCCTGGCCCAGCGCGACCTTCATGATCTCCTCGGTGATCGAGGTGATCTTGATGTCCATCTGCAGCGCGGTGATGCCCTTGTCGGTGCCGGCCACCTTGAAGTCCATGTCGCCGAGGTGATCCTCGTCGCCCAGGATGTCCGACAGGACGGCGAAGCGCTCGCCTTCCTTGATCAGGCCCATCGCGATGCCCGCCACCGGCCGCTCGAGCGGCACGCCGGCATCCATCAGCGACAGCGAGCCGCCGCACACCGAGGCCATCGACGACGAGCCGTTGCTCTCGGTGATCTCCGACACGATGCGGATCGTGTACGGGAACTTGTCCTTGCCCGGCAGCAGCGGACGCAGCGCGCGCCACGCCAGCTTGCCGTGGCCGATCTCGCGACGGCCCGGCGAACCCATGCGACGCACCTCGCCGACCGCGTACGGAGGCATGTTGTAGTGCATCATGAAGTTCTCGCGGTACTCGCCCTCGAGCGCGTCGATGATCTGCTCGTC
Organism: Pseudomonadota bacterium; assembly: GCA_020160955.1. Taxonomy (GTDB): domain Bacteria; phylum Pseudomonadota; class Alphaproteobacteria; order Reyranellales; family Reyranellaceae; genus Reyranella. The sequence goes on from JAIUOX010000019.1 coordinate 49,049, forward strand.
CTGGCCGGTGCCGAGCGTGGCCACGACCAGTGCCTGGGTCTCGCCGCGGGTGAACAGCGACGAACCGTGGGCACGCGGCAGCACGCCGACCTCCGCCTCGATCGGGCGGACGGTGCGGGTGTCGCGGCCGTCGATGCGCTTGCCGGTGTCGAGGATGGCGCCGCGCACGACGTCGGCCTCGAGGTTGCCGAACTGCTCGCCGAACACGGCCAGCGCCGCGTCATCGCCCTCGAACAGCTTCTTGGCCTCGTCCTTCACGGCCGCGACCTTGGCCTGGCGGGCCAGCTTCTGGGTCTCGCTGTAGGCCGCGGCCATCTTGGCCGTCATCTCGGCCTTGAGGCGCTCGGCGACCGTCTTGGCGGCGGCCGGCGGCTCGGTCAGCGGCAGCGGCTCCTTGGCGCAATGCTCGGCCAGCTGGATGATCGCGTCGATCACCGGCTGGAACGAGCGATGGCCTTCCATCACCGCCGACAGCATCGCGTCCTCGGACAGTTCCTTGGCCTGCGACTCGACCATCAGCACGCCGTCCTTGGTGCCGGCGACGATCAGGTCGAGATCGCTCTTCTTGGTCTGCTCGAGCGTCGGGTTGATGACGAACTTGCCGTCGAGGTAGCCGACGCGCGCGGCGCCGATCGGGCCCAGGAACGGCGCGCCGCTGATCGTCAGCGCGGCCGACGTGGCGACCATCGACACGATGTCGGGGTCGTTCTCCATGTCGTGCGCCAGCGTCGTGATGACGACCAGCGTCTCGTTCTTGTAGTTCTCGTGGAACAGCGGCCGGATCGGCCGGTCGATCAGGCGCGACGTCAGGACTTCCTTCTCCGACGGACGGCCCTCACGCTTGAAGAAGCCGCCCGGGATCTTGCCCGCGGCGAAAGCCTTCTCCTGGTAGTTCACCGTCAGCGGGAAGAAATCCAGCCCGGGCTTGGGCTTCTTCTCGAACACCACGGTCGCCAGCACGGTCGTGCCGCCGTAGGTCGCCAGCACGGCGCCGTCGGCCTGGCGGGCGATCTTGCCCGTTTCGAGCACGAGCTTGCGCCCGGCCCACTCGAGTTCCTTGCGGAACACCTGGAACATTCCACTCATATCCATCTTCCTTTCCAACACGGCGTTCGCCCCCGTCTGGCGACAGCCGCCCACCGATGCCCTTGCATCGGCAGGACCGGACCCGGGCCTTTGCTCTCGCCCCTGCCCGTCCGGTTACTGCGAAGTCGCGCCGGCCGGCCATGGTTGGTCGGGAACCGGTCGAGGCGACACGAAGAGGCCCCGGTCCATCCTCGGATGGAGACGGGGCCCCGATTTCAGCGGCGAAGGCCGAGGCGCTCGATCAGCGAGTCGTAGCGCTTGTTGTCCTTGGCCTTCAGGTAGTCGAGCAGCCGGCGGCGCTGGCCGACGAGCTTCAGCAGGCCGCGGCGCGAATGGTGATCCTTCGCATGGCCCTTGAAGTGCTCGGTGAGGTTCGAGATGCGCTCGCTCAGGATCGCGACCTGGACTTCCGGCGAACCGGTGTCACCCTCGGCCTGGGCGTACGACTTGATCAGCTCCGCCTTGCGCGCGGCTGTAATCGACATCGGTGTTCTCCATATGACTAAAGATTGAAGACGCGCACCGGCTTGAGAGCGACGCCGTCCGAACGGACCAGCGCCACCAGCCTGCTGCCGAGCTCGGCGCGCAACAGCGTGCCGGACGGCGGTGCGTCCCGGGTCAAGAGCACCGGCTGGCCTTGGCGCAGCCGGTCCGCTTGGGCTTCCGCGAGGGCCAGCGCCGGGATGTCGTCCAGCGCGGTCGCCACGGGAGCCAGGGCCCCGAGAAGCGCGGGACTATGCCCGAGGGCCTCCAGTTTGGAAAGCGAAATGGCCGCCTCCTCGCGGAACGGCCCGGCGGCCGTCCGGCGCAGCGCCGAGAGGTGCCCGACGGTGCCCAGGGCGAGGGCGAGGTCGCGGCCGAGCGACCGGATGTAGGTGCCCTTGCCGCAGTCGACCACGAAATCTGCGTGGTCGGGGTCCGGCCGGGCTACCAGCTCCAGTCGCTCGATGACCACCTGCCGGGGCGCCAGCTCGACTGTCTCGCCGGCCCGGGCGAGGTCGTAGGCCCGCTGGCCGTCGACCTTGAGGGCCGAGTAGGCCGGCGGGCGCTGCAGGATCGTCCCGGTGAAGGTCGGCAGGGCGGCCCGGATCGCCGCGTCGTCCGGCCGGGCGGGGCTGGTCGCGGTGACATCGCCCTCGAGGTCCTCGGTCGAGCGCGCCTCGCCGAAGCGCAGGGTGAAGCGGTATTGCTTGGCGCCGTCCATCACGAACGGGACGGTCTTGGTCGCCTCGCCCAGCGCGATCGGCAGCACGCCGGTGGCCAGCGGGTCGAGGGTGCCGCCGTGGCCGGCCTTCTGCGCGCCGAACAGCCGCCGCACCCGGCCGACCGCCGGGGTCGAGCCCAGTCCCAGCGGCTTGTCGAGCACGACCCAGCCGTCGACCTTGTCGCCCTTCCTTTTTCCCATCGCGGGCTGTCCTAGACGGACATGTGATTGCACGCCAGCGACGGATTGCGTCACTGTGCCTGCATGAAGCAGGGGGCGGGGGCAGACCGCGCGACGCGCGCGGTGCTGTTCGGGTTGTTCTTTCTCTCCGGCGCCGCGGCGCTGGTCTACCAGACGGCCTGGCATCGCCTGCTGGCGCTGTTCGCCGGCGCCGACACGATCGCCGCGGCGCTGGTGGTCGGCGCCTTCCTGCTCGGGCTGGGCCTCGGCAGCCTGGCCGCCGGCCTGGTCGCCGACCGGCTGTCGCGGCGCGGCGCGCTGCTGGCCTTCGCCGCCTGCGAGGTCGGCATCGCGGTCTTCGCCGTCGCCAGCCCGTGGCTCTACCACGACGTGATCTACCGCGAGTTCCTGCCGCTGTCGGCGTCGCGCGCGGCGGTCTTCGCCGTGGTGTTCGCCAGCCTGCTGTGGCCGACCTTCCTGATGGGCTGCTCGCTGCCGTTCCTGTCGCGGGCGGTGGTGCGCGAGATCGCCGGCTCGGCCCGGCTGATCGGCGGGCTGTACGGCGTCAACACGCTGGGCGCCGGCGTCGGCGCGTTCGTCGGCGGCTGGTTCCTGATCGGCACGGTGGGCTTCGACCGCGCGGTGCAGATCGGCGCGGCGATCAACCTCGCCGTCGCCGCGGGCGGGCTGCTGCTGGCGCGCGGCCTCGGCGACGCGGCCCCGCAACCCGCGCCGGCGCCGCGCGCCCTCGATGGCGCCGACAACCGGACCGTGCTGCGCTGGGCGCTGCTGGTGTTCATCAGCGGCTTCCTGATCGTCGCCCTGCAGATCGTCTGGTACCGGCTGGTCGGCGTGCTGCTGCAGTCGAACGGCTACAGCTTCTCGCTGGTCCTGTCGGTGTTCCTGCTGGGCGACGCGGCCGGCCTGCTGGTCGGCGCGCGCACCATCGACCGCATCGCCGACCCGCGCCGCTTCTTCTTCCTGATGCAGGGCCTCGCGACGGCGCTGGCGCTGGCCGGCGCGTGGGCCGTCTACGGCGCGATCGGCTTCGGCTGGTTGCCCGACAGCTTCGCCGACCGCGACGTCATGACCGGCCAGCCGGCGGACATCGCGGTCATCGCCGCCCTGCTGGCCATCGTCGTGCTGCCGGCGTCGTTCGTCATGGGCTTCTCCTTCCCGGTCGTGCAAAAGGCGGTGCAGAGCGACATCGGCCGGCTGGGCGAGCGGGTCGGGCTGGTGCAGCTGGCCAACATCGTCGGCAACAGCGCCGGCAGCCTGGTCGCCGGCCTGCTGCTGCTCGACCTCGCCGGCACCGCCGGCACGCTGAAGCTGCTGTCGGTGATCGGGCTGGCCTTTGCGCTGCTGCAGGTGACGTCGGCGCCGGACAGCCGCTGGGCATGGCCGCCGGCGCTCCTGCTGGCGCTCGGTCTCGCCTTCTTCCCGCCGGGCGAGGCGTTCTGGCGCCGCCTGCACGGGCTCACGACCGAGCCGGCGATCGTCGCCGAGGACAAGACCGGTCTCAGCCTGCTCAAGATGGCCAACCCGCAGGACGGCCGCCTGTACATCCAGGGCCACTCGCAGAGCTGGCTGCCGTTCCACACCGTGCATGCCTTCCTCGGCGGCATCGGGCCCCTCACCCACCCGGCGCCCAGGCGCGTGCTGGTGATCGGCTCGGGCACCGGCGGCACGCCCTACGCCGCCGGCCTGCGGCCCGACACCGACCGGGTGCGCGTCATCGAGATCGTGAAGCCGGTGATGGACACGCTGCAGGTCTACCGCGCTCTCAACCCGGGATCGGGCGTCGACCGGCTGCTGGGCACGCCCAAGTTCGAGGTCGTGGTCGCCGACGGCCGCCACGCGCTGGCGCTCGACGGCGGCAAGTGGGACGTCATCGAGGCCGATGCCATCCTGCCCAAGACCGGCCTGTCCGGCCTGCTGAACTCGCGCGAGTTCTTCGAGCAGGTGCGGTCACGCCTCGCG
>JAIUOX010000190.1 GCA_020160955.1 Pseudomonadota bacterium
CGGGTGCACCTTCTGCCAGTGACGCGCGATCTCCTCGCGCGTCGCCACCCAGACCTTCGGCTTGGACGCGACGTAGTCCATGAAGCGCGCCAGCGTCGCGGCACGGCTCGGCCGGCCGGCGAGCCGGCAGTGCAGGCCGATCGACATCATCTTGGGGCTGCGCGCGCCCTCGGCGTAGAGCACGTCGAAGCTGTCCTTCATCGACTGCAGCCAGCCGTCGCCGGCCGTGAAGCCGGGCGGCACGCCGAACTTCATGTCGTTCACTTCCAGCGTGTAGGGAATCACCAGGTGCGGCGTGCCCTCGACCCGCACCCAGTAGGGCAGGTCGTCGCTGTAGGAGTCGCTCGAGTAGAGGAAGCCGCCGTGCTTCACCACGGCCGCCAGCGTGTTCATGCCGAAGCGGCCGGTGTACCAGCCGACCGGCGGCTTGCCGGCGGTATCGGTGATCGCCTTCACCGCCTTCCGCATGTGGTCGAGTTCCTGCTCGAGCGTGAAGTCCTTGTAGTTGATCCAGCGCCAGCCGTGGCTCGCCACCTCGTGCCCGGCCTCGGCCATCGCCTTGCCGGCCGCCGGGTTCAGCTCGAGCGCCCAGCCGACCGCCCACGAGGTGAAGCGCATGTCGCGCTCGGCGAACAGGCGCAGGATGCGCCAGAAGCCGGCGCGGCTGCCGTACTCGTACATCGACTCGGTCGACAGGTCGCGGCCGCCGACGATCGGCGTGCCGCCCGGGGTCTCGGTCAGGAAGACCTCCGAGGCCTCGTCGCCGTTCAGGATGGTGTTCTCGCCGCCCTCCTCGTAGTTCAGGACGAAGCTGACCGCGATGCGCGCCTCGTTCGGCCATTGCGGGTCGGGCGGGGTCGGGCCGTAGCCGATCAGGTTGCGGTCAAGGTGGTTGTGCATACGGTCCTCGGGCGGTCCTCTTGGATTGAAGCGCGACTATGGGGCCGCTATAGCTCGGCCAACAAGGGCGGAGAGAATGCATGAGCGGTGCCAAGGCCGTTCGCGAGGATCGTCTGTGGCAGCGGCACGTCGACATGGCCCGGCTGGGCGGACTGCCCGGGGGCGGCGTCAACCGCCAGGCCCTGTCGGCCGAGGACGCGGCGTCGCGTAACCTGCTCGCGTCTTGGGCAGCGGCGCGCGGCTTCGCGATCTTCACCGACGCCATCGGCAACCTGTTCGTGCGCCGCGAGGGCAGCGATCCCGCCGCGCCGCCGGTGATGAGCGGCTCGCACATGGACAGCCAGCCGACCGGTGGCCGCTACGACGGCATGTACGGCGTGCTGGCCGCCTTCGAGGCGCTGGAGGCGCTGGAGGATGCCGGCGTCGCGACCCGCCGGCCGGTGATCGCCGTCGCCTGGACCAACGAGGAAGGCTCGCGCTTCCAGCCCGGCGCCATGGGCTCGGCGGTGTTCGCCGGCCAGTACCGGCTGGAGGACATGCTGCAGCAGCGCGACTGGGAAGGCGTCGTGCTGAAGGACGCGCTGGCGGCCACGCTGAAGGCCGCGCCGGCGCCGCTGCGTGACGGGCCGCCGGGCTTCCCGGTCGGCGCCTACGTCGAGGCCCACATCGAGCAGGGGCCGCGGTTGGAGAACGAGGCGCGGACGATCGGCGTGGTCACCGGTATCCAGGGCAGCCGCCGCTACATCGTGACGATCACCGGCGAGGAAGCCCATGCCGGGACGACGCCGCGCGCCGCCCGCAAGGACGCCTATGCCGCCGCCACCCGCATCGCCGCGGCGATGTACGCGGCGACGACCGATGCCGACGACATGCTGCGCTTCACCATCGGCCGGGTCGAGGTGCTGCCCGGCTCGCCCAACACCGTGCCGGGCAAGGTGACCTTCACCATCGACATGCGTCACCCCGAGGACGCGGTGCTGGAAGCGCACGAGGGCCAGCTGGCGGGGATCGTCGGCCGCCTCGCCGCACCCTGCCCCGCCGGGATCGAGCGCGTGACCAACGTCGCGCCGACGGTTTTCGCCCGCGAGGTCGTCGACCTGGTGCGCGCCAAGGCGGCGGCGCTCGGGCTGTCCCACATGGACATGCCGTCGGGGGCCGGGCACGACGCCATGCACGTCGCCCATCTCTGCCCCACCGGCATGATCTTCGTGCCGTGCGAGCGCGGCATCAGCCACAACGAGGCCGAGAATGCCACCCCGGCCGACCTCGCCGCCGGCGCCCGGGTGCTGGTCGAGGTGCTGGAAGACCTGGCCAACCGCTAACCGACAACGTTCGAGGACTCCCTATGTCGAAGAAGCTCGCGTCCGACCTGGTCGCCATCCTGTCCGACCTGATCGCGCTGCCCAGCCCCTACCCGCCCGGCACCTCGGTCGAGATCTGCGCCTACGCCGCCAAGCGACTGCGCAAGGCCGGCTACAAGGTCGAGATCGCGACCAAGACCAAGGGCGTCGACAACGTCGTCGCCCGCCTCAAGGGCAAGAAGAAGGGCCCGGTCGTGGCCTTCAATGCCCACGTCGACACGGTCGGCGTCGGCGAGCGCGCCAACTGGAAGAGCGATCCCTTCAAGGCGCTGGTCAAGGGCGGGCTGGTCTACGGGCTGGGCGCCGGCAACTGCAAGGGCAGCATGGCGGTGCAGCTGTGGCTGGCCGAGGAGATCGCGCGCCGCGGCGGGCCGGAGAGCGGCGAGCTGGTCTTCACCTTCGTGGCCGACGAGGAGAACCTCGGTCCCGACGGCATGGAATTCCTGCGCAAGAGCGGCCGGGTGCGGCCCGACGCGCTGATCCTGGGGGCCCAGACCGAGAACAACCTGATCGTCGCCGAGCGCGGCGTGATGTGGGCGAAGATCACCACGAAGGGCAAGGCCGCGCATGCCGGCAACCCGTCGGGCGGCGACAACGCCATCCTACGCATGATGCGGCTGGTCGGGGCGCTGCAGGCGCACTACGACAAGGTGCTGCCTAAGCGCGTCAAGGGCGCCATGAAGTCGACGGTCAACGTCGGCATGTTCCACGGCGGCCACAACACCAACGTCGTGCCGTCGGCCTGCACGGTCGAGATCGACCGCCGCCTGCTGCCCAACGAGAAGGTCAAGGACGCCTTCAAGGAGCTGAAGTCGGTGATCGACAAGGCGGGCGAGCCGAAGGCGATGTACTCGGTGGAATTCCTGACCGGCACCAACGGCTTCTTCGCGCCGGAGAACGGCCGCGCCGTCGGCGCCTTCGAGGCCGCCGTGAAGGCCCATTCGCGCCGCAAGGTGAAGTTCCTGAACGCCACCGGCGTCAGCGACGGCCGCTACTACGCCGACGACGGCATCGAGATCATCAACTTCGGCCCCGGCTCGGGCGTGCAGGGCCACGCCGCCAACGAGTCGGTGCCGGTATCCGAGATGATTGCCGCCGCCGAGATCCAGCTCGACGTCGTCCGCCGCCTGGTCGGCCTGAAGTAGAGGAATTTCCTCCCTGCGCGCGAGCGCGGGGAGGTGTCGCCGTCTTCGGCGACGGAGGGGTCGGACCTCACTGTGCGAGGGCGTCATGAGCATGACCCCTCCGTCCGCTGCGCGGACACCTCCCCACGCTGCTGCGTGGGGAGGAAAATGAAGGGAAAAGGGGGAATGCCATGCCGATCTACCAGCGCGGTCCCGTCAGCATCCGCTACGAGGAGATGGGCTCGGGCTTCCCGTTGCTGGTGATCCCGGGCGGCGGGCTGAACTCGACGATCGCCGGGCTCGACGCCACGCACCCGTTCAACGCCCTGAAGGAGTTCTCCAGGGACGGCTTCCGCTGCATCGCCGCGGACCTGCGCAACGCCAACGGCGGCCAGTCGACCGGACCGCTCGAGGTCGACCGGCCGTGGGACGCCTTCACCGACGACCATCTCGGGCTGATGGACCATCTCGGCATCGACCGCTTCATGGTGCTGGGCTACTGCATCGGCGGCCCGTTCATCTGGAACCTGATCAAGCGCGCGCCGCAGCGCGTGGTGGCGGGCGTGCTGACCCAGCCGAGCGGCCATCGCCCCGAGTTGCCCGACCAGTTCTACCAGAACAACAGCGCCAACTGGGCGCCGGCCCTGCGCGCCCGCCGGCCCGAGATCACCGAGGCCGAGACCAACGCCTTCCTCGAGAAGATGTACCGCGCCAACTCCGACTTCGTGTTCACGGTCAGCCGCGACTTCGTGAAGGCGTGCAAGACACCGGTGCTGGTGCTGCCCGACGACATCCCGCCGCATCCCTACGCGGTGGCGATGGAGTCGGCGATGCTGGCGCCCAACGCGCAGGTCAGCCTCTACCCGTGGAAGGACATCCCCGAGCGCATCCCGCTGGCGCTGCGCCACATCCGGATGTTCCTGAAGGCGCACCTGTAGGCTTGAAAGGTCCCTCGCTGCGCTCGGGATGACAAGAAAAGCGCCTGTCATCCCGAGCGCAGCGAGGGACCTTTGTCAGGCCGTCTTCGCCGCCTTCAGCCCCAGCTTCTCGATCGTCTGCTCGCGCATCACGAACTTCTGGATCTTGCCGGTGATGGTCATCGGGAATTCCGGCACGAACTCGATGTAGCGCGGGATCTTGTAGTGGGCGATCTCGCCCTTGCAGAACTCGCGGATCTCGTCGGCGGTCGCCTCCGAGCCCTCGTGCAGCTTGATCCAGGCGCAGATCTCCTCGCCGTAGCGCTGGTCCGGCACGCCGATCACCTGGACGTCCTGGATCTTCGGGTGGCGGTAGAGGAACTCCTCGATCTCGCGCGGGTACACGTTCTCGCCGCCGCGGATCACCATGTCCTTCAGCCGGCCGACGATGTTGACGTAGCCCTCGTCGTCCATCGTGGCGAGGTCGCCGGTGTGCATCCAGCCGGCCTCGTCGATCGCCTCGGCGGTCTTCTCCGGGTCGTTCCAGTAGCCCTTCATCACCGAGTAGCCGCGGGTGCAGAACTCGCCGGTCTCGCCGCGCGCCACCGCCTTGCCCTCGGTGTCGACGATCTTGATCTCGATGTGCGGCAGCACCTGGCCGACCGTCGAGACCCGCTTCTCGACCGGGTCGTCGGTGGCGCACTGGGTCGACACCGGCGAGGTCTCGGTCATGCCGTAGGCGATGGTCACCTCGTGCATGTGCATGTGGCTCTGCACCTTCTTCATCACCTCGATCGGGCACGGCGAGCCCGCCATGATGCCGGTGCGCAGGCTCTTGAGGTCGAACTTG